>CALUOU010000028.1 GCA_944322335.1 uncultured Bacteroides sp.
CTAATCACTGTTTCTTCTTTTTCCGGCACGTGTCCGCTTCGGATGCGCCAGCCGGCCGGATAGAGGTTGTTGGCGCGATTGCCCACGTTTTTCACGAAGCCGAGAGGGACATTCCGGCAGGTGAGCAGCGCGAAGCCGCGTGGAACGGAAGGCGGAAGACGGACCGCCTCCTTGCGCAGGTAAGCGATGGTTTGTCCGTAGTCTGCCTCTGCTAGTGGAAAAGCTTCGGCCTGCAAGGCAGTGCTGAGAGCCAGAGCCTGCATAGGCAGCAAGTCTTTCCCTTTCGCTTCGGCCACTTCGATGCCTGCCTGAAGGATGCGCAGTGTCTGTTTGCACCGTTCCAACAGTGCCTGATGGGCGAGCGGGAAAGCCGAAAGCGTATTGCCGCAGACATTCCATGCGTATTTGTCCGCCTCTTTCACCCAGCCGCGTGCCGTCTGTAGGACCTCTTTGGAGAAGGCTGTGCGCTGCTTCTTGTCCGTTTTGCGCGAGAAGGCCGGAGCGGAGACGTTGGGTTCTTCTTCATTCTTTGTCTTGCGCAAGGCGGCCAGAAAGAAGCCTTCGCCTTTGGTCTTGTGCGGAAAGAAGCGGCAGACGGGTAGGGAAGTGTCTGTCAGGGAGGAAGTGATGTTCCACGCTTCCTGCACTTCCAGCCGTATGGGCTCTGCGCCTAACTCTTGGCAGATCCACGCCACGTTCTCTTCGTTTTCCAGCGTGTTGTAAGTGCAGGTGCTGTAGATGAGCAGGCCGCCAGGTTTCAGGCTGGGCCACACGTCCTTCAGGATGCGGCGTTGCCGCCAGCGGCAGTGTTCCACATTCTCTATGCTCCATTCTTCAATGGCTGCCGGGTCTTTGCGGAACATGCCTTCGCCGGAGCAGGGCACGTCGGTCAGGAGAACATCAAAGACTCCTGTCAGGGAAGCGAAGTCCGCCGGATCGTTTTGAGTGACTATCGTGTTGGGGCATCCCCATTTCGTCAGGTTCTCGGCCAGCACTTGGGCACGGCTGCGGATCACCTCGTTGGCCACCAGCAGGCTGCCTTCTGGCAGGAGGCTGAGGGCGTGGGTGGACTTGCCTCCCGGTGCGGCGCAAAGGTCGAGCATGACCACGGGGCGGCCGACGGGCAGGCATTGTTTCAGGGCTTGCTCCACAAACATGGACGAAGCTTCCTGCACGTAGTAACAGCCGGTATGAAACAAGGGGTCGAAAGTGAAGGCCGGCCGGACGGGCAGGTAATAGCCTGAGCCGCACCAAGGCACCTGTTCGCCGGAAGCGGCAGGGCCGGGAGCCTTGTGCGGATTGAGGCGGATGCTGACGCAAGGCTCGACGGAAAGCGCACCGGTCAGTCGCCGGCATTCTTCTTCGCCCAGCAGGGAGCGGATGGCAGATAAAAAAGGAGAGGGTAGATTCATGCTTTTGGTTGGTTTTGACGGGGCAAAGGTAATAAAAGCGGTGCGCTCTGGAGAAATCTCTGCAAAAAAATGCATCGGATGAAAGAAAAAAAACGGATCTTTGCAACTTTGTGAAGGATATGCTCCGTCTAATGTGCAAAGAAACCTTTAAAAACGGACTGATGTATGATGAAACGAATGATTTTTTGGGCATGTATGATGACTGCCTTGCTGGCTGCTTCTGCCCGTGGCGAGAACAGGATTGTGACAGAGAAAGACAGTTCGGGACGTGTTGTGACCCGCATTATCGAACTGAACGACACCGTGATAGACGGGAAGGCTGTGACCGATACCCTGAGCGTCACAACCTATGACTTCCCGACGGAATGGGCCGCCGATGTGGATCGGGCTGTGCGGAAGAAAGGGATCCTGCAGGATTCGCTGGTTACCATAAGCGATACACTGACCATGATCCTCATCTTCGGGATGTGCGGATTTGCCTTGCCGCTGCTGATTGTGCTGGCTATTCTCTTTTTCCGCTATAAGAGCCGGAAAGCCAAGTATCGGCTGGCCGAGAAAGCTTTGGAAGCCGGACAGCCTTTGCCTGCCGATTTCTGTCGGAAGACGGATGTGGGCGACATCCGCAGCAGGGGCATCAAAAATGTCTTTCTGGGGCTGGGACTGTTCATCTTCTTGTGGGCGCTGACTGAGACGTTCGGCCTTGGCTGCATCGGGCTGCTCATCATGTTTACCGGATTCGGACAGCTGGTCATCTATTACACTCGCGAAAAGGAAGACAATTCCCGTAATACTCCCGATGAGACAGCTTGACGACCTTTCGCTGGTGGCACAGGTGGTGGCGTTTCACAGTGCCAAGGCTTTTGAGCAGCTGGTCAGGAAATACCAGTCGCCTGTGAGGCATCTCTTCCTTCACCTGACCTGTGGTGATAGTGAGCTGAGCGACGATCTGGCTCAAGATACCTTTATCAAGGCATATACAGGCATTGCATCGTTCAAAAACCTGTCTGACTTCTCCACATGGCTATATCGTATTGCATATAATGTTTTTTATGATTATCTTCGCACCCGAAAAGAAACGGACGATCTCGACACGAGGCAGGTGGACGCGCAATGTCAGACGCAGCAGCAGGACGTGGGAAGACAGATGGACATCTATCGTGCGCTGTCCACGTTGAAAGAGGCGGAACGCACCTGCATCACTCTGTTCTACATGGAAGACCTGAGCATCGAAAAGATCGCAGGTATTACGGGATATCCGGCGGGGACGGTGAAAAGCCACCTTTCCCGTGGAAAAGAAAAATTGGCAACCTATTTAAAACAGAATGGTTATGGAGGAAATTGACGATAAACTGATCGGGCAGTTTCTGGCTGCCGGCAAACGGGAGATACCGGACAATGGTTTCACCCGCCGGGTAATGCGCCGCTTGCCCGACCGTAGCCGCAGGCTTTCGCAGGTGTGGACGGCTTGTGCCTTTGTGCTTGCGACGGTCTTGTTCGTTGTGTTTGATGGCGTGCAGATGCTGGGAAATGCGCTTCGCGAAACCTTCCGCAATGTAGTGGCGGATGAGGCTCTCTCCATCGATCCCAAAGCCTTGATGGTGGCTGTCGCGGTGCTCTTTTATCTGGGCTGCCACAAGCTGTTGGCGGAGGAAGGCTGAGATGAGAAGTTGTTATTATAGTGTGGTGTGATCAGTGAATTGACAAGTTATGACATCCGCTATAATCACTAACCACTAATCACTGATAAAGATGGATATACCTGTAGAATATATACTCCTTGTCGGCTCGGCACTTCTGTTTGTCAGCATATTGGCTGGCAAGACGGGGTATCGCTTTGGCGTGCCCACTCTTTTGCTGTTCCTCTTCGTGGGGATGTTTTTCGGCAGTGACGGGCTTGGCATTCAGTTTCATGACATGCACGCCGCCCAGTTTGTCGGCACCATCGCTTTGAGCGTTATCCTTTTCACAGGCGGTATGGACACCCGTTTTCGTGACATTCGGCCGGTGTTGGGACCCGGTGTGATGCTTTCTACTGTAGGTGTCCTGCTCACCACCCTGTTTACAGGACTGTTCATCTGGTGGCTTTCCGGCATGTCGTGGACCAACATACATTTTGCGCTCATTCCCTCCTTGCTGCTGGCCGCCACCATGTCATCTACAGACTCGGCATCCGTATTCTCCATCCTCCGTTCGCAGAAGATCAACCTGAAACACAACCTCCGCCCTATGCTTGAGCTGGAAAGCGGGAGCAACGACCCCATGGCCTATATGCTCACCGTTGTCCTCATCCAGTTTGTCCAGGCTGCCGGCATGGGGTGGGGAGAGATAGCCATATCCTTTTGCGTCCAATTCCTGGTGGGAGGTCTGGCGGGATACCTCTTGGGACAGCTGGCCATTGTGGCAATGAACAAGCTTAATATAGACAATCAGGCCATGTACCCCATACTGCTGCTGGCTGTGCTGTTCTTTACGTTTTCGGTCACCAGCCTGTTGAAAGGCAACGGTTACCTGGCCGTTTATCTGGCCGGTATGATGGTCGGCAACCGGAAAATCCCCTTCCGGCGCGAGATCAATACCGTGATGGATGGGCTGACTTGGCTTTCTCAGATCGTCATGTTCCTTTGTCTGGGGCTTTTGGTCAATCCGCACGAGATGCTCGAAGTCGCCGCCGTAGCTTTGCTTATCGGTGTGTTTATGATTTTAGTGGGCCGTCCGCTCAGTGTCTGCATCAGCCTGTTGCCTTTTGGCAAGAGCATCAAGCCTAAGTCCCGTCTGTTCATTTCGTGGGTGGGATTGAGAGGGGCTGCTCCCATCCTGTTTGCCACCTATCCCGTAGTGGCCGAAGTGCCGGGAGCGCAAAGCATTTTCAACATAGTGTTCTTCATCACCATCCTTTCCCTCATTCTGCAGGGAACCACCATCACTCTCATGTCCCGCCTTTTAGGTCTGTCCGCGCCTTTGCCGAAGACTGGCAATGATTTCGGTGTGGAGATTCCTGAAGAGATCGGTTCGGATTTGCACGAAACGGTTGTCTCTGAAACCATGGCTCAGGTTTCGCCTACGCTTAAAGACATGAACTTGCCTAAAGGGACTTTGGTGATCATCGTGAAACGTGGCGAGAAATTCCTCATTCCCAACGGTTCCCTCCGTCTGCATGTCGGCGATAAATTGCTGTTGATTTCAGAGAAGGGAAAGAAATAGGAAAGCTGCTGTTCATTTTGTGAGTGCCGTTTGTGAGGCCCGTCGGGCCAATTTGTCTGAAAACAGGTTGTGAAAGGCTGTCAGACTTGGTTGCAAGACAAAAAAGGTGAAAGCAAGCCGGAGGAGTCCTGAAGTCAGACAGATAAGAAGGGGAGACTTGATGGAGACTCGCAGACTGCTTGCTTTCGGGAGAATCAAAGATCTTTCGTCCTCGACAACAAATATTTCTTCAATGTTTCCCACTCATAGTAAGAGCCTTGCGCGGATGTCAAGGCTGGGATGCGCACTTCATGCTCGTTGAGCAAGAGTTTCACCAGCACCTGGCCGGTCGCGTTTCGGAAAAAGATGAGCTGTAGATTGGCTCCCATGGGCGATACGTGATAGTCCTGCCAGGCAAGGTGCATCTTTTCAAAGTCGGTTTCCCGGTTGGCGCAGCCTTCCATTTCCATGAGAGCAAGCAGGCGGATGAGGTGTGTGTCATGTCCGAAGCGCAGATCGGCGGCATGGTTTCCCGTGCGGATGGCATGGTCAGCGCTTTCCACGATGTTGCGCACCAAGGGAATGGCTTGGCGGGGCATGAGGCCGCCGTTCAGGGGCGAGGCGGCATTGCAGACATACATGCGTGCGTTGACAGTCCGCCAGAGGTCATACAGCTCTTCGTATTGGAAGATGTCATATAGGGTCAGGCCGGGCAGGTCGCAGTTTTGCAGGTCAACGGCTATCCAGTAAAGTCCTGTCATCAGGGCTTTTGACTGTTCGGGCGTGAAATGTTGGGGACAGGTGAAGAGCGATTTCATCAACCGTTCAGGGCGGATCAGCTTGCTTTGGAATCTGGAAAAGCCATTTGTCCATTGGCCTGCCGCACAGAAGGTCTCCGCTTCCGGCGAAGTATGGGCTATGTAGTCCATGTATTTGGTGTAGGCGCGACGGCTGACACGCAGAGCCGGATTCCGTTCTTTCAAGGCTTCCGTGAAATAGCTCATGCTGAGGGCGCACCGCAGGGATGTGGACGAGCGGGCATCGATCACGGAGCTGTCTTGAAACACTTCGGGGTAATGGCCATACATGCGGGCGGCGATGTCGTGGTGCTGGCGTTCGCCTATAGGAGTGATGTTGCCGCTACAGCCTCGCGCGTCTTCCCACACCCGGTGCAGACGCAGGCGGACATCTTCCCCCAAGGGAGTAAGCTGCCTGCATTGGTAAAGGGAGTCGAACACGTCCACCACTTGCAGGTAATGTTCGTCGGCTGTGCGCCAGCGTGAGCCATGCCGGCCGTAGTGGCTGATGTAGAAAGGTTTGTAACCGTCTGGGGCAACTGTATAGGTCACATCATTGCCAGGCGCAGGATAGGCATGGTAGATACTTCCCAGCTGGTCTGGAGTGGGGCGTAATTGTGCCTGGCCTGTGAAGAGGCACAGGGCACCTAAGAGGAAAAACAGGAATCGTTTCATAATTAGTGATGCGTGTTAGTGAACAGTGATGAGCGGGTGCCGGCTTATCGGCTCGTCTCTTAAAGTTTATCGTACATTCTTGCGCCGGATGTCTCCGCCGATGTTTGTGACTTTCGGATTGCCCCAAGTCACGTGAGAGTCTTTGATGAAAATGTCGCTGGCTGTATCGATGTAGAAGCCATACGTCTTGTCATGCACAAAGCCTTCACCTTGGCAGGGCCGTTTGTCGTAGATTCCGCCGGGATAGTCAGTGCGTTTCTGGAGGAGGAGGTCCACATTCTCCAAATGGATGTTGTTTACTTTCTCTTGTATGTCTCCACCGATGAACACTCCGTTTTCGCTTATGCACTTGACATTGGCAAACCAGATGCGGCTCACTTCTCCGCAACGGCCTTCGGTGGCTCCTTTCGGGAATCGCCAGCCGGCATCCTTGTGGTTGCCTGTGGCACGGGGATAGGAGGTGACATAGATAGGTTCGGCCTTGCCCCACCACACATTGCTGAAGAAGCGGCAGTCCACCAGCATGTTTGAAAACACCACATCAGTCACGGTGCCTTCATCGCGGTTTTGGATGCCGATGCCTCGGTTGCTGTCCTTGATGATGCAGCTTGTGAAGAGCACGCGGCGGATGGCATCCGTGTTTTCCGATCCGATCTTGATGGCACACGAGCGGGAAATCATGGTGCAATTGGTCACAACAATGTCCTCACAGGGACCGTATTGTTCAAATTCTCGTCTGTTTTTCAGGCAGATGCAGTCATCGCCGCTTTCGATGTGGCAGTTGGCGATGCGTACGTTTCGGGAGTGATCCACGTCAATGCCATCGCCGTTGCGGATTTTCAGGTCGTTAAGGATGGTGATGCCATCGATGGAGGCGTCGTTACAGCCGATGAGGTGTACCGTCCAGTAGGCACTGTTGCGGATGGAAATGTCACGGATGACCAGCTTGCGGATGTTGGTCAGTGTCAACACATGCGGACGGGGATCGAAATCGGTGACAGGTTTCAGCTCGTAGGAGTCCTCCAACTCTTTGCCCATGAAAGCCACCCCGTTGCCGTCGATGGTGCCTGTACCGGTGACGGACACGTTTTGCAGGTCTTTTCCGCTGATCCACATCATGCCTTCCCCACGGTTTCCGCCGAAAGCACTTTCAGTATAGACGCTTTCATCGGGATTGGCCAAGATGCGCGAGCCAGGCTCCAGATGGAGGTCTACATGGGAGGCCAGTTTGAAGGGACCGCACAGGAAAGTCTTTCCGGCGGGTACCAGTACCGTGCCTCCGCCGTTTTCCGAACACAGGTTGATGGCTTTCTGAATGGCAGCTGCGTCATCGGCCGTTCCGTCGCCAGTGGCGCCATAGTCCAAGATGTTGTACACGTTGCCTTCTGGGTCGTTGCCACAGGCTGCCAGCAGACAGGCTGTAAGGAGCGATAAGAAATGTTTCAGTTTCATATGGTTCTTTTTTTTGATGGTTACTCTTCCTTTGCCACATCCTGGATCCGTATCGGGGGAACGGGTAGCTGCATCACGTCTGGCGGGCAGTCTTCAGGGCGGGTACCCCAGTCTGCATTCGGTTCTGCTCCCATGGTGAATTCCAGCAGGCCGCCGCGTGTCAGGGTTTCGTGATCGATGTAGTTGCGCGTATAGGGCTGGCCGTTCAGACGGGCGGACTGAATGTAGACATTCTGCTCGGAAAGCCCTTTGGCGCGGATGGTAAAGTGACGGCCCAATTCGTCCAGCTTGAGGGTGATTTCAGGGAAGGCTGGTGCGTAGAGCACATAATAAGGCGTGCCCGGACAGACCGGATAGAATCCCATGGCGGCGAAAAGATACCAGGCTGACATCTGTCCGGCATCATCATTGCCTGCCAGACCGCCAGGCTCGTTCAGGTATTCAGTCTGCATGATGTGGCGCACGGCCTGCTGAGTCTTCCACGGCTGGCCGGCATAGTTGAACAGGAACGGAATCTGGTGGCAAGGCTCGTTGCCATGCCAGTACCTGCCCTCGCTGAACATGGAGTCCAGTTTGGCCGTAAAGGCTTCCTGTCCGCCCATCAGTTCCATCAGGCCATAAGGATCATGAGGCACATACCAGGTGTAGTGGCAGGGAGCGCCCTCGGTGATGTATTCCGCAAAGCGGAAAGGTGCGTCAGCCTCCCGCTCCAGAAAGCGGCCATCGGCATGGCGGGCGTTGGCATAGCCCGTGCGCGGGTCGATGACGTTGCGGTAGTTCAAGGCGCGCACCATCAGCATGGCGCGGTCTTTCACCAAGTCCAGATCGTTGGCCATTTGTGCCAGCGCAAAGTCATCATAGGCATATTCTAAGGTGCGTGACACTTGCTCGCGGGTATGGAATGCGTCGGGCACGCTGTCTTCCAGCGGGATGTATCCATAGTCTATATAAGAGCCGATCGCACGCCGCCCCATGCCGTCCTGGTAGTCCTTTTTCAGAAGCGGAGTTTCGAAAGCGTTTTTCCTCATGGCTTCGTATGCCTTGTTGAAGTCGAAATTGCGTATGCCTTTGATGTAAGCGTCTGCTAAGGCGGAAGTGCAATGGTCGCCGATCATGGCTGCCGTGTAGCTGTTCCAGCAAGGGAAAATTGGCAACCATCCGCCTTGTTCGTATTTTAGGACGAGCGACTGCATCATGTCGCCTGCACGTTCCGGCGTGATCAGGTTAATGAAGGGATGCAGGGCGCGGTAGGTGTCCCACATGCTGAAATCCTCATAGTAAGCCGCCTGTCCTTTGTCCAGGTCGCGGACGGGCTGGCCGGTGGCAAAGGAGGGGTAACGTCCGTCCACATCATTGAACGTGCGGGGAAGAAAGGAGGCTCTGTAGAAAGCTCCGTAAAACTTGGCCAGTTCATCCGGCTGTCCTCCTTGCACATCTACCAAGGCAAAACGCTCTTCCCATGTGCGTATCAGCTCGTTGCAAGTCAGTCCGAAATCCCAGTGAGGTATTTCTGCTTCCAGGTTTTTCACAGCTCCCTCTTTGTCCACAAACGACGAAGCCGCTTTCACCAGCACTTCCTCGCCCGCTTCCACCTCAAATTCCACATACACGCCGATGACCCGCCGATTGGCGATCCGTGTCTTTCCGGGGAAACGTTCAGAACCGCAGTAAGTCCCGAAAGCGGTGATAGGCTTTTGCAGGCGCACGATGAAGTGCCCGCTGTAGCCGGCCGGTTCGCCCCAGCCCTGATAGATACGGTGCACGGGGTTGTAGCCGCGGATTTCCCGGCGCAGTGTGTCCACTTCAATGAAGCCCTCCCCCTCGTCGCTGTTGGGGTTGACCACCAGGTAACCCTTGCCCGTGCGGCTGTATTTGAAGCGGAAGATGGCCGAGCGCGAGCGTCCCGTCATGGCGGCTGTGATGCCTTCATCGGGTAAGTGTACCAGATAGCAGGCGGGCGTGGCCAGCTCCTTCTCATGGCTGAAGCGGGAGGCGCGTTCGGCGGGCTGGGTGCGCAGGCTGTCAGCAAGGGGCATGAGCGTCATGGATCCATAGTCTTGGGTGCAGCCTCCCGTGATCCAGTGGGAGTTGCGGAACCCTTGCAGCAGACTGTCCCGGTAATAATAGGGAGCGACACACTTCTGCTCGGTGTCTTGCGTCTGTGGTGTCCAGAAATTCATGCCGTTCGGTTCGAGCACGGCAGGCAAGGTCTGTCCGTATTCTTCCGATCCCTTGCCGAAGAGCCCGGCCGTATGTGTGACGCTGGCGGCCGTTCCCACCCGTGTGTCCACATAATTTATCCGTCGGATGTTCACAGGTGCCTTTCCGCATCCTGTCAGCAGCAGGATGGCGGGAAGGGATATGAGAAACACTTTCTTGCAAATCCTTGAAAAACGTCTTTCCTTCATGGGCAGATGAGTTATTAGTATTCAGTCAGTCATGCGGTTTTGCAGACCTGTCTTGTTTATAAGCTTATATTTTAATGTATATTCTCTTCTTGTATAATCCATATCCGAATGCCCCCATGATTCCTGCAAACAAGAGGGAGTAGAGTGCGGATGCCAGGTACGGATCTGTCACCACCGCATGAATGGCCTGATAGACGATCGGCTTGGCTTCTGTGGCGTTGAGCACAATGGCAACCACTTCGCTCAGGACATAAAGGAAGAGCGGATTCACTCCGAACACTTCAAAAAAGCGGCACCACCTCCTCTTCCCTTGCGCGTCAATGAAGTACATCAGTACGGCCTGCAGTGAAGCCGCCAGTCCGCATGTCACCAGTGTGTAGGAAGGAGACCATACACGCTTGTTCAGCGGTATGGCTTCCGTCAGCAGAAAGCCTGCGGCCATCAGCACAAACCCGGTCACAAACAAGCCTGTCATTTTGCGGTCCAAGGAGGGGGATTCCATAATGAGCCGTCCGCAGAGGAAGCCGATGAGCGTGTGGGCTATGGAGGGAAGCGTACTCACCAGCCCTTCCGGATCGACTGGCATTTTTGTGTAGAGATGCGTCTCTCCCAGCAGGCTGCGGTCTACGATGGCCAGCACATTGGTCTCATCGTTTACATATCCGTTAGCCGCAGCCAGCAGGATGGCATATCCTGCCAGAATAATCCCAGCCGTCCAGCCTAACGCTTTGTGCCTCATCCAGAGTGCCAGAAAAGAGACCGCGCAATAGCAGAGGGCGATGCGCTGCAGCACTCCTGTCACCCGCAGGCTGTCGAAAGCCAGCCATTGGCCGTCGCACACTTGGTCAAACCAGTGAAGTGCTACGCCGATGAGGAAGATAAGTGCCGTTCGCCGCAGGATTTTGGCTACAACGGCACCTGAAGGCTTGAACTGGAACTTGCGCAAGGCGATGTAGGTGGAGATCCCCATGATGAACAGAAAGAAGGGGAACACCAGGTCGCAAGGTGTCAGCCCGTTCCAGACTGAGTGCTGGAGGAACGTGTAGGATAAGGGTCCTCCAGCATTGTTGACAACAATCATGCCTGCGACGGTGATGCCGCGCAACACATCGAGCGAGAGTAAGCGGGTGTTCATTTATAGTGATGAGTGTTTAGTGTTTAGTGATAAAGCCATTGTCATTCTCCGAAGGCTTCTTTGAACACGGCGCGGGCTGTGTCTATGGGGTCTCCTTCGGGCGCGTCGGAATAGACATTATGTGCTTTCGTCCACGGTTCCTCCATGGCATACCAGTCTATGTCTTCCAGTTTGCGTCTGCCGTCCAGCACACCTTGAAGCATCTCCCACCAGGCAGACCAGCGTTTGTAATAAAAGTCACGCAGCAGTCCGTTCCATTCCTTGTGGGCATAGTCGCGCAATCCGCCCTCATCCGCGCAGAAGCGGTTGCCCCAGGTCGTGATCTGAGTGCGGGCGTTCCATTCGTACAAGTCTTTCTCTTTAGGAGTGTCGCCCAAGTGGCGCGCTTTGGCTATCCAGCTCCCCACACGGAACTCCGGGCGCGTGGCGAGCAGCCTGTCTTGCAGGAGCAGGAGCAGGAGGAAACGGCGGGAGTCACGGGCGTAGCTGCGTTTGTCAAAGCTCTTAAAGTCGGCAATGGCACGGTTGTACGTGATGCGCCCTTCGTCGGCAATGGCCTGGCGTACAATGTCTGTCAGGTCGTATTCAAAATTGTTGTTGCCCCGGTATTTGTCAGCCACGGACAGCATCAGGCGGGCGGCTTCGGCAGTGACCGTAGGGTCGTAATAGTTTTCCATCTTTGACCAGCTGCTGGCCTGGAAGTTGTTCATCGACGGGCGGCCGCAGAAGATGGACTCGTGTGTGCCTTGCTGGTTGTTGTCGGCGGGGCAGTTGTAGATAGAATTGGCCAGCAGCATCCAAGCCTTTTCGATTTGCGGGTCGCGGGTGCCGTAGCGGGCAAAGAGGTAATTTTTCAGCCATTCCTCTTTGGTGAATTTTTCCGGCCTCCACGGCAGCTCACACATCAGCTCGAACATCACGGGATTGTTTTCCGAGCCTTCCATGGTAAGGCCGATGCCCTTCAGGTGCGCGGCCAACGGATTGTTCTTAGTCAGGTAGAAATTGTCGAGCAGCTGGTCCATGCGTCCGTGCAGGCCGACGTTGGCACCGAAATTCAGCAGCATGCAGAACAGCCAGTCATGCTGTTCATATCCTTTTTCGCGTTTCCAGATGGAGGGAATCCCCCACATGGGACGGCATTCGCTGAAGAGGTCCAGGATGAGCAGGTCGCCGCTCTCCAGGCTGCGTATCATCTCCGGACGCGGATTCTCGGTCCAGCCTTGCACCACCCAAACGGCTTTAGGATTGGCAGCCTTCATGGCCTTCATCACGGCTTTTCCGGCTGCGTCAAAGTCTACGGCATCGGCGTTTTCCACTTCGTGAAAGGGATCCATGGAGTAATAGTCAGCCTTGCCGAAGAGCTTTTCCTGTTCCTCATAATAAAGGGCGGCGATTTCCGCGAAACGTCCGTCGGTAGGCAGGAGGAAGGCCGGGCGCGTGAACCCGTTCCACAGTTCCGGCTTGGCCACGTCCAGTCCCAGTTTTTCGCCGGCATTGTTGGGCACCATACCGCTATATCCGGGTAGTACAGGTCGGATGCCATATTCCTTCATGCGTTTCAGGATCTTCTTCTGCAACTCTTCCTGCTGTGCGTACCACGAGTCGGGCAAAGGGCCTCCCCAGCCTTCCAGGTTGTTCATGGCCCACCAGGCAAGGAAGGCAGGCCCGGCGATGAAGCGCCCCGCCTCTTCTTTGGTATAGCCCAGTCGGAGCAGCATGTTGCGCCACACGCATTCCTGACCCACGGCCGCCAGAGGCAGGTTGATGCCGTGCAAGGCCATCCAGTCTATTTCCTGTTCCCAGCGTGTCCAGTCCCAAAAGGCCATGGTGTAGCTGTACGTGCAGTAGTTGAAGTCATAGCGGAGGGTGAGATCCGTTTCGTGCCTTTCCTTCCGTGTCACGGGAGGAAGCACGTCCGGCAGCTCAGCGGTCATGCCGTTCCACGAGAGATGGATGCCGGCATAATATTTCAGGTACCAGTTCAGCCCCACGGCAATGTTGACATAGGAGTTGCCGCTCACTGCCACTCGTTTTCCTTTCTGATCCAATTCAAAAAAGTCTCTTTCTCCCTCTTTCAGCTCGATGGCAAACTTTTTGGAAGCGCCCGGGTCGATGCGTTCCAACAGATCTTTGATCGGATTTCCGAAAGTCTGCATTCCTGAAAAGAATGCGATGAGCAGAGCCAGTAAACAATGTTTCATTCTCATGGTTTATGTAAGTTTGTAAGTTTAATAAGTTTAGTAGGTTTGTAAGTTTAGTAAGTTCTTAGTCTGATAAGTTATCGTGTTCCTTCGTCCGATAGCTGCTGACCGTCGGTCACTGGCAAAAATACGCCCTTTTTGTCTATATCCGGATGAAAATAAGACGGTTTAGGACGAATATAGTAAACTGTCAGTCACTTTTCTTCAGAAGTGCGCTTGGCAGGCAGCCAAACAGTTCCTTGAAACATTTGGTGAAATATTTCGGATCGTTGAAGCCTACCGCATACGCCACTTCCGACACGTTTGTCTCTCCGGTGCTTTCGGCCATCATCTTGTACGCCACGTTCAGCCTGTACCCTTTCATGAACTGCCCGATGGGCTGTCCGGTCAGGGCTTGCATCTTCCGGTTGACAAGGGTTTTGCTGTAGCCCATGTCACGCACGAAGTTTTCCAGCGTATATTCCGGGTCGGCATAATGCCGTTTCATCAGGTCTGCGGCTTTAGCTATGAAGGCTTGGTCTTTGGATTCTTCCTTGATGTGCAGTTCTTCCACGTTGCTGCTGGTGGAGAAACGCTGTTTGTATCGGTTGCGCAGTGCCAGGATGTTCCGGATGCGGAGCAGGAGCATTTCCGCATCGAAAGGCTTGCACAGATAGTCGTCCACACCGATTTCCAGGCTCTCTTTCTCTTGCACGTCCGATCGGATGGCTGTCAGCATCAGGAAGGGGATGTGGCTGGTGGCCAGATTCTCTTTGATGCGTCGTGAGAGTTCGGCTCCGTCCATGACGGGCATCATCAGGTCGCTGACGATGAGATCCACCGCTTCCCGTTTCACGATGTCCAAGGCTTCTGCCCCGTTTTCGGCTTTCAGCACGCGGTAGCTGTCCTCCAGCAGCATTCCGATGTAGTCGCGCATGTCCTTGTTGTCCTCCACCACCAATATGGTGTCACGCCTTTTCCCTTCGGCCGCAGGAACGTTTTCCGGTTTCTGCGGGTGCGTGAGAGCGGGCTGTGGCGTTTCGTCCGCAACGGGGTTTCCGGGAATCAGAGGCATCAGGATGCGCAGTGAAGCTCCTTGTCCGGGGTTGTTCCGCGCGTGGATGGTTCCTCCGTGCAGGGCGATGATTTTCCGGCAGAGATACAGGCCGATGCCTGTGCCGCTCTGTCCGGGACCCGCATAGCTGACCTGTTTTTTCGACTGATAGAAGCGGTCGAATATTTTATCCAGATCTTCCTTGACGATGCCATGGCCGGTGTCGCGCACGTTGATGTAGAGCAGCGGTTGGCCTTGACCGTCATGTATGGCAGCCGCATAGAGGTCGATGTTTCCTCCGTTTGGAGTGAATTTCAGGGCGTTTGAGACGAGATTGACCAGTGCTTTCCGCATGTAGGCCGTGTCCAGCCGCAGGCAGGGGTCGGGCAGGCGGAAGCAGGATCGGATTTCGATCTGCCTTTCTTTGGCGAACACGCGGAAAGGCAGCAGCAGGTTGGAGAGGAATTTCACGAAATCGCATGATTCCCGGTCCAGTGTCACCATGTTCATGTCCAGCTTGCGGAAATCCATCAGTTCGTTTACCAGCGAGAGCAGATAGTCGGCGTTGCGTCCGGCTATTTGCAGCTGTTCTTCCACTTCAGGCTCTTTCACTTTTTTCAGAGCCAGCCGGATGGGGCCGTGTATCAGGGTAACGGGAGTGCGCAGCTCGTGTGTGATGTTGGTGAAGAAGGTGATTTTCTCTTCGGTCACCTCGTTGACGTGGCGTGCCATGTCTTCCAGCTGCCTGTTGCGCACGGCCAGCTCCTGGGTACGTTCTGCCACTTTTTGTTCCAGCCGGATCCGTTGTTCACGATAGCGGCGCATTTTCCGGCGGTTGTACCACCATCCGGCCAGACAGACCAGTGCCAGCAGAGGCAGGTGGAACCAGACAGACTTGTAGAAATAGGGACGTATGTTCACTTCCACCTCAGTGGTCTGTCCTGCCCAATGGCCGGTCTCGTCGGTGGCGCGGACTTGCAGGATGTATTTCCCCGGCGGCACAGCCGTGTACCTGGCCATGCAGTCGCCCGGATGAGTTTCGTTCCATTCTTTTTCATAGCCTTTCAGCCGGTAGGCGAAACGGACGCGGCTGCTGTTGCCGTAGTTGCAGGTGGTGAGGCTGATGGAGAAGCGGCTTTCTTTTTCGTGCAGGGTGATGGAAGGCGTGTGTGTGATGTTCTGTTTCATGTGTGTGTCGTCGGCCGGATAGAGTGGGGTACCGTTCACGGTCAGCTCAGACAGCCTCACGACCGGCTCCTCATGTGGCCGGATGTGTTTGTCCGCCAGTCTGATCACCAGCAGTCCGTCGGTTGTGGCCAGGTAAATGAGGTCATGGACGGGCGAGTAGCAGATGCCGTTGTGATAATATTGTGTGTCCGGCAGGCCGTCCGCTTGGGTATAGTTAGTGAAGGTCATGGTGGAGAGTGAGAGCTTGGAGACCCCTTCGTTGGTCATCATCCAGAGGTTGCGGTCTTTGTCCTCGGCCATGCCGATGATGGTATTGCTGGCCAGTCCGTGTTCGCTGGTATAGTTGATGAAAGTGAAGTTTCCTCCTGAGTCGCCGGTCAGCAGGTAGAGTCCTGTGCCGTTCCCTCCCAGCCAGATGCGTCCTTCGCGGTCTTCGAGGATGCAGTTGATTTTTTCCAGCCGTTGGGTGATCGGGCGGTCCAGCTTGTATGCCAGGTAGGTGTAGTCAAAGTTTTGGCGTGACCGGGCGAACGAGTGCAAGTCGATGATAAACACCCCTTGTGTGGTGCCTGCCCACATTCGTCCGTTCCGGTCGATCAGCAGTTTGCTGATGGACTCGAACTCGTTGTCTGCCTCGCGGAACTGGATTCTGCCAAAGCAGTCTTCCTGTTTGTCATAGTAGATCACGCCTTGGGTGGAGCCGAACCAGATCAGGGCGTTCAAGGTGTCTTCACAGGCCGTATTGATAAAGTCACCTTTCAGCGCGTGTTTCCCACGGGTGTAATAGCGTTGGAAATGCCGGTTGTGGGGGATGTTCAGATCCAGCTTGTTGATGCCCACCCCCCAAGTGTAGATCCACGCTTGCCGTTCGGAGTCGATCAGGATGCCGTTCAGGGTGTTGTTGCTGATGGAGGTGGTGTCGTTGGGCGAGAACAGGTACCGTCGGCAGGTGCCAGCCTCTATGTCCCAGTGTGCCAGCCCTTGTTCCAGCAGGCTTAGCCAGAGATGTCCGTCAGTGTCTTCCGCTATGGCGTTGACCGGTGCCGTCAGTTTTTTTCCGCCGGGCAGCGGACAGTGCCACAGTTCGGTCCGCAAGCTTTTGGGTGAGAGCAGGTTGATGCCGCCTGTGCCGGTTCCCAGCCAGATGGTCTCGCCGGTGGTGAGGATGCAGTGTACGGCGTTGCAGTTGATGGAGGAGGCGCCGCTTCGGTTGCCCGCTTGGCGGATGAAGGAGAAAGTGTCCGTATCGCGGTCGTAGACGTTCACGCCGTTCAGGGTGGAGACGATGAGGCGCCCGCTTGCGGTCAGCTTGATGTCGGTGATGTAAGCCTGGCTCAGCATGCCCGGCCGGTGAGTGGAGTAGCGGTAGCGTTTCAGCTGGGTGGTCCGGACATTGTAGCGGAACAGTCCCCTGTTGGAACCGAACCACAGCCAGTCCCCGTCGGTCTGCATGCACGAGATGCGCCAGTCCTCGCTGAAAGGTATGACTCCGGGCGAGAGTGGCTCGACGGTCAGTGCGTGTCCCTTTCCGTTAGGACTGATCAGACGGATGCCATTGTCTATGCCCGCGCAGATTTTCCCGTTCATGTCCGTGATGGCGTGGATGGGGGAGCCGGGCGGTCGGGGCATGTTGAGGCGGCGGTAATTGCTCACGTCGCCTTCCTGATCCAGCTCGATGCACCACAGGTCGTTGTCGCTCGCCACCCACATGTTCCCCCGCGCGTCTTTGTAAAGCGTATGGATATATTGCCCCATGAGGCGGTGTAGTGCCGAGTCGGCAGGCAGGGAAAGACGGACGGGGCGGTAGGTGTGCAGGTCGATGATGTCGATGCCGTCTTCCGAGGCCACCCACAGGCGTTTCCGGTTGTCTTCACAAAGGGCATGCACGAAGTCGCCTTTTAGCCTCACGGGACTGGTCCGGCTGTTGAAACACAGTGTCTGGTAGCCGTCATAGCGGGCGATGCCGTAGTGGGTGGCCGCCCACACATATCCGTCTGAATCCTGCAGGAGGTCTTCCACGAAACAATGGGGAAGGCCGGATTTCTCGGTGATGAACAGGAAATTGTATCTGTCGAAAAAACGTTCAGCCTCTGCGGAACAAATCTTCAAAGTTCCGTATATGAAAAAGATGAGCAGCAGAATCCGTTGTTTTGTCATATGCAGGTAAAAGGGCTAACAATTCTAAGTTGTCCGGCAAAGATAATGATTTATGAGAAAAAGCAGGCAATCTGTGGCTATAATTTGAAAGGGCTGCCGTTTTTTGTCCGATTTCTCATTGTTTTTCTTGCCTGTTTCGTTTCAGGCGGGCGCGGCTCGTGCGGCGGAGAAGCGTTTTCTCACCGTATCTCCGCTTGCGCTTCCCAATTTATTTCCAGCGGATTGTTTTGCATCTTCCACACGAGCGGAAGCGCTGAATTGTCCAGAATCCACATTTCCGCTCCTTCCGCATCGTCTTTCACGTGCAGCAGGCTGGTGTCCAGAGCCTGCGTCTGGGTGTCCAGCAGACGGTAGCGGGTCTGGTTGTAGACAAACTCACGGGCCGCTTTCAGCTCGCGGTAAGATTTGCGGGAGAGGACAAAGGCCGTCTCGTGGGCGGGCAGGGTCACGTGTCTGCCGTCTTCCGGTTGGAGGAAGGTGAGTGAGACGGCCTTTTCCGTGCTGGCGGGAAGCATGGTGTAAGTGCCTGTCTGCCAATGCAGGTTGCGTTCGATGCCCCATGTCAGCACGAGGGTGTCCTGGCGGTTTTGAAAAGACATTTGATATTTGCGTGTCTGTCCGTGCAGCTTGAAGACAAACAGCAGGGTGTCCGGCACAGCTTGTTGTGCCCATGACGCGCCTCCCGCGAAGCTCAGCAGAAGGACGGATAAGAAGATGGCATGCAGTCTCATTTTCTTGTTATGGTTTAATGTTTTGTCAGGCAATCCCGTTTCAGTGTCACTTGAAAAGCTTTTTCCCCCACTCGCCAGGCGTGCTGTCCATTTCCAGCACCAAGGTTCCGCCTTTCATCAGGTCTTGATGGCGAATGGTTGAATACGGATAGTCCGCGCCGTTCAGGGTGGCGCGTCGGATGTATCTGTTTTTTTCAGACAAGCCGTCGACCACGATCCGGAACGTCTTGCCTTCTTCCAGATGGAAAGCCGTCTCCTTCAGCACGGGCGTATGGATCAGGTAATAATTCTGTCCCGCGTTGGGATAAAGTCCCGTCATGTGGAAAGCCAGCCATGAAGACATGGCGCCCGAGTCGTCATTTCCCGGCAATCCCATGGGTGAGGCGTTGAAATGTCGGCCGATGATTTCCAGCACCCGGTCTGAGCTGCGGTGTGGCTTGCCTATCCAGTGGTAGAGACAGGGCGTGAGGAAGGATGGCTCGTTGTTGACGTTGTAGAATCCACGGTCGAAGAACGTGTCCAGCCTGCGCTCGAACGCCGCCGCTCCTCCGCACTTGCCGATCAGTCCGGGCACGTCGTGCGGAATGCTCAGGGAGTATTCCCAAGAGGAAGCCTCGTAGAAAAACATGCTCCACCAAGGCGTGTACCACGGCCCCTCGAAAGTCAGCGGCGTGTAGACGTATTTGGGATGCTGGATGCGGCTGTGCCCGAAAGGCAGGCTGTCCAGCCAGTTGCCTTGGCGGTCGCGCGGCATGATGAAGCCCCGTGCGCCGGCATGCTCATAGCCGTCCCGCCACAGGTTTTTCCAGTTCTCGCTTTGTTTCAGGTAGTACCTGTGCAGCTCTTCTTTGCCCAATCCTTTGGCCACTAAGGCGATGGCATAGTCGCAATAGGCGTATTCCACCGTCCGGTTGCCGGCGCGGGGAATGCCCCAAGGCACGTAGCCCAAGGTCAGGTATTCGTCCAGCCCGCCACGGCCTTCAGCCTCGTGACGGTCGCCGGGATCCACAGTGGCGTCTTTCAGCATGGCTTCCAAAGCAAGGTTGTAGTCGATGCCTTCCAGCCCTTTCACGAAAGCGTCGGCAATGACGATTTCGGCGTTCGATCCGCCTTGTGTCCGTCCGTTGCAGTTTCCGCTTCGCGCGTCGGGCATGTAGCCGTCCCGTTTGTAGATGTTGATCAGCGAGTTCACGATCTCCGCTTCCCGTCTCGGATCGATCAGGGTGATCAGCGGGGTGGAGGTGCGGTAGGTGTCCCAGATAGCGTAGTAGTCGTCATAATAAGGCACCGGGTCGTTCCACAGTGGATTCTCTCCCGTGCGGTCTGTCGGCATGATCATGGTGTGATACAGAGCGGTGTAGAACATGCGTTTCTGTTCGTCCGAAGCATCTCCGTCTATTTCGATGCGTCCCAGCTGCTGTTCCCATTGGTCCAGCAGGCGTTGGCGCGTGCCGTCGAACGACCAGTCCGGTATGTCTTTTTCAGCATTGACGCGTGCCTTGTGGCAGCTCAGGAAGGATATGCCCACTTTCAGGCGCAGCTGGTTGTTTTCATTGCCGAAACGCAGCAGGGCACCCGTCTTTTCGTAGGAGTCATATTGCACCCGCTCACCGGTGTGGATGCTGTCTCCTTTCCATGTGGCTGTGCGGGCAAAGGGCCGGTCGGTCTGCGCATAGAAATAGACGGTATAGGCGCGTCCGTTGTTCCAGCCTCCCCGGATGCGGCTGTAGCCGCAAACCTCGTTGTCGCTCAGGATCTCTATTTCCGATCCGACAAACTGTTGGGCTTCGCGCGCGTCAGGCACGGGGCTTTCGCCCAAGAAGAAGCCCGCGTCGATGGCCAGCGACTGGAGCGAGTCTTTCGGAAAGGTGAAACGGTACATCGAGGCCCGTTCCGCCGTGGTGATCTCCGTGCGGATGCCGTTTTCGCGGAAGCGTGTGTCATAATACCCTAATAAGATGTTTTCATATTCCCGATGGGCCAGATGCCGGATCCGGTCCATGCCTTTCCCGAAAGGGGTGACCAGAATGTTGCCATATTTCGGCCCGCCTCCGGTGCCGCTCACGTGTACTTGGGCGAATCCGTCCACCCGTGTGGGCATGGGCAACCATCCGCTGTTGGGTGAGGGTGTGCAGTCCGGCGAAGGTTTCACCATGCCGTAAGGGCAGGAGGGGCCGATGAAAGTCCGTCCCAAACCTTCGCTGCCGATGCGCGGATCCACATAGTCGGTCAGCGGTTTCTTGTTTTTCGCAGCTTGGCTGGCTGGAGCGGCAGCTGCTGTGCTTGCCTGTCCGAGGGCAAGCGTGAAGAGGGCGAGAAGCGTTAGTCTGATGTTCATTGTCGCTATTTGAATATGCTTTTTTACAGGATTCTGATTCGTGCGCAAAGTTACGATAATTTTGGTGATAAGCAAGTTACAAAACTGTTATTTGCATATAAATCCTTCATTCTTTCACGCTGTCCTATTCGCTTGATTTATAAAGTATTTCGGTGAAGGATATGCCTATGTTGCGCTTTCACTCGCTTTGGGGCCGTTTCAATGGCCTACATCGTTTTTGTGAAAGGAGACAGGTGTGTCAATGAAGGGTGAAAAATCGGTCAAAACCGTGTGAAAATCGGTCAGGCGCAATGATTGATGTCAACAAACGCGAGCTTTCACAAGCATACAGACACAGGAACTGCTGAAAGAGGCTTTATCTGTGAAGTTTCACCGTAAGGTTTTGTATATGAGTGTGTTCACGTAAATGGTGTGAAAGCTGGCTTCAGACTTATCATTCACAGCAACCGTCTGTGTAATAACGAATTGAAGGCGGCGTGAAGGCGTGAAACTTTCAAGCCGTTTCCTATAAACTTTCAAGTTGATTGGGAGAGAAAATCAAGTTGATTGTAAGGCAAAATCAAGTTGATGATGAATGATGGATGTGCTGCCGGTTTCATCCGCTTTCTGACAGCTGTCAGCGTGGGGATGTTGGAACAATTATTCTATGGTTGTTAGAACCGTTGTCCTATGGAGGTCTGTCAGACAGGCGGCATGAAGGTGTGCGTATCCCTCGGCGGACGGCACGCGTGTGGCAGACGGACGGCACGCGTGTGGCAGACGGACGGCACGCGTGGAAAGGAAGGACGGCACGTGTGCGGCAGACGGACGGCACGCGTGCGGACGGATGAGCGGCACGCATGAACGGGCGGGATGTCTGTCCGTTCCGACCCATGAAACGCCAAAAGCCTTGCAAGGCATTCCCGGACTTGGCAGGGTCGGGGAAGCGATGCAAGGCTTTCTTTCGCTTTAAAACTCTAAATAAAAACAATTATGTGTCCCTTAAAATGACATGCAAATGCCTATTGAAAAAGTTCTTGTTCTCCTGCCAGTCCTTTTTCTGTTTATGAAAAGGACAGGCAGGAAATACTTTTTTTAATATCCTTCGTTTTGTTCCCAGTTGGTGTTGGTTTCCATCACGCCCAGTGGAATCGGCATCACGCGGCGCCAGAGTTCGGTCTTGGCTTCCGGATGAACCACGTGTTTCCATCCCCAGTCGTTTTCAAACTGTCCGAAGCGGATCAGGTCTTGGCGTCTCCACATCTCGCAGATGAACTCGCGTCCGCGTTCGTCCAGCAGTTCCTGCATGGTCACGTCGCCTTCGGCAATGTGAGGAGCGCCGGAGCAGTCGCGCACTTGGTTGATGAGCGATGCGGGCGTGTCGCCTCGTGTGGAGGTGGCTCCTCGCAGGATGCATTCTGCCTTGGTCAGCAGGATGTCCGCATAACGGAAGATGGGGATGTCGTTGCCGCTCACACGGTCGCGGATGTCAAAGTCTTCCGGTGTGCTGGGGTATTTGCCTAAGTGGTAGCCCTTCATGATGTTGGCGGGCGTTCCGTCTTCGCCTACGCTGAAGGTCGTGATGTCGGCAAACTCAAAGTCTTGCGTATAGTTGACCTGCTGTCCTTGGTACATCAGCGGCTGGTCGGTGAGGGCATAGTTGTTGGTATAGTCGAACACGTATTGCGGACCGCCCAGGATCATCAGGTTGCGTTCGTCGCCTTCGAGGTTGAAGCGTGCCACACATTCCGGCACCAGGATGTAAGCGCCGGCCACGGACTTGGAAGGCTTGAAGCCCCACGGGCCGTTGTCGCAGTCGTTGGCCTTCTTGAATGTCATGAAGCGGTCCAGCTGGTGTCCGCCGACGTATCTGGTGGGGTTGGCCACGGGGTCGAAGTTCATGGCGTAGATGAAGTCCTTGATGTGTACGCCGTTGTTGGGGAAGAATTTCTGGCGGTAGCCTTGTCCCACCTCGAAGATGCCGGAGTCTGTGATGCTGTCACACCAGGCCACACAGTCGTTCAGCTTTTCGTTGGGCGTGTCGGCCGTGACGGACTTCACGTCGCCGCAGGTGTAGACACCCCAGTTCAGGTAAAGTTTGACCAGCAAGGCTTCTGCCATCCATTTGTTTGGACGGCCATAGGTCTCGGCGTTGTTTTCCGTGGTCAGCTGCGGGATGACTTCCAGCAGCTCCTGCTCGATCCAGCGGGCCACGTCTGCACGCGGCGCACGGGTGATGGCCTCGCCTTCTTCCGGTGCGCGGGAGATGAGCGGACAGTCGCCGTAGAGATCCATCATCATGAAATGGTAGAACGCGCGGATGGCACGTACCGGAGCGATCAGCGGATCTTTGGAGTCGGGGGTTCCGCCCAATTCCAGAATGACGGTGTTGCAGTAGGTGATGCCGGACATGAGGTCTGCCATCTGTCCCACTCCCGGCGTGTCGCTTCTCAGGTCGTGGGTGGTGGGGAAGAACAGGCGGCCGTTGTCATAATAGCTGGAGCCGAAGCAGACACCCATCAGCTCGTCTCCCTGCAACATCACGCCTTCCCAGTAGTTACGTCCCAGTCCGGCTTCGTTTTGCAGGTAGTAGTAGCAGCCTTCCAGTTTGGCGTTCAGCGCGATGGGGTTGTCCGGATATTCTGTATAGTAAGTATTGATTTCTGTATCAAGGTCTGTGCAGGCTGCCGAGCCGGCGAGTATGCCTGACAAAAGCAATAGTTTGATAGTCGATTTCATAAGTCATTCAAAGTTTAAAAGTTAATGGTTGCTCCCAAGAGGAATTGGCGGGTGCGGGGATAGTGGTCCCAGCGGGTGTCAATGCCCGGTTCCAGACCGCCTAAGTTGATTTCAGGGTCGCGTCCGTCATATCCGGTGATGGTGAAAACGTTGTTGAAAGACGCATAGAGGCGCAAGTTGCGTGCCCATTTGCCGAAGTTGCGGAAGGTGTAGCCCAGCGTGAGGTTGGACAGGCGGAAGTAGCTTCCGTTTTCCAGGTAGCGGTCGGAAGGCATGGACGAGTTGAAGTCTGTGGCTTTCTGCTCGGTGGCTACGGATGCCATGACGTTCTTTCCGTCGATGATGTTCTGGATGCTGCTGAAGTAAGCCTTCGGTTCGTTGAAGATCTTCTGTCCGAACACGCCGGTGAAGAAGAGGGTGAGGTCCCAGTTCTTATAGCTGAAGGTGTTGTTCCATCCCATGGTGAGCTTGGGTTGTGCGTTGCCCACGATGGTGCGGTCTTCCTCACCCGGAGTGGTGGTCGTCTCTCCCGTGCGCTCGCCGGTTTCCGGGTCGTGCTCGTAGAATACGGACATGCCAGCATCGTTGTAGCCTGCCCATTCCCACATGTAGAACGTGCCGATCGGCTCGCCCTCGATGATGCGTTGGATGGTTGCCGTGGATGCGCCCGGCAGGTTGGGGTTGTAGCGGTTCAGCGTGCCGGCGTTGAACTCTTGGTTGGAGACGCTGGTCACTTCGTTGCGGTTGTGCGAGAGGTTGAGCGAGGTGTTCCACGTAAAGTCACGGGTCTGCACGGGCGTTGCGTTGATGGTCAGTTCCACGCCCCGGTTGTTCATCTTGCCCACGTTGGCTGTCAGGGTGCCTACCGGATAATAGCTGGTGGACACGGGATAGCCCCAGATCATGTCTTTGGTCGACTTGTTGTAGTATTCGATGGTACCGTTCAGGCGGCCTTTGAAGAAGGAGAAGTCAATGCCGATGTTGAGCATGGTGGTTGTCTCCCACTTCAGGTCGGGGTTGACGTTGCGGGCGGCGTTCAGGTTTTTGTAGCTGCCTATGGATCCGGTGTTGGGATCGGTGTAGTCAAAGCGGGATCCGGCCTGGTAGAAGAACCGTGCCGTGTAGATGTCGAAGCCTGTGGAGTTACCGCTTTGTCCCCATCCGGCGTGGATTTTCAGGTCGTCGAAGATGTTCAGATCTTTGATGAAGCTTTCTTCTGAAAGGCGCCATGCCAAAGAGGCGGACGGGAAAGTGGCCCAACGGTTGTTCTCGCCGAAGTTGGAAGAGCCGTCGCGGCGGACAGTAGCTTGCAGGATGTACTTGCTGTTGTAGGAGTAGTTGACACGTCCATAGAAAGAGATCATGCGGACTTGAGCGTTCAGGTTGCCCCATACTGGGTCAGCGTCCCAAGAGTTGGCCATGCCGATGTTGTTCCACCAGAGGTCATCGTTGTAGAAGTTGTAGCCGCGTGCGCCGAATCCGTCTCCCGTGTTCTGCTCTTCCCAAGAATAGCCGACCAGGAGACCGAGCTTATGGACATCCTTGAAGGTCTTGTCGTAGTTGGCATAGATTTCCATCAGCTTCTTGATGTCCTCGGTCGTGTTCCGGCTGGCCTCGCCGCCCCGGAAGTTGGTCTGCGACTCGTGGGAAGAGTAAGACTTGTAGCTGTAGTTCTGGTTCTCATAGGAGAAGTTGGCGTTGAGCTTCAGGCCGTCGATGATTTCCAGGTTGACCTTGCCTGTCGCCTGGATGCGCTTGTAGGTCGCGCGGCTTTGGTCTTCGTAGATCATGGAGAGCGGGTTGACGTTTTGGGAGATGCCCAAGTCGCTGTACCAGGATCCGTCCTCATTGGTGACAGGCACCAAGGGAGAGTAATAGTACATGGCGTTGTAGACGGAAGCGCCGTTGTTGGCATCGCGCGATACGCCCCATTCGTCACGGATGTTGCCGTTCAGGCCCACGCCGATGGTCAGCCGGTCGTTCAGGGTCTTGGTCTCCACGTAGCTGCGTGCGGTGAAAATGTCATTTCCCACGCCCTTGATGATGCCATCCTGAGAAATATAGTTCACGCTGGCGTTGTAGGTCGTGCTTTTGTTTCCGCCGCTGATGGAGAGGTTGTGGTTATGGGAGAAGCCGGTCTTCTGCACCTCATCGGCCCAGTTGGTGTTGGCACCCTTGTCGTTGGGGATCACCAGACTGTTGTCGGCGGCATATTGGCGCAATTGGTCGGCTGTCATCATATCGTGGTCATTGTGGATCTTGTCCCAAGCCACGTAGCCGCTGTATGTAACTCTTGCCGGGCCTTCCTGTCCGCGCTTGGTGGTCACCATGATAACGCCGTTGGCAGCTTTCGAGCCATAGATGGCGGTAGCCGAAGCGTCGCGCAACACATCGATGGACTCAATGTCGCTGGGAGAGATAAGGTTGAGGTTGACTCCCGGAATGCCGTCCACTACATAGAGCGGTGCGCTGGATCCGCTCAGGGTGGAAGCGCCGCGCAGGTTGATGGAGTTCACACCGCCGTTGGGGTCTGAGTTTTGCACGATGACCAGTCCAGGCACCTTGCCTTGCAGCAGCTGTCCAGGCTCGGTGTAGGCACCCACGTTCATGTCTTTGGCCTTGACCGTTGTGATGGAGCTGGTCACGTCTTTGCGCTGCAGACTGCCGTAACCGATGACCACCACTTCATCGAGCAGCTGGTTGTCTTCTTCCATGATCACATCGATCACGCTCTTGTTCACGTTGATTTCTTGCGTGGAGAAACCGATGAACGAGAACACGAGGGTCTTTCCCCGTTCTACGGACAAAGAGTATTTGCCATCCACATCGGTGATGGCACCGTTGTTTGTAGTGCCCTTTTCAAGTACGCTGACACCGATCAAAGGTTCGCCGGATGCGTCAGTCACTGTACCGGTCACTTTGTTTTGTGCAAATGCTAAGGTACTGCTTAGCAGGAAGAGCGTAAGGAGCATGCTTTGCGCCCAAGCCCTTTTCTTTTTTAATTGT
This sequence comes from uncultured Bacteroides sp., assembly GCA_944322335.1. GTDB lineage: Bacteria > Bacteroidota > Bacteroidia > Bacteroidales > Bacteroidaceae > Bacteroides. Next base: position 26,432 of record CALUOU010000028.1, read on the forward strand.
ACATTCAGCATAAAATTAATGTTTAAGTTTAAAGAAAATTAGTCAATAATAATATGTGTACACGAATTTTGCCGCAAAAGTATAGACATCATGTTACAAGTATGTTTCAAATGAGTTTCTTCTTTGTTTAATATCTTGTGTAATAATGAGTTATGGGTATAATGAATGCTACAGGTGGTCTTGCTGTACGGTGAGTGGCACATGCTGGAACACCTTATTATTTTATGTTTCCACACCTATCGGCGGGATGCCGTCTGTCAAGATAGGAAGTGTGAATAATCGTTTCGATGGCAGTGTTTGTCTTCATGGTACATTAAATTTTTAGCTTGCTGCAAAAATAGGGAAACCGTAGGGGAAGCAGGAGTGAAATCGTGCATATTGAGGGGAAAATAGTAAATTGTGAGCCGGATGTCCTTCTTAAAGTGTGTTTAAGGCAAGTTGTGTCTTTCTGGCGAATCGGGAAAGGGCTTGCCGGATTGGAAGGAAATGCGTATTTTTGCGCACATATATTAAAGGATACTATATATTATGTTTTCTCTCACACTTTCTTCCGATCTTAAGTCCCGTTGTCCGGAGTACCGGGGAGCTGCCGTCTTGGCATCTGTTGTCAACACGGCTTTCAGCGAAGGGCTTTGGCAGGAAATTGCCGCATTTACCGGAGAGCTCCGTGCCAAGGATTCTACCGACAGCATCAAACATCAGTCAGCCATTGCCGCCACCCGCGAGGCTTACCGGCGTTGCGGGAAAGATCCCAGCCGCTATCGTCCGTCAGCAGAAGCCTTGCGTCGGCGTCTGCTCAGGGGACTGGAGCTTTATCGGATAGACACGCTGGTGGACTTGATCAATCTGGTGTCTTTGCGCACAGGGTATTCCATTGGCGGATTTGATGCCGACAAGATCCAAGGTACGGCACTTTGCTTGGGCATAGGTCAGGCAGACGAGCCTTTTGAAGGCATCGGGCGGGGGCTGCTGAACATCGAAGGGCTGCCGGTGCTCCGCGATGCGCAGGGCGGCATAGGGACTCCCACCAGCGACCACGAGCGTACGAAAATGGATATAGGCACGCGCCGCATCCTGGCTGTCATCAACGGATATGACGGAAATCGGCAAGCTTTGGGCGAGGCTGTGCGGATGACGCAAGATTTGCTGGTGCGCTATGCAGGATCAGACGGCGGCGAAGTGATTTGGTTTGAATGAGGCTTAAGGAAGAAAAGCGTTCCGGCACAGGAAGTCTGAAAGCTCAGTGCCGCTGATGACGGCGCGTTCCGATTTATGGGGTGTAAAGCATGTTTTCGCGGAATAAAGATAAGGCTTTAGCGGCAGGTTTTT
>CALUOU010000029.1 GCA_944322335.1 uncultured Bacteroides sp.
AGCCGAACAGCACCAGCGAGGCTTCGGCCAGGGCGACGGAGAGGATGATGAAGCGCAGGCGGTTCTCCCGCTTCAGTACCGAAATCACCTTGATGCCGATGAGCTTAGCCAGGAAGTAACCGGCTATCTGGACAATGCTGGTGGCCGAAGAAATGGCACGCTCCACGCAGGATGCCTACAACTACAGCGGCATTTACATGAGCTACAGCCTGTCCTCCTCCCGCCAGGCGTTGAAGGCCGAGCCTTACCTCATCTGTCCTTCGGAGAACAGCGATTACGTCAAGGTGGTGCACAACAGCGCTTACAACCTTACGCACTACGGCACCTGCCTCTTCAGCAACCATCAGAACGCCTACCTCTTCTTCAACGAACGCGAGGCGCCGCAGATAGCCCTGTTCACCATCTACCTGCAACTGCCCATGTACGACTTCCCGCACTTGCTCAAAGGGCTGTACCTCAGCCTGGACTATAACCGCAACCCCATCGCGCGGCGCATCCTCTTCGTCAAGTACTCGGACAGCACGTCCATGGACGATTTCCTGGAGTTGAAAGGCCGCATCATCCCCCAAGAGGAACTGACCGACGAGTTGCTGCCCTACTACAACTACACCTGCCAGAAAGAGGACTGCATCAAGACCTGCTCCGTCCCCTCGCCCCGCCTCGACGCAAGCGATTTGGAGCGGGAGAAGAAGCTGTTGGAGATATAAGATAAACTTGAGTGAGTTGAATTAGGAATAGAAGGTGCTACTGCATTTTTCCAGTAGTCAGTTCATTCCTCAAATAGTCATACACATATCCAGGGCTTTGGTAATACAGCCCGGTGGACGGATCGGACAGGCGTTCAAAGGTCTCTGAGTTGTAATACATATCCAACGCCTGTTCCATATTGCAATGCCAATCTTCCATCAGCATACTTACAAGCTCCACGCTCAAGGATTCTTGCATGAATTGTATTTGTTTTTCGTTCAGTTTCATATTCTTTTCAGATAAGATAAAGCACGTTCGCTGCCGAAATAATACTGAATAGTCAGTCCTTTCGCATATTTCAGTTCTTCTATCAGACGTTTCATTGAAATATCGCCTTCCGTATAACGGCGAAGCTGATAAGTTACGCCGTCATCCGCTATCGGGCCTATAACGATGTCATAATTGTGTACGGGATGTTGACGTTTATGGTCTCTGTTGTGCAAGATAAATTCTGCCCATTCCTCGCAATAATCTTCGAATACTTTGATTCGTAAACCTGCATGATAAGCAACCTCTTCGTTCCACTCAAAAACACTCACGCAGGGAGAGCCTTCTTGCAAGATGTCTACCATCTGTTTTGCCCGCGCTTCTGCTTGTTCCCGGACAGGAGATAGATAGAACCCCTTGCCAAAATCCTTGAAAGGCTTGGAATGCAATAAGTCTGGCCGTTCAATCATAACGTTTGAACCATGATATAGTTTCATCCTAATTGCCCTCCATTTCTACGACATACCAATGTCAGTGTTTCTATTGCATCTTCAAATGACTGGGTATGCATGATGCCATAATGCTTTTGCAGGAAATCAAGCCCTTTGAAACGCTGTAGGTAATTGAAAGCCTGCCTTTGCTTGATGTGATAAGCTTTCGCAAAGTCTGTTACTAAAGCGATGATAAACTTCAGTTGATATGTTTCCTCACGTGACATGCTTATTGTTATTTTGATTCTACTTTGCAAAAGTAAGCATTTGCTTTCGCATTTCCAAGCCTTTAAGTCCTTGTTTCCCTTTACATACGGTTCCTTTGCTCCTGCCCGGCACCCGTTCCTTTGTACTTGCTCTTCGAGGGATTGAACTTGTAGCGCAGGGTCAGTGTGAAGGAGCGGCGCGTCTGCTGGTCGAGCTTCATCGTGCGGTTGCCGCCGTAGAGGATGCCGTCATTATCCGACGAATTGAAAAGGTCGCGCCCCTGTAACTGGAGGCTGAGGCGGTCTTTAAGGAAGCTCTTGCGCAGGCTTACGTCGAGGCACCAAGCGGTACGGTAAAGATGGAAGTTCTCGTTGTCGCCGGGTGTATCCAGTGAAGCATCCACGTCCAGCAGCAGTCCCCATGGCAGGCGAAAGTTGTTGCGCCAGCTGAAACTGCCCATCGGGCTGTTGAAGTTCTTACGCGTGCCGTCAGGCATATCCACCATATACCATTGTTGAAGCAGCATCAGTGTGAGTTGGGGCGACCACGGGCCGATAGTGGGCGACAGGCTGAGGGTGGCGTAGAGTTTGTCGGAATCATACTTGTTGAGGTATTTCAGCATTGAGATGGTGGGGGCATCCTCCGAGTAGGTGCTACTCTGTTGGATGATGGCATCCCTGGCATGCGTGTAACGGGCGTTGAAGTATATCCATTTCCAAGAGGCATCCAAGGACAGGCGGTTGATGATGGAAGGACGAAGCAGGGGATTGCCACCCTCGTAGGTATAGCGGTTGATGTAGGTGACGTTGCTGCGCAGCATCCAGTAGTCGGGGCGATAGATGCTGCCGGAATAGTTGAGCGAGAGTTACGCCTTACCCACGGGTAGAGAGAGGGCGAGCGTGGGAAAGACGTTGTCGTAGGTGCGGCTCTGTTCGTCCATGTAGACACCGTCCTCGTAGTAGTCGGAGTTGATATGCTCGTAGCGGACACCGGCCTGGGCTTGTACGGGGCCGAACGCACGGCTGTATTCCAAGAAAGCGGAAGCGGCGTTCTCCTTGATTTCGCTCTGGTCGTCATCTAGGATACCTTGCTCGTTGCGGTAGACGGTCTCATGGTCGGTGTAGGTGTATTCACCGCCAAAGGAGAGGTTGCCTTGCCATAAAGGACGGCTGACGACGAGCTTGGCGGCGTAGAGGGTGTTGCCGTCACGGTTGTAGGTAGTGACGTTCTGCTGTTGTGGTTCTTCGCCGGTGGTGGTGTATCGCTCCAGCATGTCCTGCAAAGTCTTTTGGTACGACCACAGTCCGTCAGCGTTGAAGTCGATGTTCCAGTCGCCCGCCTGCCCGTTGTAGTAGACGTTGAGGGAGTGGCTGGTCTCGGGGAGGCTTTGCCAGCCTTGGCTGGTGTTGTCTTCGTAGGGCGTGCCGTCTTGCAGTACCTGGGTGCGCATGTCTACGTCCCATAGGCTCTTGGGCGTTCGGTCGTAGTCGTAGCGGGCACCGATGGAGTGACGATCATTGAACTGGTAGTTGAGGGAGAGCATGGCGGAGACGTTCTTTCGGTCGCCTCCGGTGAGCAGGTCGCTCTCCTGCCGCCACGTCTTGTCGAGGAAGGTTTCTTGCACAATGGACTTGTTGTCCTCCCGCTCTATCTTCGAGCCAAAGAGCATGGTACCTAAGTCGAAACCTCCCTTGCGGTAGTTCACGTTCAGTTGGTCGACCACGTTCCAACCGTATTGATACTGGGTGACAAAGCGCTCATTCACGCCGAAGCCTTCGCCCTGTGGCCGCTTGGTGTAGATGCGCACCACCGCCTTCACCTCGGCATCATAGCGTGCGCCGGGGTTACGTACCACTTCCACACGGCTGATGTTGTCGCTCTCTAATTGGTCCAACTCCGAGGCGTCGCGCATCTTGCGGCCGTTGATGTAGATTTCCGCCGTGCCCGATCCGAAGACGTTCACCGCCCCGTCGTCCGCCGATACGCCGGGCAGCTTGTTCAGCAGGTCGTTGCCCGTGCCCGCCTTCTCCAGGATGCTGCCTTGCACGGTGGTCACCTGCGCGTCGCCTTTCAGCCTCACCTTGGGCAGGTCCGCCTTCACCACCACCTCGCCCAGCATCTGCGCGTCGGGCTGTAGTTGCAGCGTGCCGAGGTCTTGCCCCGTGCATTCTTTATATAAGGTGGCGTAGCCGATGGAGGAAACCCGGATAAGCCGGTTGCCGCACGCGGCGTTCAGCCGAAACGTCCCGTCTTCCGCACTGACGCAGCCCGCCACGAAGGCGGAGTCCGGCAGCGAAAGCAGCACGATGTTGGCATACGGCAGGGGTTGGTTCTTCTCGTCAATGAGTTTTCCCGTCAGGGTCTGCGCCTGCAAGGCGAGTGTGGCCAGCAGGCAGGCGCAAAGAAAAGCAATTCTTCTATTCATATCTGTATAATCATTAAAGTTATCATTTGCATTCTTGCGTTAGACGTGCAAAGCCGTTCAAACGTTGCACGACGGGGCAAAATTAGCGCATCCCGTTGGGATGGCCTTGCTATACAGCTATACAAGGCTTCGGATGCAAATGATTATAAATCAGATAAATGAATGTGAATAGACGAATTGCTTGCTATACAAGGGGACAAGGTAGTATTATTATAAGATTAAGTCTGTCATAGGTAGAGTATCTTTCGCATCCGAATCGTTGTTTGTGGTTGTCAATTCGGGCGCAAAAGTAATACTTTTCCTTGATTACTCCAACACCAACTGATAGCTTCCGCCACGTTCGGTAGGAATGACATACACTCCGTCCGCTTCTTGCCGGACTTCCACTTCCTGACTGGAATTGTTTTTTACACTAAGGATAGGAACATCCGGACTATAGATACGGCACTCTCCTCCGGAGCCGGACAGAAACGAACATTTGCGCAGTGCATGTTCCTCCCATTCCAAGCAGAACGTGAAATTGCCTGCTGCACGTAATCCTGCCACTTTCCCCGCCGGCCAAGCCTCAGGCAGAGCCGGAAGCAACCGGATGTAGTCCTGATGGCTTTGGAGCAGCATTTCGGCAATGCCTGCCGTCGCCCCGAAGTTCCCGTCAATCTGGAACGGCGGATGAGCGTCGAACAGATTTTCATACACTCCTCCTTTGTCATTGTCCATACTGAGAGAGGTGGTCGTGGTAAAATTCAAGGCCGACTTCAAGAGGCGGTAAGCATGATTGCCGTCTCCCAGACGCGCCCAGCAGGCAATCTTCCAGGCACGGCTCCAGCCCGTGCCCAGGTCTCCACGAGAGTTTAAAGTAGTTTGGGCGGCTTTGGCAAGTTCCGGAGTTTTCTGGTTGGATATCTGGTTACCCGGATAGAGGGCTATCAGCTGAGAGAGATGGCGGTGCTGGTTGCCTAAGGTGTCCAAATGCCAGGAATCCTGTTTCCATTCCTTGATCTGTCCCCATTCTCCTACTTCTACACCGTTGTCCAGCCGTTCGAGATTGGAGGCAAGCTCCATGGCAAAGGCTTCATCCACTGTTTCCCCATGTTTCTGCAATGCCTGCAACGCCTGCGAAGTCTCGCTGAACAGTTGCCAAACCAGTTGCTGGGCGTAGGCCACGCCGTCTTCCCACGGACCTTGCTCGGGCGACCAGTCATCGGGGGCAATCAGCTTTCCGTTCTCGTCTTCTTTCAGACGGCCGAACCAATACTCACAGGCACTCCGCATGACGGGGAAAGCGGTTTCAACCAGGAAGTCTGTGTCCAGTGTGTAGCGGTAATGCTGCCACAGGTGCATGCAATACCAGGCGTTTGCCGGACGGTTGATGTTCCAGTCCGTATAGCCGAAAATGTTGTTTTGGGTCCGCATCGCCCAGCCTCTCAGTCCTTCGCTTTGAGCCACCTGTTGCCAACTTCCGTCCGGACGCAAAGCTTCTGTGGCGATGTAGTTCAGGTAGGGAAGATGGCATTCAGACAGATTGCATGTCTCCGCCGGCCAGTAGTTCATCTGCACGTTGATGTTGCTATGGATATCGCATTCCCAAGGGGGCGTATTGCTGTCGTTCCAGATGCCTTGCAGGTTACTGGGCAGATTCATGCCACGGGAGGAAGCCAACATCAGGTAACGGCCATACTGGAAATAAAGCATGTCCAAGTAAAGGTTTTCCCGATGGGAGCGTACCAGTTCGTCTGTCGGGATTTCAGGCAAGGCAGTTCCCAAATCCAGCTTCACCCGCTCGAACAACGGCTGGTAGTCCGCCAAATGTCTTTCTTTCAGTTGGCCGTAACTGCGGGCAGAGGCTTGTTCCATCCGTTTGGACAGACGCTCATGCAGTTGTTCCTTCGTCTCGCCAATATAATCGGGTGAAGAAAGACTGAAATTGGTAGCTCCCGTCAGCAACAGTGTGACAGCATCGGCATCGGACACTTTCAAGCAGCCATCCTCCACGGTCAACGTACCACCTTCGTTCATCACTTTCAACTGGGCTTCGTAGGAAAGCAAGTCAAGGCGACTCTGCAACAGAAACACGTTCTGCTTAGTTATCTTGACAATTCCATCCCGTCCGTCTTTCAGTGAAATGGTGAAGTTCAACTGTCCGGACTTGCCCGGTGTGACGAAGCGGGCTACCACCACTCCATCCGGATGACTGGCAAAGTACTCACGCACATAGTCTGTTTCTTTCCAGCGGTAACTTACCCGTCCGATGGCCTCGTCCAAAGACAACTCGCGCCGGTAATCCGTTACCTCAGTAGTATCCATACCTTCAAAATCAATGTACACGTCGCCGAAGTTTTGGTAAGCGCCCCGTTTCTCAGTACTGCCTGTCCAAAGCGTCTTCTCGTTGAACTGCAACCGCTCCCGGTCAATTCCTCCAAAGAACATGGCACCCAGTTCCCCGTTGCCTATGGGCAAGGCGGAAGTCATCCACTCTGTAGCCGGACGGGGATACCATAACTTCAGTTCCGTTGTTTTGTCAGCCTGTTGGCAAGAAGCTGCTATTTGGCAGAAAGCCAACAAAAGAAAAGCTATATATACAAATTGTCGTTTCATATTAGTAATCTGTTAAATGACAATTTAGCGGGTTGTTAACCAAATTCCCACTTATGAGACAATAGGCACTTTAAAACCTGATAACAACCTTTTTACCTTCATAGTTAAAGTCTTGTTCCTCTATACCCTTTTCGGAAATGAGCTGTACCCGGATGGAACGTTTTTCTACCATTCCCTGGAAGGAGCCTTCCCGTTCACCGACGGTCAGCCTCTTCTTCTTGTCATCCCAATCCATGTGGATGTTCGAGTATTGTCCTCTTTCGTAATTGTAGTTGGTCCCCTCATCCTCATACACCGTATAAGATCCGTCCGCTCCGACAAACACTTTGATTGTCCAGCCCTCTTGGCAGGCTTCCTTCATAGTCTGGGGCGTTCCTTCAGCCAACGGCAGAATGGAACCGGCTTTGACGTACACAGGAATGTGTTCCTTGGCCACAGGAACGTTCCGCCAGCCTTTATCCGTCACATACTTATCGCTCCAGAAGTCGTACCATCCGCCTTTAGCGGCCGGGAAATAGACGTCCCAATCCTTCACGCCCGGCTCCACGATGGGAGCTACCAGCAACGAGGGACCAAACATGTACTGGTACTTTTGCAGAATGGCGGTGTCATCATCCGCAAAGTCCATGATCAAGGGACGGAGGAGTGTACCGTTGTTGAAACTGATATTCGCGTTCTCTGAATAGAGGTAAGGAGCCAGACGATAGCGGGCGGCAAGCGACCGGCGGGCAAGATCCGTCACGTCCTCTCCATAGTTCCAGAACTCGGTGTTCGACATATAACCGTGTACCCGCATCAAGGGTAAAAAGACTCCGGTCTGTACCCAACGCATCATACATTCCTGATAAGCAGGATTGGTGTATTGGTCACCCGGACGGAAGAAGCCTCCCGCATCGTAAGTCCACCAGGGAAGTCCGGAAACGGACATGCTCAGTCCGCTTACAATCTGCCGGCGCAGGGTGTTCCAGTCATTGCCGACATCGCCCGACCAGGTAGCGGTGGCGTAACGCTGCATACCGGGGAATCCGCTGCGGGTCAGGATCATGGAACGCTTCTGAGGAGCATCCTTGCGCAAGCCCTCATAGACCGTTTTGTTGACCAATAAGGGGAAGCAGTTCCTGAACACTTCACCGGGGCACTTTCCGCCTGCTACTTTCCGTCCCGACAAATCATCGTTCTCCGGCTCGGTCGCATCCTGCCACCAGGCATCTATCCCGTGCGTTAAAAGTCCCCGGCTGAAGTTCTTCCAATAGAAAGCGGCTGCTTCCGGATTGAAGAAGTCCACCCATGAAGTGCCGGGAATAAAGTAACCTCTTTGCGCCATCGCTTTCCCCACTTCGGAAGCGGATTCTACCTTGGACCACACGGATACCATCAGTCTCGTGTCCTGCCCGTGTAGTTTCTCCACCATTTCTGTAGGATCCGGATAATTGTTTTCATCAAACTTCATGGCGTTCCATCCGTAGCGTCCCCAGTATTGCCAGTCCTGCACAATCACGTCCATCGGCAGTTTGTCCTTACGGAAGCGGGCGGCCGTCTCCAACAGTTCCTGTTGGTTGTGGAAACGTTCACGGCAATGGATATAGCCCAAAGCCCAGTCAGGGAACATTGGTACCCGTCCTGTCAGTTCCCGGTAGGCAGCGATCACCTCATTGGCTCCGCCGCAGAATACGGTATAATCTACACATTCCGCAACCGGCGAGCGAAACACCGTCTCATCATCCACCGCTTTATAGAATACTTTCGGCCTGTCATTCTTCTCCAACTCCGCTTCCACGTTATAGGTACCGGCCTCTAACTCGACAATAGTGGAAGTGGTAGGCGGCAGCCAGGTGTTTTCCATGTCGAAGATGGTTTTGTTCCCTATGCGCAGGTGATACTTACGTGCCATCGTCTGCCCCACATCCAGCAGAATGGAGTAACGCCCCTTCGCGGGGATGGTCAGCTTGGAAGCGAAAACGAAATTCTCGCGCATCTCCTTTTTGCCTCCTTCGGTCGAAGTCACGTCCACTTCCTTTGTTTCGCCTTCTTTTCGGGAAGGGGTCAACTCGATAACTTTGTCCGCCGGATTGAAATCGGTCAGTCCGTAATTGTTCCAAAGTACGCCATATCCTTTATTGGATACGAACAGAGGGATGGAAATTTGCGTGTTCACCTGAGTAAGTCGGCGTGTCAGTCCGCGCACGTCCAGCCATCCGTCCTGGAACTGGCCCAAACCGAAAAGATGTTCGTCTTCAGGCGTATAGAATCTCTGTGTAGCGCAGTAGGTATCCATGCCTTGAACAGAAGACGGTGCAAGCTGACGGCCGTATTCCCGCAAAACCGTATTCCCCTCCGGAGACAAGAAGGTAACCAGTCCTGTCTCCTTATCTACTTGGGCTGTCATGCCGGGCAACTTGACGGAAATCGCCCCTTTACCTTCCTTTACGGTAAACGGTTTCTCCGTTTCGTTGTTGATGTAAACCCATTCCGGCAACGACATCTCCGAAGGTTGTTTTACGAATTTCACTCTGATTGTGTTGGACGACAGGGGATAGAGTTGCAGTTCTCCATCCGTCATCTTGAATACAATCCGTTCCTTCTCTTTCTGAAAAGAACGTACAGCTTGCGACCAGCCTTCTACCCAAAAGCAAAACAAGGCAGATAATAAATAAACTAACTTTTTCATACAAGAAATTCTACTGATTATGTGTAAATTGATTAATGATTTGATGTGCTGATGTGCTGATTGCGGGAGCCATCCCCGCTAAATTCCCATTTATAGTATAAGTCGCATTATCAATGCGGCGTTTTTATAACAGACAAAATTAGTGGTTTCCTTTCTCCTGACAATGGTGTTAATTCGGCAAATAATGGTAAAATATCGACTTCCTCCCATACTTGCAGGCTTTTCCTCTTTTATCTTCCGCCGTATTCCCCCCACCTGAACCTTGCGGAAACCTTGTGGAGGATAATGAAGACCAAATGGATCAGACCGCAGGACTATGCAAGTAGCGACAACCTCTTTTACACCGTCAATAGGGCATTGGCGGCTGTCGGGGATACCTTGGGAATTAAACTTAAACATAATGCTGCTTAATTTTGATTAGTTACTTACTTCTTTTCATGGAATTTGGTCTTTTTTTGTTCGGCAAATATAGTTTTTTGCTCAAAAGAAGCGGTTTTTAGGCGTAAAAAAGGGTGGAATTTCATCAAAAAAGGGTGGGTTTTCAGATTGTCTGACTTACACGTGCGGTATGTCCGGCTGATGTGAGGCTTACATTGATAAAAAATCCCTTGCCGGCCACTCAACGGGACTGGCAAGGGATGAGGAATATAGAACGGAAGGAACGTTTATTTCAGATACGTTCGGAAGAACGATTCAATTTTGTCGAAAGGAATCTTCTCAAGGTTATCGTAAAGGTCTGTATGCACAGCGTCTGGCACGATGAGCAATTCCTTGTTGTCTCCTTTCAGCTTTTTGAACACATCTTCGCTGAAGTAGCGGGAATGGGCGTTCTCGCCATGGACGAGGAGCACAGCCGTGCGGATCTCGTCAGCATACGCCAGAATGGGCTGGTTGATGAGCGAGAGCGAGGATGTCACGTTCCATCCGCCGTTGGAGCCGAGGGAGCGTTTGTGGTAGCCGCGCGGGGTCTTGTAGAAGGCGTGATAGTCCTTCATGAATTGCGGGGCATCGGCGGGCAGCGTGTCCGGCACACCTCCTGCCAGGGCGTAGCTTCCGTTGCGGTAGTCCTCGGTGCGCTGGGCGTTGAGTTGTTGCTTCATCGTGTGGCGGGCATCGGCGTTGTCGGCGGCATCGTAGTAGCCTTTGGCGTTGACGCGGGTCATGTCGTACATCGTGACGGCCACTGTGGCCTTGATGCGCGTGTCGATGGCGGCGGCGTTCACCGCAAAGCCTCCCCAGCCGCACACGCCGAGGATGCCCACCTGCTCAGGATTGACATCGGGGCGCGTGGAGAGATAGTCGATGGCGGCGCAGAAGTCTTCGGTATTAATGTCCGGCGAAGCCACATAACGGGGCTGCCCGCCGCTCTCACCGGTGAAGGAGGGGTCGAAGGCGATGGTCAGGAAGCCACGCTCGGCCAACGTCTGCGCATAGCGGCCGGACACCTGCTCCTTCACGGCACCGAACGGGCCGCAGACGGCGATGGCGGGCAGTTTGCCTGTGGCATCCTTGGGAACATACAGGTCGGCGGCGAGGGTGATGCCGTAGCGGTTGTGGAAGGTAATCTTCGAGTGGTTCACCTTGTCGCTCTGTGGGAATACCTTGTCCCACTCTTGAGTCAAAATCAGTTGTTCTTTCATTGTGTTATTGGTTTTAACGGGTTGATTGTCATGTTCTTGCCCGCTCTTCCCGCCGCAGGAGGCGAGGAGGAGGGAGAGGCAGAGGGCGGTGAATGATAAAGTCTTCATACGTTGTCTGTTTGTCTGGTTAAACGGATTTTCCCATTTCATAAGCAGAGGCCAGTGCCGCATGCCCTTCTATTTCCCCAGGTTCGTTCACTCCGCCTGCAAATGCCGAGCCTGCCAGGCGCGCGTTCTCGAAGCACGCTATCCATCCGCCCAATCCGGTCACGGCACGTGCGGGAGTCTGTTCTTCGTCTTCGGCCGCCGAAGTCAGCAGGTAGATGTCGCGGAAGTGATAGTCTGTGGTGTACAAGGGATTGGAGCGGTCGAGCAACGTCTTCAGTTGCCCGCTCAGTTCATAATAATAAATAGGTGTGGCAAAAGCCAGCACATCGGCCTCATACATCTTCTGCACGATGGCAGGGGCATCGTCTGCAATGACACACTTCTGCGTCTTTTGGCACACCAGGCATCCCTTGCAAAAATGCAGCTCTTTCTCTTTGAGGCTGATGGTTTCCACTTGGTTGCCTGCCTCTGCCGCCCCACGGGCGAAGGCTTCTGCCAGTGCGTCCGAATTGCTGTTCGGGCGTAGGCTGGATGAAATGATCAATACTTTCTTCATATTATTTTTCTGTTGATGGAATCTTATTCATATTTGCACCGGCAAAGGTAAAAGAAAAGCCCCACAACGCGTTTGCTGTGAGGCTCAAAGACGATTGCTGAAAAGCTCAATTTTCAGGAAGCGGTCACCGCCGTGGGCGCGATGCCGTATTGCCGCTTGAACGCGGCGGAGAAATGGGACTGGTTTTTGAAGCCCACCTGGGTGCAGACATCCGCTATCTTCCTGCCGCCTTCGCGCATCAGGCCGTAGGCCACTTCCAGGCGTTTGCGGATGAGCCACTTCTCCGGCGTCAGGTCGCTTATCTTTTTGAAGTCCCGTTTGAAGGTGGCCAGGCTTCGGCCTGTGTAGTGTGCCAGATCTTCTTGTGAGAATTCATACATATAGTTTTGGTTCATAAAGTCCAGAATATCTATTTTCCACGGCTCGTTGAAGTCGAAGAGGGTAGGGGCAAACCGCTTGTCGATATGCAGCAGGGCGAGCAACCCTTCTTGGAGTTTCAGGTGCATGAAGTCGTCTTGCGGCTTTACATTCGGATCAAAGAAAGGGGTCAGCGAGGCGAACAGGCTGGCCAGTTCAGCAGTCTGGGGCAGCTTGATGACATCGGGTCTCAGTTTGGGCGTGTCGGCAGAAACTTTGTAGGAGCTTCCTTGCGCATACATCTCGCGCAGGAATTTGCGGGTGAAGCTCAGAAAGATGCCGCAATAGCGTTCGTCGTTGCAAGGCTTTTTGTAGAGTGTGATGTGGTGGTCGCGAGGAATGAACACACACTCGCCCTTGCCCACATGGATTTGCTCATTGCCTTTGTCGAGCACCATTTCGCCTGCATAGACATAGTTGATGGCGTATTCCCTTGAGCGATGGGTGCAGGCTGTTGTATCGTCATAAAAGAAACTGTAAAATATGTTGTTGTAATTGAAGATAAGCTTCAACGGGTTGGGTTGCTCTTCTGTTGTCTGTTTCATGTCCTTATTCTTGTGTGATAATATGGTCAAACAAAAATGGGTTGCGAATAATATCCTTGTCTGTTTGGACTCTGAATAAGTATCTCCTTTTGCAACGGAAAAAGAAATCCCCATAGCTCAGAGGAAGAGCTACAGGGATTCCGGCTGTCGAATTGACAATAAGCCTTTTTATTTGTTCAGAGCCAGAGAAACATTCACGGCGCAAGCCACTGTACATCCTACCATCGGGTTGTTGCCGATGCCCAGGAAGCCCATCATCTCAACGTGAGCAGGAACAGAAGAAGAGCCTGCGAACTGAGCGTCAGAGTGCATGCGGCCCATGGTGTCGGTCATGCCGTAAGAAGCGGGACCTGCAGCCATGTTGTCCGGGTGAAGCGTACGGCCTGTGCCGCCGCCGGATGCTACGGAGAAGTAAGGCTTGCCAGCCAAAACACGTTCCTTCTTGTAAGTGCCGGCTACCGGGTGTTGGAAACGGGTGGGGTTTGTAGAGTTGCCTGTGATGGAGACATCTACATTTTCATGCCACATGATGGCTACGCCTTCACGAACATCGTCTGCGCCGTAACATTTTACTTTGGCGCGCGGACCGTCGGAATACGGAGTTTCCTTTACGATGTCCAGTTTGCCGGTGAAGTAGTCAAATTGAGTCTGCACATACGTAAAGCCGTTGATGCGGGAAATGATCATGGCAGCGTCTTTGCCCAGACCGTTCAAGATGCAACGCAAGGGGTTCTTGCGGACTTTGTTGGCCATTTCGGCAATCTTGATGGCGCCTTCAGCAGCTGCAAACGATTCGTGTCCGGCCAAGAAGGCGAAGCATTGGGTCTCTTCGCGGAGCAGGCGGGCGGCCAGGTTGCCGTGACCCAGACCTACTTTGCGGTCATCGGCTACAGAGCCGGGGATGCAGAACGCTTGCAGGCCGATGCCGATAGCTTCAGCAGCGTCAGCGGCGTTTTTGCAGCCTTTCTTCAGCGCGATGGCACAGCCTACCACGTATGCCCATTTGGCGTTTTCGAAGCAGATGCCTTGCGTTTCCTGGCAAGTCAAGTAAGGATCCAAGCCTGCTGCGTCACAGATTGCGTTAGCTTCTTCAATGTCTTTGATACCGTTTTCGTTCAATGCAGCGAGAATTTGCTTGATACGACGGTCTTGGCTTTCAAATTGTACGGGTCTAATCATAATCTGTGTCCTCCTTTATTCTTTACGTGGGTCAATGTATTTAACTGCACCTTGTTCAGGCTTGAAGCGTCCGTAAGTTCCGGTAACGGCTTTCAAAGCTTCGTTGGCGTCCTTGCCGTTCTTTACTTGTTCCATGAACTTGCCCATGTGAACATATTCGTAACCGATCACCTGATCGTCGGCATCGAGGGCCATGCGGGTGATGTAGCCTTCGGTCAGTTCGAGGTAGCGGGGACCTTTAGCCAAAGTTCCGAAGAGGGTGCCCACCTGACTGCGGAGACCTTTGCCCAAGTCTTCCAGACCGGCGCCGATCATCAGACCGCCTTCAGAGAAGGCTGATTGCGTGCGTCCGTAGACGATTTGCAGGAAAAGTTCGCGCATAGCCGTATTGATGGCATCACAAACCAAGTCGGTATTCAGGGCTTCGAGGATGGTCTTGCCCGGAAGGATTTCCGATGCCATAGCGGCAGAGTGAGTCATACCCGAGCAGCCGAGCGTCTCAACGAGGCATTCCTGGATAACACCGTTCTTTACGTTCAGGGTCAATTTGCAGGCACCTTGCTGAGGAGCGCACCAGCCCACACCATGCGTCAGGCCGGAGATGTCAACAATTTCTTTAGCTTTTACCCATTTACCTTCTTCAGGTATTGGAGCCGGTCCGTGGTTGGGACCTTTCTTTACAACACACATGTGTTCAACTTCGTGTGAATAGGTCATAATTAACTCTTTTTTTAGTGATATAATGAATAAAAATATCGTTCCACTTTTATTTCGGTCACAAAGTTAGTTGTTTTCCCCGTTTTTATCAACTTTCGGCTTTGACTTTTTTATTAAAAATAGGTAATAAGCCCCATTTTCCCCGTTTAACTGCCAAGTGGAGTTGGCAGTTTCGTGCGTTCCTTGCAGCGCTTCTCTTATGCTTGGAGAAGGGAGGGGCTTGTCGGGGTATGGGGAGGGAAAAGCTTTGTTTACACCTTATATTATATGCGGTCATAATCTAAACGAGCGGTGAAGCGTTTGGGGACAATGCTTTTGTGTGCGGTTTTATTGTTTAAGGGCTTTGCCATACGGCTCTTCGTTTTTGTCTGGCTATAGAATCGTTTTTGCATACGTCTGTGCAAGATTCTGCATACGTTTGTGCAAAGCTTTGCATACGCTTATGCGAAGTCTTGCATACACATGTGCAACACTTGTGTCACATTGTCTCTTGAGATCTCCGCACACTTGCTTTTCCTGGTGCGGACGGCTTTTTTGCTTCATTCTTTGCGGATTCTCTTTCCATTTATGTGTGTGTTTTGACGCAAATCCTTAACTTTGCACCGACTTTTACTAAAACACGGATTTATGATAGAAGTGAAGGATTCCGATTTGCGGCAAGCGGCGGAAAAGGGAATGGATGCTTTTATCCAAGTATTTACAGATGCGTATGAGCAGGCGGCCGAAGGAATGTTGTCGGCCGGAACCATGTCCCGTCTTACGGCAGAGCAGCACACGCTGTTGGCTTACCGGATCTTTCGGAATGAAGTGATGGAAGGCGGTTTTTGCCAGCTGATTCAAAACGGGTATGGCGGTTATATATTCGACAATCCGTTCGCTAAAATGATGCGTTTATGGGGAATAGGCGATTTGACTAAACTGATTTATGCCGCCCGGAAAATCTATGATGCTCACCGGCAGGATTTGGAGCGTGAGCGGACAGACGAGGAGTTTATGGCCATGTATGAAGAGTATGAAGCTTTTGATGACTTGGAAGACGAGTTTCTGGAACGGGAAGAAGAGTTTACCGGGCAAGTGGCTCAGTATGTCGATGAACATCTGGAACTTTTCGCGAAGATTATGCCTGGTTAAACGGATTAAAGAGAGTTAAAAAGCGGTTTCCTGTGCAGTATTCGTTCCCTTTCTTGATTTTTGTTTTAAAAACATTGAAAAAGTGAGAGAAGCGTATGGCAAATCGATACTTTTGTCTATTTTTGCAAACTCAAATATTAAAAAAGAAAAATGAAACAACTGAAATTCTTGACAATGGCCCTGCTGATGGTTGTGGGCCTTACAACGTTGACATCGTGTTTTGATTCGGATGGGGACAGTACGGAGAGAGGCATAGCCATCGCTAGAGTGACTTCTTCCATGGGGCTTATAAGTTTCCGCACTTCCACAGGCACGATGATTTCCCCGACTCAGGCTTCGCTGACCGAGATGGAAGCCAATGGCACGCGCTTTAGCGAAATGCAGGGAGATATCCTCTACATTATGTATGAATGGGATTCGGAGGTACAGCAGGTTGCAGACGATGCGAAGGAGATCTCTGGTGTGGATCTGATCGCTTGGGCTTCCATGGAAAGTCCGGTGGAGATCGTCGAGAGCGAGGGCGCGGTGAACGATTCCGTTGCCAATGCATCGGTCATAGCCTTAGGGTCGACTTCTGAGTCGGGCGTAACCCAGACGGGCGAAGCTCAGACCACTTTCTTCGATGCGAACACCCTGCTGCTTCCCATCAACTACTATTATGATTACAACGGCCGGATGACCCATTCCTTTACGTTGGTCTACTATCCTAACGATGAGGAGACAAGGAATGTCCCGACTTTCTATCTGAGACACAATCAGTATAAGGAGAACCCCACTCCAGGCTCAACCAACAATTCCAATTATCTGGCTTTGTATGGTGGCTATTTGTTCTACTATGTCCGGGCTTTTGACATGACGGCAGCCCTCAACCGCTATCGCCGTGAATTGGGGTTGGAAATCAATACGCCGATAACGACTGTCCAGATATATGCGGATACGTCTACTATCGGAGTTTCGTTATCCAATAGCACCCGAAAGCCCTATATCTATAATTATTCATCTTCATCAAGCACTGGAAATTGAACTATAAAGAACTGATACATATCGCTTTTTCACTGATTTCCTCCCCGGCTCGTGCCTGGGAGGAAATTCGTTTGGAAGAGGATAAGCAACGGGTGTACACGGTGTTTGTCTATCCGATGATCGGTCTGTGCGGCTTGTCTGTCTTCATCGGCGCTTTGCTGTCGAATGACTGGAGCGGCGCGGCAAGTTTCCAGTATGCCATGACGCAATGCTGTGCGGTGGCGGTCTCGTTGTTTGGCGGATATTTTCTGGCGGCTTGGGCCATCGATGAAATGGGAAGACGCTTTTTTGATCTGCCGGCTGACATCGCTTTGGCACGGCGCTTTGCGGGATATGCTTTAGTGATTCTGTTTGTGCTTCAGATCATTACAGGCATTTTGCCTGATTTCGGCATCATCGCCCTGTTTGTGGAGTTTTATACTGTTTATATCGTGTGGGAGGGCAGTGTGCGCATGATGCATGTTTCTGAAAAGCTGCGGTTGAGGTTTACTATTCTTTCATCCATTCTGCTGATCGCTTGTCCTGCCTTGGTGCGTTTGCTTTTCAATGAGCTGTCTGTGGTGTTGAGTTGAGAATTCTAAACTATAATTTATGAAACAGCCTCCTGTAAATATTAAGAATAAACGTGCTACGTTCGATTATGAGTTGATCGATACTTATACAGCCGGTATCGTATTGACAGGCACGGAGATTAAGTCTGTCAGATTGGGGAAGGCCAGTCTGGTAGATACGTTCTGCTACTTTTCAAACGGAGAATTGTGGGTGAAAAACATGCATATTGCGGAATATTCCTACGGATCGTACAATAACCATGCGGCCCGTCGGGAACGGAAGCTTTTGCTGACCAAGAAAGAGCTGGAGAAGCTGGCCCGTGGAACCAAAGATCCTGGATTCACTATTGTGCCGGTGCGCATGTTTATCAATGAAAAAGGGTTGGCCAAGGTTGTGGTGGCTTTAGCAAAAGGAAAAAAACAATACGACAAGCGGGAGTCGCTGAAGGAAAGAGACGACAAGCGCGAAATGGCACGAATGTTTAAGAAATGAGTAATCTATTAGCTACACTGGCACGTGACCGCATCCTGATATTGGATGGGGCGATGGGGACGATGATCCAGCAATACGGGCTGACGGAAACCGATTTCCGTGGGGAACGTTTCGCGCACGTCTCCGGACAGTTGAAAGGAAACAACGACTTGCTTTGTCTGACTCGTCCGGACGTGATTCAGGACATTCATCGGAAATATCTTCAGGCAGGAGCCGATATCATTGAAACCAATACCTTCAACGCTACCCGCGTGTCGATGGCAGACTATGCCATGGAGGCTTATGTGCGCGAAATCAATCAGGCTGCCGTCAGGCTGGCGCACGAGGTGGCTGATGAGTTTACCGCTCTTACGCCGGAAAAGCCCCGTCTGGTGGCAGGCTCGGTGGGGCCTACGAACAAGACCTGTTCCATGAGTCCCGATGTCAACAATCCGGCTTATCGGGTGCTGACTTTCGATGATTTGGCTGCGGCTTATCAGGAGCAGATGGAAGTTTTGCTGGAATCGGGGGTGGATGCCTTGCTGATCGAGACTATCTTTGACACCTTGAATGCCAAGGCTGCCATCTATGCCGCCCGGCAATCCATGGAACAGACGGGGCGGACAGTGCCGGTCATGCTTTCGGTCACTCTTTCCGATGCCGGAGGACGCACCTTGTCGGGACAGACTTTGGATGCTTTTCTGGCTTCCGTGCAACATGCTCCATTGTTTTCGGTGGGATTGAACTGCTCTTTCGGCGCTCGTCAGCTGAAACCCTATTTGGAGCAATTGGCTGCTCATGCACCTTATTATATCAGTGCCTATCCGAATGCCGGCCTGCCCAATGAGTTAGGCAAATATGACCAGACTCCCGCCCAGATGGCCAGTGAGGTGAAGGAATACATCCGTGAGGGACTGGTCAACATCATAGGAGGGTGTTGCGGGACTACGGACGCTTACATTGCCGAATACCCGGCTTTGGTGGAAGGTGCGCTTCCTCATGTCCCGGTCTCCCGGCCGGAAAGCTTGTGGCTGTCAGGGCTGGATTTGCTGGAAGTGAAACCGGAAAACAATTTCATCAATATAGGCGAGCGTTGCAATGTGGCCGGTTCCCGTAAATTCCTGCGGCTCGTCAAGGAGAAAAAATACGAGGAAGCTCTTAGCATAGCCCGTCGGCAAGTGGAGGATGGCGCTCAGGTGATAGATGTCAACATGGATGATGGCCTCTTGGATGCCGGACAGGAAATGGTCAACTTCCTGAATCTGATCGCTTCGGAGCCTGAAATAGCCAGAGTGCCTGTAATGATTGACTCTTCCAAATGGGAGGTGATTGTGGCGGGGTTGAAATGCTTGCAAGGGAAAGGCATTGTCAATTCCATTTCTTTGAAAGAGGGAGAAGAGGTCTTTTTGGCACATGCGCGGGAAATTCGCCGTATGGGTGCGGCTGCGGTGGTCATGGCTTTTGATGAGCAAGGGCAGGCTGACAGTTATGAACGGAAAGTCCAGGTGTGTGAGCGGGCTTACCGCCTGCTGGTCGGCAAAGCCGGCTGGAATGCCAGCGACATTATTTTCGATCCCAATGTCCTGGCTGTTGCGACAGGCATGGAAGAGCACAATAACTATGCGGTGGATTTTATCCGTGCCACAGCTTGGATCCGGAAAAACTTGCCGGGAGCGCATGTGAGCGGAGGAGTGAGCAATTTGTCTTTCTCTTTCCGGGGCAACAATTACATTCGTGAGGCGATGCATGCCGTATTCCTCTATCATGCCATTGAGGCCGGTATGGATATGGGCATTGTGAATCCTGCCACTTCCGTGCTTTATACCGATATTCCGGCAGATGTTTTGGAACGCATTGAAGATGTGGTGTTGAACAGGCGTCCTGATGCCGCTGAACGTCTGATCGAAACAGCTGAACGCCTGAAGGCCGCAGAAACGGCACATGGAACTGAAACGCACGTTTCCCACAGATACGCGCGCGAAAGCCAGCCGGTGGAAGAGCGTCTGCAACATGCGTTGGTGAAAGGGGTGGGGGATTATTTGGAAGAAGATTTGGCGGAAGCCTTAAAGAAATATCCCAAGGCTGTCGATATCATCGAAGGCCCCTTGATGGCAGGCATGAATAAAGTGGGTGAGCTGTTTGGCGCAGGCAAGATGTTTTTGCCGCAGGTGGTGAAGACTGCCCGTACCATGAAGCAGGCAGTGGCCTTCTTGCGGCCGGTTATTGAGTCGGAAAAGCAAGTAGGCGCAGGCTCTGCTGGCAAGGTATTGCTGGCTACGGTGAAGGGGGATGTGCATGACATAGGCAAAAACATCGTTTCTGTGGTCATGGCATGCAATGGCTACGAGATTGTCGACTTGGGAGTGATGGTGCCTGCTGAGATCATTGTAAGCCGGGCCATTGAAGAGAGAGTGGATATGATTGGGTTGAGCGGTCTGATCACTCCTTCCTTGGAAGAGATGGTGCATGTGGCCTCCGAATTGGAAAAGAGCGGATTGGATGTTCCTTTGCTGATAGGAGGCGCCACGACATCGGCCTTGCATACAGCTCTGAAAATAGCCCCCGTGTATCACGCGCCGGTCATTCATCTGAAAGATGCCTCGCAGAATGCCACTGTCGCTGCCCGCTTGATGAATCCGGCGCAGAAAAAGGAACTGATAGAAACGCTGAATGAGCAATATGTCCGTTTGCGTCAGGAATACGAAAACAAGAGGACGCAGACAGTTTCTTTGGAAGAGGCGCAAGAGAACCGTTTGAAGCTGTTTTGAGGCTGTTCTCAAGAAAGAGAAAGCGTGACATGCCACAATCTCATGTTCACGCTTTTTTTAGGCATTAAGTCAGCTGTTGGCTGCATAGACGGGTATAAGCAAGTCCTCTTCCGGCCAATGGGGCAAGAAGAGAAGAGGAAGCGGCTTGCCTCCGACGCCGGCCCATTCAATGCGTTGCACATGGCTGAAGTCTGGGGCTCCGAAGTCAAAAGAGCGGCCATAGAGCAAGATGGCTCTTCTGCTTTCGTCTATTTTCCACAGTCCACCTCCATAGGTACAGCTTTCGCCGTATTCCAGCAAATCCTTATGCAGGTAGACATGTCCGAACTTCAATATGCCGTCTTGGGTGATGATGAATTTCTGGTACATGGTTTTTCTGAATAATAAAAAAAGGTGTGCCGGGAAGAGAACAAGTTCTGCTTATTTTTTCGGCACACCTTCTTGGCTTGTTTAAGCACCTTTAAACAAAATGAAAAAGAGGAATTATTTTTTTCTTGCTTCAGCGATGTAGTTCAGCGCTTCTTTACACTTTTCCGTGATATAGTTCCAGTCTTCTACAGCCACTTTGTCTTTGGGGAAAAGTTTCGAGCCCATGCCTACACAAAATACGCCGGCTTTAATCCATGCTGTCAGGTTCTCCTCGGTGGGTTCTACGCCTCCGGTCACCATCAGTTTGGACCAAGGCATGGGAGCCAGCAGCCCTTTCACCAATTTAGGCCCTAACACATCGCCAGGGAATATCTTGCAAAGATCGCAGCCCGTCTCCTGAGCAAAACCTACTTCCGAAACACTGCCGCATCCGGGAGTGTAAGGCACCAGCCGACGGTTGCAGACCTTAGCGATTTCAGGATTGAACAGAGGGCTTACCACAAAATTGGCGCCCAGCTGCAAGTAGAGGGCTGCTGTGGCCGGATCTACGACAGAGCCTACTCCTATTGCCATTTCCGGACATTCTTTGGCTGCGAATTTCACGACTTCGGCGAATACTTCGTGAGCGAAATCTCCCCGGTTGGTAAACTCGAAGGCGCGCACGCCCCCATCATAGCAAGCTTTCACGACTTTTTTTGCGATTTCCGCATCTTTGTGGTAAAACACAGGAACCATGCCGGTTGAACCAATCTTGTCCAGCACAGCCAATTTATCAAATTTTGCCATATTTTCTTTTCTAAAATGATTGAATGTTTTTGCGGACCCATTTAAATGTGGCGGAGATTTACTCCTTGCCAGCTGAAAACATTTGGATGAAGTTATTGTTTCTCTTTTTACCGTTGCACCCGTCCGCTTGCATCGCCTCCAGCCAAGGCTTCCACTTCTTCAGCTGAAACCAGGTTGAAGTCACCGTTGATGGTATGTTTCAGGGCAGAGGCGGCTACGGCGAATTCCAATGCTTCTGCCTGATTGCTTTTGGTGAGCAAGCCGTGGATAATGCCGCCAGAGAAAGAGTCGCCTCCGCCTACACGGTCCACAATCGGGTCGATGTCATAGCGTTTTGATTCGTAAAAATCCTCTCCATTGTAAATCATGGCTTTCCAGCCGTTGTGTGAAGCGGAGAACGATTCGCGCAGGGTGGAAATGACATATTTGAAACCAAATTCTTTGGCCATGGCTTTGAATATTCCTTTGTAGCCTTCAGCGTCTGTCTTTCCGCCTTCCACGTCGGCGTCCGGCTTGAATCCTAAACAGAGTTCCGCATCTTCTTCGTTGCCGATGCAGACATCCACGTATTTCATCAGAGGCTTCATGACAGACTGTGCTTTTTCTTTGGTCCAAAGCTTTTTGCGGAAATTCAGGTCTACGGACACTGTTACGCCATGCCGTTTGGCTGCCTCGCAAGCCAGCCGTGTCAGTTCGGCCGCTTTGTCGGAAATGGCCGGAGTGATGCCAGACCAGTGGAACCAGTCGGCTCCTTCCATGATAGCGTCGAAGTCGAAGTCTGCAGGATCTGCTTCAGCAATGGAGGAATGAGCGCGGTCATAAATCACTTTGCTGGGACGCATGGAGGCGCCTGTCTCCAAATAATAGATGCCCAGTCTGTCGCCGCCGCGTGCGATATAGTCTGTCTTCACCCCGTATTTGCGAAGAGCGTTGAGGGCGCATTGTCCAATCTCATGTTTGGGCAATTTCGTTACAAAATAAGCATCGTGACCGTAGTTGGCACAGCTGACAGCCACATTGGCTTCACCGCCGCCATAAACAACGTCAAAAGAATCGGACTGTACAAAGCGGGTGTTTCCCGGAGTAGACAGTCGCAGCATGATTTCACCTAAAGTAACAATTTTCTTTCCCATAAATATCTGCTGTTAATAAATAGTTATGCTTTGTCTGGCTTTACCCCTTTTTCTCCCTTTTGTTTGAAACGGAAGGTCTCTTGCAAATGTCCGGGCTTTATGGAATATTGTTTATCCTTTCAATTTGTCACATTGTCAGGGATAAAAGGGTAATCACTTGGCTGTTTGGAGAATAAACAGGAATTGCTTAGTTCTTCATGGTCGCCGTGTGCGGGCACAAAGGTACGACTTTTTTTGAAATACAAAAAATTATCGTATATTTGTGTCGTTATTTTTAAGGTTATTATTGTGTACGTACACAGGAATGTTTCCCAAAAGCGTAAAATGAACAGCCATGGAAAGGGTGAGAATTAAAGATATAGCGAAAATGGCGGGTGTGTCGGTCGGCACGGTAGACCGGGTGATACATGGGCGCAGTGGTGTGTCCGAAGCCAGCCGGAAAAGGGTGGAGGAGATCTTGAAGCAGCTGGATTATCAGCCTAATATGTATGCCAGTGCCTTGGCCTCGAATAAGAGATACACCTTTGCATGCCTTTTGCCACAGCACGAAGCAGAGGAATACTGGACTGATGTGGAGAAGGGCATCGATGATGCCGTGAAAGCCTATTCTGATTTTAACGTGGCTGTGACGCTTGTCTATTACGATCCATACGACTATCACTCGTTTGTGGAAGCGTCTCGGAGGCTTTTGTCGCAAGAACCGGACGGAGTGCTGCTTGCGCCGACTGTTCCCCTGTATACAAAGCCGTTTACGGACGAGCTGGAGAATAGAGACACACCTTATATATATATAGATTCCAATATAAGGGAGGGGAAAGCTTTATCCTTTTTCGGGCAGAACTCCTTCCGTAGCGGCTATTTCGCGGCCCGAATGCTGATGTTGCTTGCGGGAGAGCAGGCTAAGGAGATTGTCATCTTCCGGAAAATCAATGCAGGCATTGTAGGTTCCAACCAACAGGAGCGCCGGGAAATAGGTTTCAGGGAATACATGCAGATCCATCATCCCGCCTGTCGGATTTGGGGGTTGGATCTCCATGCCAAATCCGACGCCAAGGACACACAGATGCTGGACGACTTCTTTAGAGCACATCCCGGAGTGAAAAACGGCATTACTTTCAACTCGAAGGCATACATCATCGGGGAATACCTGCAGGAGCATGGTAGCCATGATTTCAATCTGATGGGGTATGATTTGTTGCGACGGAATGTGGAGTGCCTGAAGCAGGGAAGCATTTTCTTTTTGATCGCCCAGCAGCCTGTCTTGCAAGGTTTTGACGGCATCAAGGCTTTGTGTGACCATCTGATCCTGAAGAAGCCCGTTGAACGGGAAAATTTCATGCCGGTTGATCTGCTGACAAAGGAAAACATCGATTTTTATAGTTCTGCCAAGAGAATGTAATCACATAGGATATGAAAATAAAATATTTGAAAATCAATCCGGCTGACAATGTGGCTGTAGCTATCGTGCCTTTATATGCCGGTGAAAAACTAAGTGTGGATGGCACAGAAATCGTTCTGAATGAGGATATTCCTGCCGGACACAAGTTCGCGTTGAAAGACTTTGCGGAAGGGGAGGATGTGATCAAATACGGTTACCCCATAGGACATGCGGGAAAAGCGCAGAAGCGGGGGGACTGGATGAACGAAAAAAACATTCAGACGAACCTTTCGGGCTTGTTGGAATATACCTATCAGCCGGTGAATGCTGACCTGCACCTTCCAGACCGTCATCTTACATTTAAAGGTTATCGGCGTAAAAGTGGCGATGTAGGAGTGCGTAATGAAATCTGGATATTGCCTACGGTGGGCTGTGTCAATGGGATTGCAAGTCAGCTGGCTGAGGGGCTGCGGAAGGAGACGGGCGGCCGTGGTGTGGACGACATACGGGCTTTCCCGCACAATTATGGTTGCTCGCAATTGGGGGAAGACCATGAGAACACCAAGAAGATTTTGCGTGATATGGTCTTGCATCCCAATGCCGGAGGCGTATTGGTCGTTGGATTGGGTTGTGAGAACAATCAGCCGGACGTGTTCCGCAACTTTCTGGGAGAATATGAGGAGGAACGGGTAAAATTCCTGGTCGTTCAGCAGGTGGATGATGAATACGAGGAAGGCATGAGACTTTTGCGGGAATTGTATCAGAAAGCTTGCGTGGACACGCGGACGGACGTGCCGCTGAGTGAGCTGCGTGTGGGATTGAAGTGTGGCGGGTCGGATGGCTTTTCCGGCATTACTGCCAATCCGCTGTTGGGCATGTTTTCCGATTTCCTGGTCGCACAGGGAGGCACCACGGTGTTGACTGAAGTTCCGGAGATGTTTGGTGCGGAGACCATCCTGATGAACCGTTGTCGCACGCGGGAGCTGTTTGAGCGGACGGTGAGACTGATCAATGACTTCAAGGAATATTTCTTGTCACATGGAGAGCCTGTCGGAGAAAATCCTTCGCCTGGCAACAAAGCCGGAGGCATTTCCACTCTTGAGGACAAGGCATTGGGCTGTACGCAGAAGTGCGGCAAGAGCTATGTGGAAGGAGTGCTTCCCTACGGTGAACGTCTCAAAGTGAGGGGGCTGAACTTGCTTTCCGCTCCGGGCAATGACCTGGTGGCTGCTACGGCACTCGCCTCATGCGGCTGTCATTTGGTGCTTTTCACCACAGGACGGGGCACGCCATTCGGAACGTTTGTCCCTACCATGAAGATTTCCACCAATTCAGCCTTGGCTCGGCATAAACCCGGATGGATCGATTTTGATGCCGGTGTCATACTGGAAGATGAGCCGATGGGGCAGACGTGTGAACGTTTCATCGAATACGTTATTCGGGTAGCGAGCGGCGAGTTAGTAAACAATGAAGGAAAAGGTTATAAAGAAATCGCTATCTTTAAAACGGGCGTAACACTTTGACTTCTTTGCAGGACAAGACTTGGTCTGGGGGAATAAGGATGTTATTCGCAAACCATTTTGCTTGACTATAAACCTTTTTATATACAGTAATAGCGGCTGTCACTATGAACCTAATAGTGGCAGTCGCTATTGTTTTGTTGGATCGATATGGGCGTAAAAGGTATTCCTTGGGTGGATTTGACTTGTGTCCGTTGGGGGGACAACCCTTCGCTTGACGGCATTGACGGCAATAAAAAGGTGAAGGGGGGCTTTCTTCCATTGATACGGAGGGAACGTGGAAACTGATTGGCAAGATTTTTCGCAAATAAAACGACCGGAATCCGCTCTATAAAAGTTGCCGCTTTATACTATGAAGCGGCAAAATCCGCTGCAAATGTAATAAAAAGATTTAATACTAAGGAACTTGCGCCCTATTTTTTTCATGAATCAGTGATTATTTTCTCCAAAAGGTTGCGTTTGTTCGACTAATTCCGCAAGGTGCGGACTGTTGCCTTCTGATTATCAGGACGTTGTGAAAAAGTTGCCGCTTCATAGTATACAACGAGTGTAAAGCGGCGAACTTCGATAGACTTAATTGGTTGGAAACTAAACGTTTGTGATATGGAAGCAAAAACATTGGAGCGCCTCGCGCCTTGCTCTTCTCGTCACATAACAACGGCAGGCCATTGTTGCTGAGTTTTTACTCCGGAATGCTGCCGTTAGACCTAAAGAATGCTGTAGACAACGCCTGAAAACATCCTAAAAATGTTTGCAAAGCGTGGTGACTCAAGTTCGGAGAGGTATCGGTCAGCCGTCATGCGACAGTCATGAGGGTAACGTAAGGAACGCTTTTTTATATAGTGATAAAGTATGAGTGATTAGTGATGAGTGGCTTTGACAATGAAGCATGAACCATTCCTCACTCACACCTGATACCTAATCACTCACACCTGATACCTAACCACTCACACCTAATACCTGATATGTTGTTTGACAAACTCAACAGCGTAGACTACCGTTGGTATCTTGTCCGCACCAA
>CALUOU010000030.1 GCA_944322335.1 uncultured Bacteroides sp.
GCGGTATAAATGTCGGGCGGTCCGTTTCTTGGAGGGCATGCATTAACTTAAAAGCTTATAAACTTATAGAAAGATACCCCGTCGGATCGATGGTCTGAAATTACACAGGCTTCTTGACATGATATATGCAAGATTTTCACTATCTTTGCTCGGTTATTATAAGAATGAATCTATAAGTATGACAGAAGAAGAAAAGATAAAAGGAGAGAACAATTACTCTGCCAGCAATATCCAGGTTCTGGAGGGCTTGGAGGCCGTGCGCAAGCGCCCGGCTATGTACATCGGAGACATCAGCAATAAAGGGCTTCACCACTTGGTGTACGAAGTCGTGGACAATTCCATAGACGAAGCACTCGCCGGCTTTTGCGATCATATTGAAGTAACCATCAACGAAGATAATTCCATCACTGTGCAGGACAACGGCCGAGGCATCCCTGTGGACATGCACGCCAAAGAAAAGAAATCGGCGCTGGAAGTCGTCATGACAGTGCTCCATGCGGGCGGCAAGTTCGACAAAGGCTCCTACAAGGTGTCCGGCGGATTGCACGGCGTAGGAGTGTCCTGCGTGAACGCGTTGTCCACCCACATGATCACACAAGTGTTCCGCAACGGCCAAATCTATCAGCAGGAGTATGAATGCGGCCATCCGCTCTATTCTGTCAAAGTGGTGGGTGAAACGAAGCAGACCGGCACACGCCAGCAGTTCTGGCCAGACGGAAGCATCTTCACTGAAACTGTTTACAGCTACGACATACTGGCCACCCGCATGCGCGAGCTGGCCTATCTGAATGCAGGGATCCGCATCACCCTGACCGACCTGCGCGAAAGAGACGAGGACGGCCATCCGAAACAGGAAGTGTTTTACTCGGAAGAGGGACTGAAGGAGTTCGTTCGCTACATCGACTCTTCCCGCGAACACCTCATCAACGATGTCATCTACATCAACACCGAAAAGCAAGGCATTCCTGTGGAAGTGGCCATCATGTATAACACTTCGTATGCGGAAAACATCCACTCCTATGTGAACAACATCAACACCATCGAGGGCGGAACGCACCTGGCCGGTTTCCGCCGCGCCCTGACCCGCACACTGAAAAAATATGCCGAGGACAACAAGATGCTGGAAAAGGCCAAAGTGGAGATCGCCGGCGATGACTTCCGCGAAGGGCTGACTGCCGTTATCTCCATCAAGGTGGCTGAGCCTCAGTTTGAAGGGCAGACCAAGACCAAACTGGGCAACAACGAAGTGATGGGCGCTGTGGATCAGGCTGTGGGCGAGGCGCTTTCCTACTACCTGGAAGAGCATCCCAAGGAAGCCAAGCTCATTGTGGATAAAGTCATTCTGGCCGCTCAAGCCCGTGTGGCGGCCCGCAAGGCGCGTGAATCGGTGCAACGCAAGTCGCCTATGTCGGGAGGAGGACTGCCCGGAAAGCTGGCCGACTGTTCCAGCAAAGATCCGGAGGAATGCGAGCTTTTCCTGGTGGAGGGCGACTCGGCAGGAGGATCGGCCAAGCAAGGCCGCGCCCGTGAGTTTCAGGCCATCCTGCCCTTGCGCGGCAAGATCCTGAACGTGGAGAAAGCCATGTGGCACAAAGCCTTTGAAAGCGAGGAGGTGAACAACATCATACAGGCGTTGGGCATCCGTTTCGGTGTGAACAACGAAGACAGCAAAGAGGCGAACATCGACAAGCTGCGCTATAAGAAGATCATCATCATGACCGATGCCGATGTCGACGGCTCACACATCGACACGCTGATCATGACCTTATTCTTCCGTTACTTCCCGCAAGTCATCCAGCAGGGCTATCTGTACATCGCCACGCCTCCGCTCTATCTCTGCACGAAGGGAAAGGTGAAAGAATATTGCTGGAACGACCAGCAGCGCCAGTTCTTCATCGACACCTATGGCGACGGTTCGGAAAACGCCGTCCACGTGCAACGCTACAAAGGTTTGGGCGAAATGAATCCGGAGCAATTGTGGGAAACGACCATGAACCCGGAAAACCGTATGCTGAAGCAGGTCAATATCGAGAACGCGGCCGAGGCCGACTATATTTTCTCCATGCTGATGGGAGAGGATGTGGGGCCGAGACGTGATTTCATCGAGAAGAACGCCACCTATGCCAACATCGACGCATAACCCTTGCGCCGGAGAGCCATAGGGAGACACAGAGGGGGTTAGAGGACAATGGCTTGGGATTGCCAAGGCTGTTAGCCTCTGACCCCCCTTTTTTTGTTTGACGGTCTGCGGACATTCGTCCTGAGGTGTTCCGGATAGCCGTTCCGTAAATGTTTCAGGTAAAAATTCGTTTTTTACAACGAAAATATATACTTTTGTGACTTTAATAACCTGACTAAATACATTCTCGCTATGACGGACATTGAAAAACTATCGAAGCTGTTCCGGGCGATCGTTCGCAACTACCACACATTCGGCGCGGTGTGGAAAAACATGGAATTGGGGAAACAGGCTTTCCGCCTGATGAAAGGCTTGCCGCCCGTTGTGGAGGGGGAGTTTGACACGCAGGAAGAAAAAGCCACCCTGCTTCATCAGATGCTGGAGCATATGAATGAGACCAGCACGCCGAGATTCTGCCTGGAGGTGCGGGAGTATATCCGTTCACTATATCCTGATTACGAGGACAACAACGAAGCGATCGCCCGGTTGCAGGACTATCTCGATCCCGGCTTGTCTATGGAGGAATATTGCGCCAAATATGGCAGGCACCTGAAGTTTGACCCCGTGGAGCGGACCCGGCAGTGGGAAGAGGTGATCTACCGTGTGGAGAAGGAGTGTGACAAAGCGCTGAAGGACGAGCATCATTACATGGGGTTCTGTTTCATTTATTGGTCTGCAAAACAGAAAGTGCTGAAACGCTACGGCATCGACTGGAGGTCTCCCAGCGAGATGAATCCGCACGTGATGTTCGACTGATTGATAAACCCTGTAAAAAATATATCCGATATGGGAACAAGTAAGTACAAATGCCACATTGTCAACAAGACGTATGTCTGCACCATGAATAAGAACCTGTCTCAAGCCTGCCTCTCGCTCAAGAAGGTCTTCAGGCTGAGTCCCAGAAATGAGGCCGTGCGCCCGCTGCTCGAAGCTGTCCTTGCCAGCCTGAAAGCCTTTGGCAAGCAGAGAAACTGTGAGGAGCATCCGCGCTATAGAGAGGTCTGCAAGCAGCTGAGCCTGGCGTTGGATGTCTGCCGGAGCTTCCAGCAGGAAGGTGAGGACATACGCGAGCTCATCATGGACTGCCCCCTCCAGATGCAGCTGCTGGACGAGCTGAACGACAACGCCGCGCCTGAGGAAGACGGAGCCGACGGCGAGCCCGCTTATAACCCCAAGGAGGCTTCGGTCGAGCTGAAAATCACCGCCATGCACGTCACCCGTGACATGTCGATCGCCAACCGCTATCAGACGGACTTTTTCTACGGCTTGGAAGATCTGAAGAAGATGAAGTCCGTCAACTTGGGCGAGCTGGACGGCGGTCTCGTGAAACTGCTTTCGGTGTCGGAAAAGGCCGTCTCCCTGAAGTGGGATTGTGAGGAGTTTTGCGTAAAGCTTGGTGAGCAGGCCGTCTCCGATTCCTATATGATAGACAACCCCTGTCTGAGCTACGACTCCCTTCATCTGACGTTCTCCTACCGGAAGTTCCCCAATTACAAGGATCTGTTTAACATGATCATCCAGATAGGTCAGGACGAGAAGGAGGGCAAGGACAAAGGCCGGATAGCCAGGAGCAAAGAGGATGTCCTGCATTTCATTGACGGGACCATCGCAAAGGGCAACACGGGGCTTTACGTGGCCAAGGCGTTGCTTCATGCGGCAGACAGCTGGACGACTTGCACGATTGTCCGTCCGGACCAGTTCCGCTCCCTCTTGCTGGAAGGCATCGAGGAAGGCTGTCTTGCGCCGGACAACTACACCGGCTGGGACTGGATGGAAGTCGCGGCGAAATACAATGACCCCACTTATTTCATGGAGGACATGGACTGCTATTACGAGGTGCTGGACAGCGCGGTCAGATGCGGCGTGGTGGCGGCCATGGACATCAGGGACACCATCTGGGAGCCGGAACAGCTCATTGAGGAGGATTAGAGGAAAGCTGTTCCATTTTTCAACCATTATTTATACCTTTGCATATCAGAAAAGACAACCAGAACATTCCCCCTATGGCAACACCCCTGCAAGTACTCAAATCTTACTACGGCTATCCGGCCTTCCGTCCCATGCAAGAAGAAATCATCAACAGTGTGCTCCGGCGCAAGGATTCCCTTGTGCTGATGCCCACCGGCGGAGGCAAATCCGTCTGTTTCCAGATCCCGGCCTTGATGATGGAAGGTACGGCTGTCGTGGTGTCACCCCTCATCTCGCTGATGAAAGACCAGGTGGAGACGCTGAAAGCAAACGGCATTCCGGCAGAGACCCTGAACAGCGGCAACAGCGAAGAGGTGAACCAGATGGTCCACAGGCGGTGCGAGCAGGGGAAGGTCAAGCTGCTCTACATCTCGCCCGAACGGCTGATGGGCGAGATCCCTTGGATGGTGCAAAGCCTGGACATCTCGCTCTTCGCCATCGACGAGGCGCACTGCATTTCCCAGTGGGGACACGACTTCCGGCCGGAGTACATCCAGCTGGGCGTGCTGCACGAGCGGTTCCCGATGGTGCCCGTCATCGCCCTGACCGCCACGGCAGACAAGCTGACCAAGGCCGACATCGTGGAACGCCTGCACCTGCGCGATCCGCAGATCTTCATCAGCTCGTTCGACCGCCCCAACCTCAGTCTGGACGTGAAGCGGGGCTACTCCTCCGGTGAAAAGCTGCGCACTATCCTCAACATCATCAAAAGGCATCCGCACGAGAGCGGCATCATCTACTGCCTCTCCCGCAAGATCACCGATAAGCTGGCCGGCAGGCTCCGTGAGAAAGGAGTGTCGGCAGGCGCCTACCATGCCGGACTGTCCATGGAGGAGCGCAACCAGGTGCAGGAGGCGTTTGTCAACGACCGCATCGATGTGGTGGTGGCGACCATCGCTTTCGGCATGGGCATCGACAAGAGCAACGTGCGCTTTGTCATCCATTATAACCTGCCCAAAAGTATCGAAAGCTTCTATCAGGAGATCGGGCGCGGCGGTCGGGACGGACTGCCTACTGAGACGCTGCTGTTCTTCAACGTGCAGGACCTGATCACCTTGAGAAGCTTTGCCGACTCCAGCGGACAGCAGGAAATCAACCATGAAAAGCTGAACCGCATGCAGGAGTATGCCGAAGCCCAAGTGTGCCGTCGGCGCATCTTGTTGAACTATTTTGGCGAAACGAGCGAGCGCGACTGCGGCAACTGCGATGTGTGCAACACTCCTCCCCGGCGTTTCAACGGAACAGTGCTGGTGCAGAAAGCCCTGTCGGCCATCATGCGTGCCAAGGAGCAGATAGGGTTTACCCTGACGGCGGAGATCCTGCGCGGCTCGCTCACCCCCGAAGTGGCGGCCAGAGGCTATCAGTCGCTGAAGACCTTCGGCGCGGGGCGGGACATCTCTTCCCGCGACTGGCAGGACTACCTGCTGCAGATGCTGCAAATGGGCTTTATCGAGATTGCCTACAATGAAGACCGCCACCTGAAGGTGACCCCTCTGGGAAAAGATGTCTTGTTCGGCAGGAAACAGGCGGAGCTGGCCTTCGTTGTCCGCGAAGACCTGCGGAAAGGGAAACGTTCCAAAGCCGCCGGCGATAAGCCGCTGGAGCCTTCCGCATCCTCGGCCTCATCCGGAAAGGCCGAGAATCCGGAACTGTACGAACGCCTGCGGAAACTCCGCCGCCAGATAGCCGACGAGAAAGACTGGCCCGCCTATGTCATCATGTCGGACAAGACGCTCCATATCCTTGCCGCCGAACAGCCCGTCACCCTCGAAGCTTTCGGAAAGATTTTCGGCATCGGCGAGCACAAGCGGGACAGCTACGGAAAGCAGTTCATCGAGGCGATCAAGGAATTCAACGCCCGGTAAAAAGTTGGAAATAATCGTCTGGTTAGAAATATAAATGTAACGTCCGGGAGAAATATTTGAAATTTTTGTCTATCTTTGCAAACCTCATCAGAGGCATTTCTGTGCAGGATTTCACCGGTTTCATTGATTGAAAAAAAGCTGCTGGATCTGGACTTGCAGGAAATACGATAACCCTAATCTTGACGCATATGGATGCAAGCCGATTTAAAAAGAACAAGATATATACATTGCCCGTCAAAGAAATCAGGGCGGAGAATACGCGGTCGTTTTACATTGTTGAGGCCGATGGCGAGGAATATGCCATCCCCTTGTTTGAATTTCAAAAGGATGACCCCACTCCCGAACGGCTCTCATGCCTGGTCAAGGATGTGCATGACGGTGTGCCGGTCTTCACACAAAATTTTGCCCCGATCATCGCCCGGTTTTATGAGGAAGCCAAAGTCTACCCCTTTTGGGTGAGAAACGACTTTACGCAGATCCCTAACGGCTATTATGAGGTAGCCGACTGGAACGGGCTGTATTTCCGCCTGCAGTTTTACGGGAATGCCAAATTGCATGTCCGTCAGCGCATCGAGTGCCGGGTCCGCTCTCTTCGGGAAAATAAGCTGTGTCTGGAGCTGGTGAACAAAGGAGATGGCGGGAGGAAAATCCCTTTCCTCCGTCTGCGGGACATCCTGCAGGCCGTCCATGTCGAGCCTGGCGTCCTCGTCTGGGCGGACCGGCTTTTCCGCAAGTCCAAGCTTTTCAAGGATGCCAGAGAGGCGTTTCTCTGTGACAACGAAGAGTGGATCGTCATCGCCATCAAGTCCTTGGCTAAAAACATGGACTTGTGGGTTGTGGCTGGCAACAAGAGAAACTCGCTCTATCTCAATTTGTTCAGGAATGTCTGCATCTACCTGCTGGAAGACTCCGACACGCTGACCAAATGTACCGAACAAGAGCGGAAAGCTTATCAGACGATGCTGTCGGACGCCATCGAAGACACCTATATCTATGAAGAGGCGGTCAGGCTGATCGCGCAAAACGGACATGTGCAATGCATCGACTCCCTGCTCAGGAAGATGCAGAAGTCCGGCTATCTGTATCATCCGGAAAGAAAACTGAAGATGCTGATGTGCATTTTTAATCTTCAGCCGGACATCATGGAAGAAAAGATGCAGGTCATATTTGACACCATCCTGACCGGTGACAAGGCAAACTGGAGGACTGAGCCGTTCCGAAGCGCCTTCATCAGCATGCTCTCGCTCTTCATCGAAAAGAAAAGGATCCACATAGACAGGCTTTCCAGCATCGAAAACGAGGAGGCGCGCGAAAACCTGACCAGACTCATCAAAGCCTTGGCCATCCAGCTCCTGCTCGCCAACGAACGGGATCACTTCGAGAGACAGCTGAACCGCGCCATGCTGTATCGCTACCTGACCTATGTGAAAGGGAGCAAGAAAGAGGTCTTGTTTGAAAAAGCGTTCGACAGCCTGACCGATGCCGTGCAGTATAAGCTGGAATTCGGCTGGAACGAGGTGCACGACATCCTGCTGCTGGCCATTCGCCTCTCCTCCAGCTTCTCCGACAACCGGCAGAAAAAGACCACCGTCATGCAGACCTACAACGGGCTTAACTGCAGGCTGCAAATCATGAACGGCAACATCTATATCCAATCTTCTGAGAAAGCCAAGCTCTTTCCATGCCTGCCCGAAAAGATGCTGCCATGGCACAACATCCAGATATTCCTACCCGAAAACAAAGACTTGTCTGTCAGCGGCACCGGCAAGGAGCTGTCCAACTACCAGAAATTCTGGAAAAACATTGAGTACAGCCTTCTGAACAGCCCGGCGGCACAGAAGGCGGTCAGAAAAAACAAAAAGCTGAAAGCGGAAGAAGGAGAGGAGGTCTATATCCGCATCGTCCACCAAGATACGGCCAATCCGGACTATTTCATCTGCACCATTGAAGACGACTCTCTTTGTGGAGAAGGCTATATCAACGTAAGAAACATTGTGCGGTATAATATCTATGTGGACGAAAGCTCTTTCTTCGATGAGAATGGCAGACCTTATCTCTTACGGGCAAAGGTGTTGAGCATCAACTCGGAAGGTGACTTGAACTTCACCATGCTGGACTATGTGAACGCCTTTGTGAGGGAGTGTGTCAACATCGGCGACATCGTGCGGTGCATCGTCCTGGACACGTTCAACGGCGTTTACTTATGCGTCAGTGAAGACGGCTACTCCTTACAGCTCCCTTTGGGGACGGAGGAGCCTTTGAACCCGAAAGACTACATCGAGGTATCCATCTCCAATGTGAGGTCGAACAATACCGTCGAGGCCGAGTTTGAAAGAAAAATCATCGACTCGTTTACGGTCAAGAATGCCTTCGACAACCTGATCTGCAGCTATGCCGAAGGAAGGGTCTATGAGGAGGCTGTAGGCGAACAAGACTTGGAGCAGCCGGAGGTGACGATGGAAAAGACCTATGTGGAGGAGATTATCCACATCATCGACAGAATGGCCGTACTGGAGAAAAACTATATCCTGACATACAATTACTTGGCCTTCACAAGGATTCTGGCCTTGATCATAAAGAACAGGGACTGGGCCGTCTACTTCAACGAACGCATGAGGCTGCTGCAGATGCTGCAACACTTTGTCATCAACGGAAAAATAGATGAGGAGAGGCTGAAAGAGCTGGGTCAGACCAACCGGGACATGATCAACAACTATCCGGTGCTGGAAACCAAGCTGCTTGAACTGCAGATTGTGGGATGCATGGACAATCCGGAACAGGATGCCTTCATCTGGAACATCATCGCCTCCACCGCCAATAACCGCCTCAGCCAACTGGCCAAACTGGTCATGAGCTACAACAGCCTCCGGAACTTCGACATGTCGAAAGAGCGCGAAGCCATACGGACCAAGATCAGCGAGGTGCTGAATATCCGGATCAAAATGCCGGAAAGTGTCTACTTGGGTGAAGAAAACCAGTGTCAGGAGTTCAAGACCAGCATTGTCTATCCGGCAGACAATCACATGCGGGCCGATCTCAGAAGGCAGACTCTGGAAATCATGAAAGTCATTTGCGGATTCCTCAACGCCGAGGGGGGCACGCTCTATATAGGTGTGAACAACGAAGGCGTGGTAGCGGGACTGTATATGGACATGGCCTACTTCAAGGGAAACAGAGATGCGTTTGACCTGCATGTGAGGAACAGCATCGTGAGCTATATGGGCAATGAAGCCAATTCGCTGGTCAGGGCTTCCTTCACGTCCTATGCCGGGAAATGGGTCTATGTGCTGGAGATACAGCCCTGTCCGCATCCGGTGAGAGTGGAAGGCATCGTCTACCAGAGGCAAGGAAGCTCCACCTGGCCCTTGCTGGACGAGGCGCTGGACTCCTTCCTCTCCCTGCGCAACACAGAAGCGGAACCGTCCGTACAGCCGGTGTCGGCTGCCGATGAAAACACGCCTGCCGAAGCGGAAACGGACACGGGCGCCGCCGAAAAGGCCAAGGAAGAGAAAACGGCCAAACCCGCCATGATGCCCGACGAGAAGGAGTCACAGATCGAGACAAGCGCGCTCCGCGAAAACCCCATACACTCATGGGATGACAATTTTGGCGTGGAAAGCGTATGCTACCTGCATTTCCTGCCCAACTACACTTACAAGGTCACGCCTGATGTGTATTGGGAAAAGGCTGACCTGACATTGGTCATCCGCACAGGCGAGGAGTATGTCGTGCTGGTCTATGAAAACGGCGAAGCGCTCAAAGTGCCGGTCAGTGAGATCTTAGACAAGAAGTTCAATTCCAAATATAAGCGCTGCAAGTGTTCCCGCCTGGTCTTCGCATGTCCCGCCAAGGGAACAGATGCCTTGCTGTGGAGTGTGCGCAACAGCTCCGGGTTGCGCTGCCTTCGTCTGGACGATGTGGCTCTCTTGAAACGGGGCACCATGTCAGACTTTGGCGAGCCGGTCTCCACCGTGGAAAACATGGGAGTCGTCCAGTGTGAGATCATCGCCTCCAAGCATTTCCATAACCTGAAGAAGATCCATAACATGCGGAAAACGCAGATAGGCGGCATCCTGAGCGAAGAATGGGGACAGGAGGAGCTGGCTTATCTCAGGAAGTTAGGAATGAACGTCAGAGACTGAGAGCGGATAACTTTATGAACCAATAAAACTGAGTAAGCAATATGAATAAGGTAATTGTTTCATTTTGGGAAAAGCTGTCTTTCAAGCGTAATATCAGCAAAGTGCGCCAAGCTGTCATAGACTACCTGAAAGGAGAGGGCGTGCAGGCTGAGATGAAAGACGGGATGGTAGTGGTATTGCTTGAAAACTATTATTATAGCATAGACTTTGACTTGGAAGGAGACTATCCGAGGTGTGACATCTTTTTCAAGATGGAAAGTGATGAGTATGCCGCCTTGGAGCTTTCATGCAAGACTTACATTGCGGATAGGGCCAATACGGACCAGCACCGTCTGTCGACGGTTAAGGCTTTCAATGATAGCGTCATTATAGATACGCATTTTTATTTCAAGGGCAGGAATATGCTGCTGTCTCTGTTCTATGATTATTTTGTGGATTTGAAAGAGACGGTGAACGCTGTGATCGGATTGCTGATTGACGAATTGCAGGAAAAGCAAGAAAAAGAGGAAAAGAAAGAAAAACGCCCGATAGGATTTGTGACCAATTCGGCCGCTTCTAAAAAAAAGGAGGTGGCGGAAGTTGCCGCTTATAAACAGGTGGCTGATGATTAGCGGCACGCGTAAGCCGGCCGATGCCGCACGCGCGGATCAGCTGGAGCTTTTGAATCAGGAAAATCCGGTTGCGGAGCATCATTGGATAAATGGCCAACGAAGCAATAATAAAAGGTAAAGTATCCAATAATAAACCTATGATGCCGGAAAACCCGCAAACAGGGTTTGTCCCGACAATCAACCCTTTGTCTTTTCCGGTGCCTTGCAACCGGGAGGCGGACTGCCCCAGACTTTTCAGTGATTCTCGACAAATAAAAAAAACGGGAAGCCCCCTTGTGTGGGAGGCGTCCCGTTTTTTCTGTCAGTGTTCTGTCCCTTTTTATTTATTGTTCAAAGCGCGGACGGTTTCGCGTACCACTTTGGCTTTGGTCGCGTTCCCTTCCAGCAGCAAGGGAGTCACCTTGTTTCCAAATTCGATGATGGCTTTTGCCTTGTCAGTGTTGGCGGCTGCGGCTGCTTTTTGTGCTTGAGCGATGGCGTTTTGAGCATCCACACCTTCCGATGCGATGCCCAGACCATAATTGATCACTTGTTCGAGCACATCCGCTTTGGCTTTTTCGTTCTTGGCGGCTTTCACGGCATCATACAGTTCGGCTAATTTCTTGTTGCTTGCAATAGCCGCTACAGATACGTCATGCAGCGCCTTGCCGTAAGCGTCTACCACAGCATTTCCGCTCTCTGCGGGATAGGCATCGCAAAGAGTCTGCAACTTGGAAGCACAATCCAGGCTCTTGGTGATGTCTGTTTTGTCCTGAGCCTGTGCAACGACCATTGAAAACATGGCAATTGCCATTAACAATACTTTTTTCATTCGTTTATAAAAAAATTTAAAGCCTCAACAGTGTCCCCAACCAAGGCCATTCACACAAAATGTCTTTGTTTGAACATCATGGAAAAGAACGTAGGACACTGGTTTTCTATGCATCAGCCTGCTGTACTGAAACACTTCGCTACACTCTTGGACTTCTTTCCCGAAAAGCGGGAAAACCCAATCCCATGTACAGACAGGAGAGGCAAAATGCCAGATAAACGTCTTTTCTATGCGTGCCTTTACTCTCTTTTACACTCCGAAAAAGTATAAAAAGAAGGGAAAGCACTGCAAATTAAATCATTTTTCAACAACTTTCCTCCCTTTCTCTTGATTTTTTAACGGTCATTACAAAAATGGGAGGATAGGAGTTAAAGGGAGTTATAAATAAGTAGGAACAGAGGGGAGTTGCGGGATTGGAGGCTGGTAAGAGGTTGGGGAAAGAACCGGAAAGGCTGATCAGAGAAGAGACGGCGGGGCTGGATGTGCGGATTAATGATAGGAAGCGAATCATAAACCATTAACTCCCTTTATCAAAAAAATCTTGGCACTTCGGTAGGAAGTGTTTATTTTTGCTGGATTAACTTACACTAATAACTTTTACGTATGAAAATGCTTTTCTTTTCGCTGCTGCTCTTGGGCAGCGTGACGTATGGATGCGGCAGCAAGCATCCGTACCAGGATCCCACACTGCCGCCTGCTGAGCGAGCGGCTGACCTTGTGGACCGTCTGACTTTGGACGAGAAAATATCGTTGATGCAAAACAATTCTCCGGCCATTCCCCGTTTGGGCATCAGGCCTTACGAGTGGTGGAACGAAGCCCTGCACGGTGTGGGGCGTTCGGGACTGGCCACGGTCTTTCCGCAGGCCATCGGCATGGGGGCTGCGTTCAACGACACCTTGCTCTACGAAGTGTTCAATGCCGTGAGTGATGAGGCGCGGGTCAAAAACCGCCAGGCACGGGAGCAAGACAGTTATAAGCGCTATCAGGGACTGACCTTCTGGACACCGAACGTCAACATCTTCCGGGATCCGCGTTGGGGGCGCGGACAGGAGACTTACGGTGAAGACCCCTATCTGACCGCACAGCTGGGAACGGCTGTGGTGAGGGGGTTGCAAGGGCCGGAAGACGCCCTCTACGACAAGGCTCACGCCTGTGCCAAACATTATGCGGTGCATTCCGGCCCCGAATGGAACCGCCATGTGTTCAATGCCGAGAACATTGACCCGCGTGACCTCTGGGAAACCTACCTGCCCGCTTTCAAGGCGTTGGTTCAGGAGGCAGGCGTGAAGGAGGTGATGTGTGCCTACAACCGCTATGAAGGCGATCCCTGTTGCGGAAGCGACCGGCTGCTGACCCAGATCCTGCGGAAGGAGTGGGGGTTTGAAGGCATTGTGGTGAGTGACTGCTGGGCTATCAATGATTTCTACACCGAAGGACACCACCATACCCATGCTGACGCTCCCGCCGCTTCGGCTGCGGCTGTCCTGAGCGGAACGGACTTGGAATGCGGCGAGTCCTATAAAGGATTGGCCGAGGCCGTGAAGCGTGGCGAGATAGACGAGGCCGCCATTGACCAGTCAGTGCGCCGGCTGATGCAGGCCCGGTTTGAATTGGGCGAAATGGACGAGTCCACTCCTTGGGACACCCTTCCGAACAGCGTCCTCAACAGTCCCGAACACCAGCAACTGGCCCTGCGCATGGCAGAGGAGAGCATGGTGCTTTTGCAAAACAAGCATGGCGTCCTGCCCCTCCGCCCCACACAGACCATCGCGCTGATCGGCCCGAACGCCAATGACTCTGTGATGCAATGGGGCAACTACAACGGCTATCCGGCTCATACCGTCACCCTGCTGGAAGCCTTGCGCGAACGGCTTCCGGCAGACCGGCTGATCTATCTTCCTGCCTGCGGGCATACGGAGGGAGGCGTGTTCAACAGCCTGTTTGACCAGTGCTCCACGGCAGAAGGCAAAGGCTTTGAAGCCATTTATTGGGACAATGCCGGACAAGAGGGAGAGCCGGTGGCCACGACACGGCAGACCACCGCTTTCCGTTTCAACACCGAAGGCGCTACGGCTTTTGCCCCCAACGTGCCGTTGAGCAACTTCTCGGCGGTCTACCGCACGGAGTTCCGTCCCACGGAGACTGCGCCTGTGGAGTTCCGCCTGATGACGCGCGGCCAGTTCAGCCTGCTTATCGACGGGCAGGAAGTGGCGGCCAAGAAAGGATCGGTGAACCGCACCACAACGGTCTACACCCTTCAGGCCAAGGCCGGACAGACCTATCGCATTGAGCTGGACTATAAGCACGAACGGAACACAGCTACCCTCTACTTTGATCTGGGCACGAACCAGCCTGCTGACGTGCCTCAACTGCTGAAACAGTTGCAAAAGGCCGATGTGGTGGTCTTTGCAGGCGGCATCTCGCCAAGCCTGGAGGGAGAGGAAATGGCTGTGAACGCGCCGGGATTCAAGGGCGGTGACCGCACCGACATCCAGCTGCCCGACGTGCAGCGCCGTCTGGTGGCCGCGCTGAAGCGGGGCGGAAAGAAGATCGTGTTTGTGAACTATTCCGGCAGTGCCGTGGGGCTGGTGCCCGAAGCGGCCAATTGTGAGGCCATCCTGCAAGCTTGGTACCCCGGACAGGCAGGCGGCACAGCCGTGGCCAATGTGCTTTTCGGAGACTATAATCCTGCGGGAAGGCTGCCCATTACTTTTTATAAAGACACGACACAGCTTGCCGATTTCCAGGACTATTCCATGAAGGGGCGCACCTACCGCTACATGGACCAGCGTCCCCTTTTCGCCTTCGGACACGGACTGAGCTATACCACGTTCCGCTATGGCAAGCCTCAAGTGGAGAACGGACGGCTCGTGGTGCCGGTGACCAATGCCGGACAGAGGGACGGGGAAGAAGTGGTGCAGCTCTATGTGCGTCGGCCATCTGACTCTGCCGGGCCGAAGAAGACGCTCCGTGGTTTCCGCCGGGTGGCCATACCGGCAGGCGAGACCCGGATCGTGGCTTTCGACCTGACCGACGATACTTTCCTGTGGTGGGATGCGCAGAGCAATACCGTCCGTCCGCTCGAAGGCTCGTACCAGTTGCTGGTGGGCGGCAGTTCGGAGCAGACACAGGCGGTCGGGTATGACTACGAGGGATAAGAGAATACAAACCGAAAAATGTAGAGACGCGATTCGTCGCGTCTCCCCGCCAGTAGTCCGTATGGAATGCATTCTCCCACTGAATAAACAGATAATTGTTCGCAAACCATTTTTTGCTTGACTATAAAAGGACGGTTTGAGTAAGAATGAAAAAATGACCTGATTATGGCAAGGAAAACAATAAAGAAAGAGGGAAATTCTCTGAATCTTGAATCCATCTTGTTCAACTGCCGCGACTATCTCCGTGGCAGTGCGTCGCTCAACGACAAACGCGATGTCATACTGACTCTCGTGTTCCTTCGGTTTATCGGCGAAAAATTTGACGATGCCCAAGCCGAGATGCGCAAACTATGCATCAACAATGGAGTTACGGATGAAGATAAAATCGCAAGCTTTCTCGCTTCTCCCGCCCGTTACAAAAATATCGTGTATGTACCGGAGGCGGCACGCTGGTCCATGCTGATCAATGTACCTGTTTCCGACCTTGTTGCCGCTCTTGACGATGCGCTGCAGGCCATCGAAGACAGTGGGGATACGCTGAAAGGCTGCGTAAAACTCAGTTTGTTTACATCCGTAAAGATCGAGCCGAACGAACTTAAAAAAGTCATGGACGAGATAAACAAGATCTCTCATAAGACTTTTGGTGAAGAAAAAGACCTGATAGGCCGCGTCTACGAATATTTTTTGAAATCGTTTGCGG
This sequence comes from uncultured Bacteroides sp., assembly GCA_944322335.1. Lineage (GTDB taxonomy): Bacteria > Bacteroidota > Bacteroidia > Bacteroidales > Bacteroidaceae > Bacteroides. The sequence continues at coordinate 15,436 of CALUOU010000030.1, forward strand.
TAAACGCCACCAAGGAAGACGGCGAGTTTTACACTCCACACGACATCGTGGAACTGATTGCCGCTTTCATCGAACCCTTTGACGGCACGCTATACGACCCATGCTGCGGATCTGGCGGCATGTTTATCCAGTGCGCCAAATATGTCAAGGCCAAGCAGGGCGACATCACGGCGGTTAATGTTTTCGGTCAGGAGAAAGATCCTGCCACTTTCCGCCTCGCCAAAATGAATCTGGCCATGCGTGGCATCTCCCACCATTTGGGTGATGGTCCCATTTCCACTTTCGATAAAGACTGGCATGCCGGACTTGTTTTTGACTACATTATGGCCAATCCGCCGTTCAATCTCAAACATTGGTTTACCAAAGATGTCACCCGACCGGGCGCGAACTGGGCAGATTATGGTACTCCTTCTGAGAGCAACGCCAACTACGCTTGGATTCTCCACATGTTCGCCAAGCTGAAAGCCGGCAAAGGCATTGCCGGTTTCCTGTTGGCAAATGGCGCACTCGGCGATGAAGACACCGTCGCCATCCGTCAAAAGCTGATTGAGAATGACAAGGTGGAAGCCATCATTGTCCTGCCGCGTGAACTGTTTTATACCACCGACATATCGGTTACGCTTTGGATTCTCAACCAGAACAAGTGTGGAGGCATGCACCACGGGCGGCAGCTGCGCGACCGTCGGGGTGAAATCCTTTTTATGGATTTGCGCTCCTGGACGGATAACCCGGTCAAGGGGGAGCAGAAAAAGAAAGTGGAACTGAAAGCCGACCAAGTGAAACGGGCTGCCGACATTTATTTCCGTTGGCAGTCGGTCGGCACGGATGGCGCGAACTTTGCCGAACCTGAACTTTATCGCTCGGTCGGATTCGACGAACTGAAAGGAAACAACTACTCGCTCGTTCCCAGTCGCTATATTGAGTTCGTGGACCGCGACACGGATATTGACTACGATAAGGTGCTGGCAGAGACAGCCTCTGCCGTTTCTGAACTCCTGACGCTCCAACGCGAGAATGACGCCATGCTTCGTAACGCACTAAAACAGTTAGGATATGAATGCAGATAGTTTGTCCCTTAAGCCATTGGAACAGCAATTCGAGGAATTGTGCTCTATTATCAATTATCACCGTAGCCGTGCTTCTCACGCAGTTAATGAGCAACAGCTCCTTACTGCGTGGAATGTCGGAGCTTATGTTTCAAATAAGCTCAAGACAAATGAATGGGGCAGTAAAGTGGTAACTCAGTTTGTGGAGTATATGAAGGTGAACGCTCCTGCTCTTAAAGGATATAGTAGAGCCAGTATATACAACATGGTGATGTTCTTTGACGAATATTCATCTGATATGTTCTTGTCAATCGTCTCCAAATTTTATCCCAATGAAATTGTCCAAACAGCATCTGGACAATTAGAAACCACAGGAAGTGAAGAAATCGAGCCCTCGCGTGTAATGGGGCAGGCTCCAACTGTGCAATTTGTCTAATTGCCATTTGGACAATTACCCGGCATATTGAAACAAACTTCATACTCTAATCATCTTGCCATACTCAACCAGTGTAAGCATCCAGAGGAACGTCTCTTTTATATTCTTTATGCACATCGTGAAAGATTGACTTTCAAAGAACTGCAGCGATGCATTTCCAACGACACCTACTCATCGCTCTTGGGGGCAAAGCACAATCTTTCCAAAGGCTTGCTTGACACCTATTCCAATGCACCCGTGCTATTCAAAGACACCGCTTTCATTGATTTCTTGGGGCTGCCGCAAAAGTATACGGAGAAGAAACTTCGTATGGGCTTGGTGCAGCACATGAAACAGTTTATTCTTGAACTCGGCAAAGATTTCCTATTTGTTGATCAAGAATATACGCTTGAAGTGGGGGCTTCGGTATTCAAAGCTGACTTGCTCTTTTTCCATCGTGGCTTGCAAGCTCTCGTCGCTGTTGAACTTAAACGGCGCAAATTCCATCCGAAAGACTTGGGCCAGCTGGAGTTTTACCTTGAAGCACTTGACCGGGATGTGAAACGCACAAACGAGAACCCTTCAATCGGTATCATACTTTGCCCCGAAGCGGACAAGACCGTTGTGGAATACGCCATGAGCCGCAGCATGAGCCCGACCATGGTTGCCGAATACAAACGTCAACTTATACCCAAGGAAAAGATGCAGATGTTGTTGCAAGAATACTGCGACTTGGTGAAAATCAAGAAAGGAGGGGACGATGACTGAAAAGGTTAAATGGGTGCGGATTGGAGATTATATAGAGGTTTATGACCGCAAGAATACGGACGGAAAGCCTTACCAATTTTATGGTATAAATAAGGATAAAACCTTTATGCCGATGGTAGCCGATACCAATGAGTTAGACAATACCAAATATAAGGTTGTTGAAAAAGGTGTATTCGTTTTCAATGGTATGCATGTCGGACGGGATGTCGCTGTTTGCATAGCAGTTTATGCTAAGGAAAATCCTATTATTGTATCTCCTGCATATACAACGTTTAAAGTAAAAGATGAATCGGTTCTTTTACCAGAGTTTCTTTTCCTACAATTAAGTCGAGTTGAGTTTGGCAGGTATGGATGGTTTCTTTGTGATGCAAGTGTACGAGGTGGTCTTGACTGGAAAAGATTTTGTGAGATGCGAATTACTTTGCCTTCCATCGAGGTTCAGCGCGAATTGGTTGACACCTACAACGGCTTGAAGGCACTTGTCGAGCAGAACGAGGCACTCATACCCCATCTCTCTGCCGCCTGTCAAGCCTATATTGTGGACTGCCGTGCGAAATATCCTATTGTTTCCTTGGGTGACTATATCGAGCAATCAGATAAACGTAATTCAGATTCAGTATTGACTGCCGCTGATGTTCAAGGTATCAGTACGGATAAACGCTTTATTCCTACAAAAGCGAATATGAATGGAGTTTCTGTTCTATCCTATAAAGTAGTTGCACCCTTAGAATTTGTGTATGTGGCCGACACTTCGCGCCGAGGGGACAAAATGGCACTTGCCCTTAATTCTTCTAAACAGAACATTCTTGTGTCTTCCATATATACTGTGTTCTGTAGTGTTGACAAGGATGTTTTGCTTCCTGAATATCTGTTCCTCCTGTTCAACCGCCCTGAATTTGACCGCTATGCCCGCTTCAATTCCTGGGGCAGCGCAAGGGAAACTTTCGATTGGTCGGAAATGAAACGTGTACAGATTCCGCTCCCTCCTATTGACGTGCAGCAGGCCATCGTGGATGTCTATCACTGCATGGAACGTGCCAAACAGATCGCTGCCACCGCACGCGAGAGACTTAAAACACTTTGCCCGGCCTTGGTGCAGCGGGCAGCCCACTCTTAATCATACTAAATGCCATGAAAGGAAAATTCTACGAAAGCGAATACGAAGAAGCTCTGATCGACTTGCTGCAAGCCGAGGGCTGGCAATACACCCATGGCGGAACGATCCACCGCCAACTTCGTGAGCCGTTGCTTATCGAAGACTCTAAAGTCAACGATTTGCGCACTTACTTGCTAAATCATTATCCCGGTCTCACCGACAGCGATATCAATGAGGTGGTCAATAACCTGCGGCATGTCCCCGGTCAAACTCACTTTGAGCGTCTGCGCAACACCTTTCAGCTTGTCCGTGACGGCTATCGCTATACCCGTCACAGCGATGGGGAGCACTTCGACATCCGCTTCATCGACTTTGACTATGCCGACCGCAATGTCTTCCGGGCGGTTAATCAATTTGAAGTTGCTTATGGCATGAAAAGTGATGTGCGCATTCCCGATGTGTTGCTCTTTGTCAATGGCATACCACTTTGCATCTTTGAGTTAAAGAACCCTACCCAACCGGATGCTGACATCGCGCAGGCTTACGAACAGATACACATCCGGTATATGCGCGACATTCCTCATCTGCTGCGCTATTGTCCGTTGTCGTGCGTCAGCGACGCGACCGACAACAACACCCGTCTCGGCACCACCTACACCCCCTATGAACACTACTATGCGTGGAAGAAGGTGAATAACGAAGATCCTTCTGCTCAGAAAGGCATCGACCAGGTGCGGACCATCGTCAAAGGTGTGTATGAACCGTCGCGGTTTCTGGAAATCCTGCGCGACTTCGTCTATTTTCCCGACGCGAAAAGCGGCAGGGAGGAAGAAATCGTATGCCGCTATCCTCAGTTCTTCGCCACCCGGATGATGCGCGACAGCATCCGCCGTGCCTTTGCGGAACAGACCTCGAAAGGCGGAACCTATTTTGGCGCCACAGGTTGTGGAAAGACCTACACCATGATGTTCATAGCCAGACAGCTCGCGCTGCGCTGCAAGGAACTCGGCTCGCCCACGGTCATCATGATCGTTGACCGCGACGACCTACAGACACAAGCCGGGAAATTCTTCTTGCGTTCGCAAGACTTCCTGCAGCTCGGCGCGGTCAAGGTCATTGCCAACCGCGAAGAGCTCAAGACCGAACTTTCCCTTCGCGACAGCGGCGGCTTCTTCATCTGCACCATCCAGAAATTCTGTGAGGCAACCGGAGAGTTAAACACACGCCGCAACATCATCTGCTTTTCCGACGAGGCACACCGCACCCAAATCCGCCTTAGCAACAAAATCAAGATTGTGGAACGTCAGGCCATTGAGGCCAGGGTGGAACACACCTCGGCAGGCGCACTGTCCGTTAGAATGATTGACGAAAGCAAGATAGGTGCTTTTGTGACCAAACCCTATGCCGAACAACTCCGCACAGCGTTTCCCCACGCCACGTTTGTTGGATTTACCGGCACCCCCATTGCCGAAACCATTCAAGTGTTCGGCGAGATTGTGGACAGCTACACCATGCAACAGGCGGTGGACGATGACATCACCAAAGACATCAAATATATCCCCCGCATCGCCAAAGTGACACTTGATGCCGAAAAAGTCAAGGCGATAGAGGATTATTATGCCCGGTGTGCAGAGGAAGGAGCGACCGAATCAGACATCGCTGCCAGCAAGAAGGCGATGAGTGCCATGGAACTGATACTGGGCGATGAAGAACGGCTTGAACGCCTCGCAGCCGACATCATCACACACTATACGGCCTGTTGCGACAACAAGCCCGGCGTGGTGCAGAAGGCCATGGTGGCATGCAGCAAGCGGGAAATAGGCTATGCGCTCTTGCAGAAATTCCGCAAGCTTCGTCCAGACTGGTTTGAGGAACGCAAATCCCCGGAGGGATATACTGTTCCGGAAAGAGAGATGAAGGAGCTTGTGCCCATGCCGACTGTTGCCATGGTTGCCACCCGTGGAAGAAACGATGCCAAAGACATGTACGACTACCTGGGCGACAAGAAACGCACCAAGGCACTTGACCATGCGTTCAAACAAGAATACTCCAATTTCCGCATTGTTATTGTCGTGGATATGTGGATTACCGGCTTTGATGTGCCCTGTCTCACTTATCTCTACAACGACAAGCCGTTGCAAAAGCATACGTTGGTGCAGACCGTCAGCCGGGTCAACCGTAAATATCCGGGCAAGGACTTCGGCTATATCATCGACTACATAGGCATCCGTAGCAACATGATGGAAGCCATGAAACAATATGGCGGTGACACTTTCGGACCGAGTGAGGATGATGTGCGGCAAGCGTTAGGCGCATTGCTTGTAGAACTCGAACTCATCAAACGACTGTTTGTCGGCTTCGACCTGAAGCCGTTCATAGATAAAGACTCAAGGCCGCTTGACAGGCTCGAATGTCTCGGCAAAGCGTCTGAACATATCTTGGCTTTGAGCGGTATGTATAATCTCGCCAAAGAAGGCAAGAAGCCTAAGGAGGTGGATGCCAAGACTTTCTTTTTTGCTCATGTCAAGCGGCTGAAAACCGCTTATGACATTTGCCAGCCTTCCGATGTCCTGGACCACGAACAATTGTCTTTGTCGCAGTGCTTTATGTGCGTGGCCACTTATATCCGCAAGGCATCGGGAGAGAAGCACGATACGGAGAGCATGAACCGTGCCGTGCAACGTATGGTGGCTGAAGCTTTGCAGTGCAACAGCGTGGTGAGCATTCTTGACACAGACGTGGAGGAAAGCATCTTCAGCCCCGGCTTTGTCGAACAACTCAACGGAGTCAAGTTGCCTGCAACTCGCCTTGAAGTGCTTGTCAAAATGTTGCGCCGCAGTATTGCTCAATATAAGAATACAAATAAGTTCGCCGCAGAAAAATTTGAAGAACTCCTCAAAAAGACATTGGAGGAATATCATAACCGGCGTGAAAGACTCTCTTCTGCCGAAGCTACGCGGGTGCAAAAAGAGACGGTGGAGGAGATTATCCGCAATGCCACCCAACAGGCACTCGATATCCTTGGCAAACTTGGCGAGGAGAAAGAAAGTTTCCGTAAACTGGGACTTACATTTGAGGAGAAAGCCTTTTACGACATCTTGATGCATATGCGTGATGTTCACAATTTTGAATACGGAACAGACCGTAGAATCGGCCCGCTGATCATCAATGACAAGTGCAAGGATCTTGCCAAAAAAGTAAAAGAGTTGATAGATACCCAATCGTGCTTCGCCGATTGGATGACAAACCCTAATGTTCATGCCGATCTCAATCAAAAACTATGGTTCTTGCTTGAAAAGAACGGCTATCCGCCTGAATGGAGCGATGATGTTTTTGATCAAGTCCTTGGTCAGGTAGAAAACTATAAAGTGTACCAACAGGATCCACGCCTATACGATATGGACACGGACTGTTATCCGTCAGTGGCGGCAGATTCCCTTCCGGCCCTTCCCCATGTTGGTTTATAGACGCGGAAGCATCCTATGCCTTGCGTCCTGACAAATTGAAGAAAAGCCCGCCGCACGAAGTTTTCCGCGCAGCAGGCTCTTTCCTCTCTGGGCGCCTACAGTTTCAGCTTCTTCCGGATGAAGGTCTCGATAAAGTCCGTAGTCCCTTCGATGCCCAGTACGGAAGAGTCGATGCACAAGTGATAGGTGGCGGCGGCTCCCCACGTCTTGTAGCTATAGTAATTATAGTAAGAAGAGCGGCGCTTGTCGGCCTTGGTCATCATCTCCTCGGCGGCTTCGGCTGAGATGGAGTGCAGCCTGCACAGGCGCTGGATGCGGTCTTCGCGCGTAGAGGCTATGAACACGTTGGCGCAACGGGGGTGGTCACGCAATACATAGTCGGCGCAACGACCCACAAAGAGGCACGACTTTCCCGATGCCAGTTTCCGGATGACATCGCTTTGCACCTGAAACAGCGCATCGTTGCTCAAGCAGTTCATCATAGGCATGGCCCCATCGCTGATGAAGGGGAAACGCATGCCGAACAGTCCGCTTACGATGCCTTGGGAGGCTTTCTCGTCGGCCTTCTCGAAAAATTCCCGGCAGATGCCGCTTTCTTGAGAGGCCAGGTTGATCAGCTCCTTGTCATAAAAGTCAATACCTAAGCGTTTCGCCAGTTTCTCACCGATTTCCCGTCCGCCACTGCCTAACTGACGGCCTATGTTTACTACAAATTTCTCCATAAGTATTCTATTTTTTGGGTTATGCTGCCAAATATAAAGATTCTTGCTGGAATAATGATATAAAAACAGGCGGAATTTTATCAAAAAGTGCAGAAACAGGGTGTTTCAGCCATTTCAGAGTTGGAAATTATAGTTGTCCGGCAGGAAAAAGCATACCTCACACCCCGTTTCTCCGCCGGGCAGTGTCACGTTGTGTACAGAGGCTTCGATGTGTTCCTTGTTCCGTGAGTTAAGGAGCTGGATGGTCTGCATGATGACTTTCATGCCCATTCCCGTTCCACGGTGTTGGCTGTCGGGCCGGTAGCCGCCTCCATTGTCGGTGATTCGGATGGAGATGCCATGGCCGTCTGCCTGTTCCACATCGATCCGCAGCAGGCGTTCCCCTTCTTTTTCGCGCAAGCCGTGTTTGACCGCATTCTCCACGGGGATCTGGATCATCATCGAAGGCAGCGGCACTTCCTTAGGTCTGACCTTTTCATCGATGCGGATGTTGAGGCGGAAACGGTCGCCTAAGCTGCTCCGTTCTAATGTCAGGTAGTTTTGCACGAAGTCCAGCTCTTCTTCCAGGGTGATATAAGGCCGTTCGGCCAGTTCCAGGTTGCGGCGCATCACTTTGACCAGCAAAGCCAGCTCTTGCCGCTTCTCTGCTTGCAGGCCGGCCATTTCGCGGTTCAGGATGTTGAAGATGAAATGTGGAGACAGCCGGTTGCGGATATTTTCCATCCGCAGGGATGTGGCGATGCGTTGGCTTTGGGCCAGCAGCAAGGCCCGTTTCTTCTGGTTGTACAGGTAGAGGAATCCGGTAGCCAGGAAAGCCGTGATGCAGAGCGCCACCCACAGCAGGCTTGTTTGCCGCAGGGTGGCCACTTCGTTCTCTTTCTGCTGCATCTGTATGTTGTGTACCAGTTGTGTAGAGTCTTGCCGGTAGCGTATGGTAGCGTCCGCCACCTGCATGCGGACGCGTTCGCCACGGAGCGAGTCGGCTATATGCGTCCGTCTCTTTTGGCAGGAATAAGCTTCTTTGTAGTTGCCCGTCGCTTCGTAGTAGCGTTGGAGGCTGGCGTTGCGGATCAGCGCCATGTCCGGTTCCAGCTGCGGGATGCTGATGGCGTTGCTGAGGATGCGTTGGGCCTGTTCCAAGTCGTTCCGGTGCAGGGCAAGCTCCAACTCCTGTGTCTCGATGTAGTACAATGCCTGCACCGAGTGTGTCTTCTCAAAGAAAGGGCGGCAACGTTTCAGATAGATTTCCGATGAGTCCGGCTGTCCGGTCTTCAGGAAGATGTCGCTCATGTTCAGGTAGCAGAGGTTGCGCTCAAACGTCAGGTCGGGATGACGGTCCACCAGGTCGCAGCAGCGGCGGAAATAGTGCATGGCTTGGGGATAGTCTTCCCGGTAATAGTAAGAGTTGCCACGGTTGTTCAGGTAAATATATTGTTCGTAGGGCAGCATGTCCGCATAGCGTTCTCCTGCCAGGTCGAAGTATTGGTCACACAATTTGAAGCTGCGCAACGCCATATAGATTTGTCCCAGTCCATAGTACACGGCTGTCTTCTTGTGTGGCAATTCCAGCGAGTCACACAGCAGCAAGGCGCGGCGGTACCAGTACGCGCCATGGTCATACCGTCCCTGCCTGCCGCACACGTCGGCCAGGTTCATCAGGATGTCCGGGGCGTCATTGAGACGGCGGCCTTGCAGGCATTGCCGGTATGCTTCCTGGAAGAAACAGGCGGCTGTGTCTATGTTGCCTAAGCGGGCATACAGATTCCCCATGGTGTTGTAGTGTTCCGATGCCAGGTCGGCTGTCAGCGGGCTGGGCGGCTGGCGCTCGAAGAAGCGTTTTCCCCTCTCGAAATAGTACACCACCGAATCGGGATGGAACAGGAAAAACTGGGCTTTCATGGCGATGGTGGCATAGTAGTGCCATACCAGGCTGTCCGTCTCCTGTTCCATTCTGAGGAGCGCTTGCCGGTAGATCTTGCCCGGATGAGCTGTTATGGAGTCGCCGGTTTGTCGGGAAAAGGCTTCAAACTGTTCCAGCGCTTGGGCTTGGGAGTCTGTTGCCTTTTCTCCGTGGGGAGCGCATGCCCGGCAGAACAGCAGGCAGAGGAGGAGCACGAGGAGGGGAGCGGCGGGGCGTTTCATGGTGCGGGAGAGGTTTGGCTTTAATGAATGGTCACCATGGTCGCGCCGAATCCGTATTCCTGAAACGAGGCGTCTTGTGCCTTGCACGCAGGATATTTGCGTTTCAGCTCGTTCAGCAAGGCTTTGCGCAACACGCCGTCTCCCTTGCCGTGGATGAAGACGATGCGCTGTTCGCGTCTGTTCTTATATTGCTCCATCACTTCGCGGAATTTATCCAACTGATAGTTCAGCATCTCCCCGTTGCTCATGCCGCGCGTGTCGTCCAGCAGCTCGCCAATGTGCAGGTCCACTTCGATCAGGTCATTTTTCTGTTTAGGTTTTTGAGGCTTGGGCTGGGGAGTGTTGTCCGTCGTTTTCTTTTGCATCAAAGCCGCCTTCAGGTCTTCGGCGGACACATACACCTGTCTGGCCGGTCTGTCGTCCCTCACGAGGTCATACAGCAGGGCGGGTGTCTCGAAGAACTCGGAGGGCTGGAACGTGTGCAGCTTATAGAATTTCACCGTATCGATGCGCAGCTCCACGCTTACGGCCGGCTTCAGCAGAAACGGCCGCCGGTCTTTGAAAGCCACCAGCTGTACGGCCACCCTTTCGTGTTCGTTCAGAGCAGACTTTTCAAACTCTTCCAGCAGGAGTTTTGTGTTGGGCTCGATGAGGCCGTGTGAACGCACGCTCCAAGCATTGCCTTCGGCGCTGAGGTAGGTGTAATAGAGGTAATAGTTGCTGTCATTCACCAGATAGGTTTCAAAAGGCGTGGTGCTGACCGCCTTGATGTCTTCCGGCACGAAAGCCAGGTAAACATTGAGCGCGTCGCCTCCTTTGATTTCCGGTTGGCGGTAGACCGGGATCTGAGGCTTCTCCAGCTTGGGAGCCGTTTCCGGATTCTCGGCTGCTTGGGGTCGCGCGGGGCGTTCTTCAGCTTTCTTCGGACGTTCAGTCCTGCCGTTATTGCCGGCTTTGTTCGGCACATTGTAGTCATCCGTTTCTATCACTACACATTCGCGCACCGGCATCGGGATGTCAAATCCGTCGGCATCTTCCACCAAAGCGATGTCTTTACTCTGAAAACCGGTAACGATCCCGCCTCCTATCTCATTGAGAAAGCGGACTTTATCTCCTATCTTGACCATAGTTGCATTGTTTTTTATGTAAGTTTGCAGTATCAGGGCGAAGATTCTCTCTTCTCCCCATTCCGCTGCAAAATTAGCTAAAAATCATGAAATCTGATAGAATCCTTTTCAAATCATGCTCGTTGGCGTGCGTTTCATAGTGGTGAAGACTTTTATCGGAATGTTTCTTGCTTGTTTCAGATCAATTTCGTTACTTTGTAGCGAGGTAAGAATTTATTCATTTAAAAACGCAGTAATGAAATACCCGATAGGAATCCAGGATTTTGAACAGATCATTCAAAATGGATATGTTTATGTGGACAAGACG
>CALUOU010000031.1 GCA_944322335.1 uncultured Bacteroides sp.
GTGACCGTACACCGGATTACAGAGGAAGTGGATCAAGGTGGAATCATCTTTCAGGAGGCATACTTCATAACCCCGCTGACAATATCGCTACGGCAAGAGACAAGGCAGACTCTTTAGCAGCAAGCTTGTGTGGAAGCTGTTTTCGCAATTCTTGAATTTTTCCAGACTGGCATAAGCTGACGCTGAGAATGGGTTCATGACATTGAGTAACGGACTAAAGGTGAAAGGCAACCACCTTTTCATGGAATCGGTGGCACAGATTCCTATTCTCTTCAAAGACATACTATATTGGCCGTTTAGTGTGACGCAACGGCGACATCTGCTGCTTTCCGGCCCCAAAACACGCCTTTCTCCTTTGGATTTCACGCCTTTTAAATGAAAGAGCCGCATGGATTCTAAAAAATCCTTCGTTTTGCTTGCATTCTTCCCGATTTTCTGTTTATTTTGCCCGACATTGAACTTTAAACTATATACGAACGATGGGAAAAAACAGTAGAAAGAAAGACATGTACACCGCCAAGGAAGAGGCGCAAGGCAAGAAAGTGTTGCTTATGATCAGTCTTGTATTGGTGTTGCTGGTATTGGTTATGATTATCGGTTTCTCATATCTCGGATAAAAGAAAGGGAAACGGCATGTCGCAGGAAATCGAACGGAAGTTTCTCGTTTCGGGCGAGTTTAAGCCGCAAGCCGCGTCGCAGAGCCGCATCGTGCAGGGTTATATCAGCAGTGCGCGTGGCCGTACGGTACGGGTGCGCATCCGCGACGGGCGGGGGTACCTTACCATTAAGGGACCCTCGGACCCGACGGGTGTCAGCCGCTATGAGTGGGAAAGGGAGTTGCCGCTGGCTGAGGCCGAAGAGCTGATGAGGCTGTGCGAGCCTGGTGTCATCGACAAGACCCGTTATCTGGTGCCGTGCGGGTGTCATACCTTCGAGGTGGATGAGTTCTATGGCGACAACCAAGGGTTGGTGGTGGCTGAGGTGGAACTGGCCTCGGAGAACGAGCCTTTTGAACGTCCCTCCTTCTTGGGAAAGGAAGTGACGGGCGATGTGCGTTACTACAATTCGCAACTCATGAAGCACCCGTATAACACATGGGAAAACTCTACCAATACCTCCCGGCCGAGTTCGTCACCTTCGTGCTTGTGACGGTCTTTTCCCTGCTCATCGGGCTGTCGCTGAGGCGTATCAGTCTGAAGCGGGAAGGGGAGACTACGCTTTTCGGCACCGACCGTACTTTTACCTTTATCGGCATTTTGGGCTACCTGCTCTATACCCTCGATCCCGGCGGCTATCGTTTGTTCATGGGCGGCGGGCTTATTCTGGGCATACTGCTTGCGTTGAACTACTATGTCAAGCAGGCGCAGTTTCATGTGTTTGGCGCCACCACCATCATCATTGCCCTGATCACTTATTGTCTGGCGCCGGTGGTCTGCACACAGCCTACGTGGTTCTCTGTCATGGTGGTCGTCACGGTGTTGCTTTTCACAGAGATGAAGCATACCCTCACTGAGCTTGCGCAACGGATGAAGAACGATGAGATGGTCACGTTGGCAAAGTTTCTGGCTATCAGCGGCATCATATTGCCCATGCTGCCGGACTCCAACCTGATACCCGGCATACGGCTCACTCCTTACACCATCTGGCTTGCCACGGTCGTCGTGTCCGGCATCTCTTATTTGTCTTATCTGCTGCGGCGGTATGTCTTCCATGAGTCGGGCATCCTTGTGTCGGGCATCATCGGGGGATTGTACAGCAGCACAGCCACCATTACAGTGCTGGCCCGCAAGAGCCGCGATGCGGCTCCGCATGAAGCCACCGAGTATGCCGCAGCCATGTTGATGGCCGTCAGCATGATGTTCCTGCGCTTCCTCATCCTGATGGGCATCTTCAGCTGGGATGCGTTGGCTCTGGCCTATCCTTACCTCATTCTCCTTTCTGCCGTTTCGGCGGGTGTCGGATGGTGGCTGCACACTCGTCAGCGCAGGAGTGTGGCAGATGTTCCGCCTGCGGAAACCGAAGACAGCAGCAACCCTCTGGAGTTCAAGGTGGCGCTTATTTTTGCGGCCTTGTTTGTGGTGTTCACCATTGTGACGCACTACACATTGGTCTACGCCGGCACGGGCGGATTGAACGTGCTTTCGTTTGTGGCAGGACTGAGTGACATCACACCTTTTATCCTCAACCTGCTGCAGGGGACAGGCAACGTGGCCGTACTGGTGGTTACGGCGTGCTGCCTGCAAGCCATTGTGAGCAACGTGGCGGTCAACCTGTGCTATGCCCTGTTTTTCAGCGGCCGGAAGAATCCTGTCCGTCCTTGGCTGTTGAAAGGGTTTGGCTGTGTGATTGTGGCGAATGTGCTGCTGCTGGTTGTGTTTTATTGTTTGTGATCTCTATCCGGCAGCTATGACTCCGTCTTTCAGATGAATCGTCCGGTCGGTCAGTTGTGCCAGCCCTTCATCGTGTGTCACGATGACGAAAGTCTGATCCAGCTGGTCGCGCAAGTCAAAGAATAGTTTATAAAGCTCTTCTTTGTTGCGTGTGTCGAGGCTGCCCGATGGCTCGTCTGCCAGGATCACGGCCGGCCTGTTGATCAAGGCCCGTGCCACAGCCACCCGTTGTTTCTCGCCCCCAGACAGTTCATTGGGCTTGTGTTTGGCGCGGTCGGCCAGGCTCATGAATTCCAGCAGCTGCAGGGCTTTGCCGCGAGCCTCCTTGAATGTCAGCCCGGCAATGAGGGCAGGGATCATCACGTTTTCCACAGCTGTAAACTCTGGCAGCAACTGGTGGAACTGAAACACGAAACCGATGTGGCTGTTGCGGAAAGCAGACAGCTGTTTCTCTTTCATCCGGTTGACTTCCGTGCCTTCGATGGCTACGCTGCCTGTGTCGGGCACGTCCAGGGTCCCCATGATTTGCAGCAATGTGGTCTTGCCCGCTCCGCTGGGACCTATGATGCTTGCCACTTCACCTTTGTGGATGTCCAGGTCGATGCCACGCAACACTTGCAGGTTGCCGAAGCTCTTCGTTATGTTTTGCAGTCGTATGATACACATATTCTCTTTGCATTGACTTTTAACAGATGACAGACTTGGGCAAAGTTAGCCAAATCCTTCCTATTATACAAGAACAATGGGAGGAATCGGCGATTTGAGCCGGATAAAGGCTTTGGGAAACTTCAGGAGACTGCTGTAATAGAAAGGCTGTCAGTCAGGCTGTGCTTATGAATGAATGTGTCATTCGGTTTTAATGGATCTTTATATCAAGCGTGGTTTCACATTTTTTTGTGCTTTCACGCGTTATCAGGTTTCTGCATGGTGAAGTTTCACCGTAAAATGTTGATTGTTAGTGTAATCCTGTGAAAGCAGGTTTTGGCTGTTTTCGGACATGCGATGTGAGAGCAAGGTGTGAAAGCAAGACGTGAAACCATGGCTACAGGGAATGTTTCACCTGAGAATATTGATATGCAGCAGGATAGATGTGTGGTGAAACCGTGAAGCCTTCAAGCTGTTTTTTTGAGAAAAACGGGGCGTGAAGGATAAGAATCAAGTGGATTTATTGTGGCGGGTGATGCGAAGTCTTTACAAACTGTATTGATATGGTGAGACAGGATCGGTCCGGCGAAAATGTAGGGGTGATTTGTCACGTATTCTCGCCAGTAGTCCCGTCTGAACGTTTTTTCTTTTTGAATGAGCACGAAATCATTCGCATTTTATTTTTGCTTGACTATAAATGTTTGCAGTATGCGATGTGAAGGAGTCTCATGAGTATGAGCGGCATATATAGGGCTGAGTTCCCACGCGTGCGGCAGACGGAGCTCACGCGTGCGGCAGACGGAGCTCACGCGTGCGGCAGACGGAGTTCACGCGTGCGGCAGACAGGGGTTCACGCGTGCGGCAGACGGGAGTTTACAGCCTTTTGATGACATATTCAGCCAGATAGCATCCGAATACGGCAGGCATATAGCTCACTGTGCCGCATGTGGATTTTTTGTTTTGCTCCTCTTCGGTCAGGAGGATCGCGTTGGGGTCGGCCTGTTCGGTGCTGAATACCACAGGCAGTTTTCGGCGGACTCCCATTTTCTGCAAACGCTTTCTGACGGCCTTGCTCAGTCCGCAATGATACGTATCCCAGAGATCGGCGAAGCGCACTTGTGTGATGTCACTTTTAGCGCCGGCTCCCATGCTCGACACAATTTTGATGTGCCGTTTCAGGGCTTCCGCTATCAGGTGGCATTTGGGTGCCAGTGTGTCGATGGCATCCACCACAAAACTGTAGGGAGCGGCGTCCAGCAGGGCTGGTATGGCGTCGTCTTTCAGGAATGCGGGAAGCAAGGTCAGCTGTATGTCGGGATTGATGTCACGGAAGCGGGCGGCCAGCACCTCCACTTTGGGCTGACCTAAGGTGGAGTGCAAGGCGGGTAGCTGACGGTTCAGGTTGGTGGGCTGCACGGTGTCGGCATCTGCGAGTGTCAGCCGGCCTACTCCTGCGCGGCAAAGCATTTCGGCGGCGTATGCTCCTACGCCTCCCACGCCCACGACCAATACGTGCGACTGCCTGATCCGTTCCATTTTCTCTTCTCCCATCAGCAGCCGGGTGCGTTGTTGCCATTCGTTCATTGTCTATGCCCTTTCTTGTCTATGAGTTCTTTTTAAACCACTTATAAAACCATTGCCCCACTTTTTCGTAATGTTGCACTTCATTGTTGCCGCGCGGGTTAGAGAAAGAAAGCACGTCCTGCGGCTCGCCCAGCTGGTCCGGATAGAGCACGATCAGGCTGTTGTTGGCGAAGTAGCGCAACTGGTTCGGCAATTTCTCAAACGAGCTGTCGTAAGAGATGGAGCCGGGACGGGCGCTGATGACCACCAGAAGATGGTCGTAGTTGACCTGTCCGGTCAGGATGAGCAAGTCGCCCCAGTCGTCAAGCAGCGAATAGTCGGTCATTGTCTGGCTGTATTTGCGGCGGATCAGAGCTTTCAGGCGGATGGCGGTGTCTTCGTTGGCGAAAAAGTGCACACGGCAAGCCAAGGTGTTGCCCATCCGGCAGAAGTGTTCCACCCATTTCGGGAAACCGGCCTCATACTCCGCTTTGGGCGGCACAGCGATGATGATGCGGCGCAGGGTGTTGAGGGGCATCAGGAATTTGGCCACCATCACCTCGCGGTGCAAGCCTTTCAGCAGGTTCTCGGTCAGCATGCCGAAGAAAGAGTCGACGATGGTGCTTTTGTGGTGCAAGCCGATGATGACATCGGTCACCCCATGCTCCTTTGCCGTATGCATGATGCCGGCGGCGATGTTCAGGTCGTATCGGCTGATCTGTTTCAGCCCCACGTCGGCCGAAGCGGAGATCATGGCAGCCTTTTCCAGGTAGCGTTTGCCGCGTGATTCGGCGTTCCCCGAAGGGTTGTTGTCGTTCACCACGTTCAGTGCCAAGAGGTTGTCTTTCTGTTTGGGATCTCTCACCACCAAGGCCAGGCTGATCAGGTGTTCTATGGTGTCGGGGTTGGCCACCGGTATTAATATCTTTTCGGGAGCGCGCGAAGGGTCTTCCGTCTCCATGTCCGCTTCGTCCACAGCCATCCGGCGGGCCGCGCGTTCCGTTATCAGAGAGCTGACGATGCAGGTTACCAGAATAAGGAGCACCGTGCCGTTCAAGACATCTTCGTTCAGCAGGCGTTCGCCGTTCGGCATGATCATGTTATAGCCCACCAGTACGGCGGCCAGTGTGGCTGCGGCCTGTGCCGTGCTGAGGCCGTACATCATTTTCCGTTCGAGCGCCGTCATGCCAGACAGTTTCTGCGTCAGCCAGCAGGCGATCCATTTGCCCAGCAAGGCCATGATGATCATGACGGCCGCCACTTTCAGGGCGTCTCCGTCGCCAAAGATGACCTGCACGTCAATCAGCATTCCCACACCGATCAGGAAGTAGGGAATGAACAAGGCATTCCCGACGAACTCCAGGTGGTTCATCAGGGGAGAGACATGGGGGATCAGCGGGTTCAGCACCAGTCCCGCCAGGAACGCGCCCAAGATGCCCTCCATTCCGACAAACTCCATCAGGCCGGCTCCCAGAAAGACCATGGCGAGCACAAAGATATACTGCATCACGTTGTCGTCATACCTGCGGAAGAACCATCGCCCGATGCGTGGGAAGAAATAGATGATGAGCGCTCCTAAGAACACCACTTTCAGCACCAGCCATATCCAGAAGAAGCTGCCCGCCTCGCCCTTGAACAGGCCGCCCACCACCGCCAGCACCAGCAGGGTCAGGGTGTCTGTCACGGCCGTGCCTCCCACGGCGATGCTGACGCTGCGGTTGCGCGAAACGCCGAGGCGTATCACGATGGGATAGGCGATCAGGGTGTGTGAGGCATACATGCTGGCCAGCAGGACGGAAGTCAGTATGCCGTATTCCAGATAGGCCACATTGGCTATGAAACCGATCACGATGGGGACTATGAAGGCCAGCAGACCCAGCACAAGCGCCTTCTTGCGGTTTTGCTTGAAGTCGGCCATGTTTATTTCCAAGCCGGCCAGGAACATGATGTAATAAAGCCCCACCTTGCTGAACAGCTCAAAACTGCTGTCACGCGCCAGGATGTTGAAGCCATGCTCGCCGATGACCACACCTGCCAGTATCATGCCGATAATGTGGGGGATACGGAGTTTGTTCAGCAGGATGGGTGCGAACAGTATGATGGACAAAACCAGGAAAAAAATCCAAGTCGGGTCGGTGATGGGAAGTGTTAAACTGAGGTCAAGCCAATCCATAACGGTGCGAGTTTAGGGTTTTCAGCTGCAAAATAACAAAAAAGTTTTCACATTGTACAGCATTGTACGGCATTTTGTTATAAATTTGCAGCCGCATTCGTCCATAGCGATATTGTCGGGGCATGAATGCGACCCTTATCACCAATCAAATAAACCCAAAGAAGCAAAAAATGAAAGTAGCAATTGTTGGAGCAAGTGGAGCCGTAGGACAAGAGTTCCTGCGTGTGCTCGATGAACGGAATTTCCCGTTGGACGAATTGATATTGTTCGGTTCAGAACGAAGTGCCGGAACCCATTACGAGTTTCGCGGCAAACAGATCGAAGTGAAACTCCTGCAAGATAACGATGACTTCAAAGGGGTGGACATTGCCTTCACGTCTGCCGGAGCCGGCACTTCCAAGCGATTTGCCGACACCATCACCCGCCACGGCGCTGTGATGATTGACAATTCCAGCGCGTTCCGCATGGACGATGACGTGCCTCTGGTGGTGCCCGAAGTGAATGCGGCTGATGCCAGACAGCGTCCGCGCGGTATCATTGCCAATCCCAACTGCACTACTATCCAGATGGTAGTGGCTCTGAAAGCCATCGAACAGCTTTCCCATATCAAGACCGTGCATGTCGCTACTTACCAGGCGGCCAGTGGGGCCGGCGCGGCAGCCATGCAGGAACTCTATGAGCAATACCGCCAGGTGCTGGCCGGAGAGCCTGTCACCGTGGAAAAGTTCGCTTACCAATTGGCTTTTAACCTGATACCCCAAATCGATGTCTTCACCGACAACGGCTATACCAAGGAAGAGATGAAGATGTTTAATGAAACCCGCAAGATCATGCATTCCGATGTCCGCGTCAGCGCTACGTGCGTCCGCGTTCCGGCGTTGCGTTCCCACTCCGAAAGCATCTGGGTAGAGACCGAGCGTCCCGTCTCTGTGGAAGAAGCCCGCGAAGCTTTTGCCAAGGGAGAAGGACTGGTGCTGATGGACAACCCGGCTGCCAAGGAATACCCCATGCCGCTCTTCCTTGCAGGCAAGGATCCCGTCTATGTGGGACGTATCCGCAAGGATCTGACCAATGACTGCGGACTGACGTTCTGGATTGTAGGCGACCAGATCAAGAAGGGAGCGGCTCTGAATGCCGTACAGATAGCCGAATACCTGATACGCGAAAACGCTCTGTGACGGAGAAGGGCGCTTTTGCGTCAGGATAGCGGCAGCATAACGTAGAAAACAAAAGGAAACATTGTCTTCAGAAGCGGTCCCGTCGGCCAGAACCTTTTGGCTTGGAGGGGACCGCTTTGTTTTCTTAGCCATGTACGGCGGACAGGGCTAAGATGCTGATGCGGATCCCTTCCACGGGAGCGAACTGGTCGCCGCAGGCCGTGAGAGTGGCGGTAGAAGTGATCACATCGTCTACCAGCAGTACATGCTTCCCTACGAACCGCTCGGGGCAGACCAGTCGGAACACGTCTTCCATGTTTCTCCACCGCATGAGAAAAGACAGTTTGGTCTGGGTCTGGGTGTGCTTGCGCCTCACCAGCGACTCTGTGTCTACCGGAATGCCCGTCACTTGCGAGATGCCGCAGGCGATGCGTTCGCTTTGGTTATAGCCCCGTTGCCGCAGCTTGTCGGGATGCAGAGGGACGGGCACGATCATGTCCACTCCTTCGAATATGCCGGAGCTTCTCATCTCCGTCGCCATCAGCCTGCCGAATGTGACACCTAGATCTTCCCGTCCGCTATATTTCAACTGATGTATGATCAGGCGGGAGCTTTTTTCATATTTGGAATAATAAAGGAAAGCGGCTACTTGTCCTAAGGGAAACTTCCCCCAGAACCTCCGTTCCAGCCTGGAGCCTTCTTCTGTCGCGCCGGCGTAGTGGGTGCGTTTCAGCTCTAAGTTGCAGTGCAGGCAGATGCCTTCGTCCCATTCCTTCAAGAGGTTGCCGCACACCACACACCGCTTGGGAAAGAACAAGGACACTATCTGGGAAAAGCCCGCTGACAAGAGGTTGCGCATGACCGGCCTTTCCTTTAGAGTTGAGGCGGAACCTCGTTGCCCAAACGCAGCAGCCAGTCGTGCAGCCGTCCGTTGGTTGCCACGATGTGGTGTCCGTTCAGGTAATGTCCGCTGCCGGTAAAGTCGGTCACCCTTCCTCCCGCCTCCTCCACCAGCAAGGCGGCTGCCGAGAAGTCCCATTGTCCGATGAAAGCTTCCAGCCAGCCGTCGAAGCGTCCGGCCGCCACGTAACAGATGGCCAGCGCTGCCGATCCAGGCATGCGGACGGCTGCCACTTTCCCGTAAAGCTCCCTGATCAGGTGTTCGCCCGTTGCGGCGTAGCGGTCGGAATTGTAAGGCAGCTCGACCACCAGCAGGGCATCTTCGGGGGTGTCTGTGGAGGAGACATGCAGCTTCTGTCCGTCCACGTATGCGCCGCCGCCTTTCCAGCCGTAAAAGCATTCGTCGCGGCAAGGGTCATAGACCACGCCGATAAGCAGAGACCGCTTGTCGCGCAAAGCGATGCTCACGCAGTAAGGCGCATTGTCGTGGATGTAATTGGTGGTGCCGTCCAGGGGGTCTACCACCCAGCAGCAGGATTCGTTGTGATAGGCGGCCGAACCTTCCTCGGTAAGGAAGCCGGCCTGAGGCAGCAACGTTTTCAGGGCTGCCACGATGCGGCGTTCAGACTCGCGGTCTACGTAAGACACGTAGTCGTGTGCATGTTTTCGTTCCACGGCTTCTTGGCTGAACTTCTTTCGCTCTGTTTTCAGGAACAGACCGGCTTCGCGGGCTATGGCACACACGGCCTCGGTCAGGGTTTGCAAAGATTCCATAAGCTATTTCTTCTTAAAATGAATTTTTCCTCAAAGGTAAGCTGTAAAAACCAAACAGCCGCATTCCCGGCGCGTTTTTTAGCGACGGTCATGGCATTTTATTGCCAGCCTGCAGGCT
Organism: uncultured Bacteroides sp.; assembly: GCA_944322335.1. GTDB lineage: Bacteria > Bacteroidota > Bacteroidia > Bacteroidales > Bacteroidaceae > Bacteroides. The sequence continues at coordinate 9,721 of CALUOU010000031.1, forward strand.
GTGTCTGTGAGAGTGCGTATGAAAAACCTTTGATTTGGCCTTCAAAACGAACGTCACTTTGCCTGCATACATCGGTTTGGGCAAGGAAGTCGGTGTCGGACGCGGCATGTTGCGAAAAAATCATCCCTAATATATAGTTGGTTTCAAATGAAACGATTATATTTGTAACCAACAATTAACCAATACACAATTTAGACTATGGCTTATCATCACCTGTCTGTCCTGGTGCATCGCCAGGCAGAGAAGTATGGAGACAAAGTAGCCCTTAAATACAAGGACTATGAAAAAGCACAGTGGGTGCCCGTGACGTGGAATGCATTTTCAGCCACCATCCGCCAGACTGCCAATGCCCTGATCGCTTTCGGTGTGAAGGAGACGGAAAACGTGGGCATCTTCTCGCAAAACAAGCCCGAATGTCTGTATGTCGATTTTGCCGACTATGCCGTCCGGGCTGTTACCATTCCTTTGTATGCCACCAGTTCGCCCTCACAGGTACACTACATTGTAAACGATGCGAAAATCCGTTTTCTGTTTGTGGGCGAGCAGTTCCAGTATGATGCGGCTTTCAGTGTGTTTGGCTTTTGCAACACGTTGGAGCGGCTGGTCATTTTCGACCGTACGGTGCAGCGTGATCCGCGTGATCAGACTTCCATGTATTTTGACGACTTCCTGGCCTTGGGGTGCGGATGTCCTTACAATGCCGAGGTGGAGGCGCACACCGCCCGCGCTTCGTTGGACGATCTGGCCAACATCCTTTACACTTCCGGCACCACGGGCGAGCCTAAGGGGGTGATGCTGCATCACTTCAATTATGATGAGATTTTGCGTGTCCACGACATTGCCTTGCCCCAGCTGACAGAACGTGACGTGGTGCTGAACTTCCTGCCGCTGACCCATGTGTTTGAACGGGCGTGGACATACCTTTGCATCCATCGGGGAGCGGAGGTGTGTGTCAACTTGCGTCCTCATGACGTGCAGGCCAGCATGCGCGAAGTACACCCCACGGCTATGTGCAGCGTGCCTCGCTTTTGGGAGAAGGTATATGTGGCTGTACACGAACAGATGGCCCAGTCATCGGGTTTGCGCCGGAAGTTGATGGAAGATGCCTTGAAAGTGGGGCGTTTGCACAACATCGACTATGTGCGCCGGGAATTGACTCCGCCTGTCTGGCTTCGCCTGAAGTATAAGTTTTATGAAAAGACAGTCTACGCCATTTTGAAGAAACACATCGGCCTCGAACACGCCAATTTCTTCCCTACGGCGGGGGCGGCCGTTTCCAATGAAATCTGTGAGTTTGCCCATTCGGTAGGCATCTTCATGCTGGTGGGGTATGGGCTGACAGAGTCCACCGCCACTGTGGCCTGCTTTCGCCAGACCGGATTTGAGATAGGTTCTGTAGGGCAGGTCATGCCCGGACTGGAGGTGAAGATAGGTGAGAACAGCGAAATCTTGTTGCGCGGACGCACCATCAGCACCGGCTATTACAACAAGCCGGAAGCCACTGCCGCCGCCATCGATGCTGAAGGCTGGTTCCACACCGGCGACGCGGGCTATCTGGAGGGCGACCATCTCTACCTGACCGAACGCATCAAAGACCTTTTCAAGACATCCAACGGGAAATACATCTCTCCGCAGGCTTTAGAGACACGGCTTTCCATCGACCGGTACATCGACCAAGTGGCTGTCATTGCCGATCAGCGCAAGTTTGTCTCCGCCTTGATAGTGCCAGCCTATGAATATGTGGAAGCTTATGCCCGCGAGAAGGGGTTGACGTGGCAGACGCGGGAAGATTTGTTGCGGCATCCCAAGGTGCTGGCTTTGTTCCGTGCGCGCATCGACACTCTCCAGCAACAGTTCGCACACTATGAACAGGTGAAGCGTTTCACGCTCTTGCCGGAACCCTTCAGCATGGAGAAGGGAGAACTGACGAATACCCTGAAATTGCGCCGTAGGGTCATTGCCCAGAATTACCGGGAAGCGATCGAACGGATGTATGAGGAAGAGGTGTCTTAATCGCTAAAAAGTATTAAACAGAAAAGATTTCCTTGTCTCTTGCTTGTTGTTTCCATAAAGATTGTGCTACATTTGCAGTGTATTAGCATGCTAATACACTGTAGGCATTATCAACCGCTAATCATTAAAGAAAATGTTGAATGTAGAAAATCTTTCGTTCAGTTATGGCCGGGGAAAGAGAAAGAAAGAAGTATTCAGGCACTTTTCCCTCACTTTGGAACAGGGCCACACTTACGGTCTGCTGGGTAAGAACGGAGTCGGAAAATCCACTCTGCTGTACCTGATGAGCGGACTGCTGACCCCTCGCGAAGGGCGTGTGACCTATCAGGGGCTGGATGTGCGCGGCCGTTTGCCCGAAACATTGAGCAGCCTCTTTCTGGTGCCAGAAGAGTTTGAGCTGCCTCCGCTTTCCTTGAACGAGTATGTGAAGCTGAACAGCGGTTTTTATCCTCGCTTCAGTTATGAAGATCTGACGGGCTATCTGCGTTTGTTTGAGCTGGAGCCTGACCTTCAGCTGGGGAGCCTTTCCATGGGACAGAAAAAGAAAGTGTATATGAGTCTGGCTTTTGCGGCCAATACCAGCTTGCTGCTGATGGACGAGCCGACCAACGGGCTGGACATTCCCGGCAAGAGTCAGTTCCGCAGGCTGGTTGCCTCCGGCGTCACAGAAGGGCGGACCGTTCTAATCTCTACACATCAGGTGCGTGACATTGACCGTGTGCTGGATCATGTGCTCATTGTGGACAACAGCCGTGTGCTGCTGAACCGTTCGGTGGAGGAAATCTGTGCCCGTTTTGCTTTCCGCGAGAGCGATGACCGTCGATTGGCGGCTCAGGCTTTTTATGCCCTTCCTTCTCCACAAGGGAACAGCCTGATGTTGCCCAATGATGGCTGTCAGGAGACTGAGATCAATCTCGAACTCTTGTTTGGCGCCACACTGGCCATGCCGGAAGAAGTGGAGAAAAAATTCATTAACCGTTAAATCCAGAATGCTGAAATGTTGGACAATCGTTTTTTTGACTGGCGGCGTTTCCGGTTGGTATGCCGCAAGGAGTGGGTGGAATCGTGGAAATTCAATATGCGTTTCCTGATAGGATGCTATGCCGCCCTATTGGTGATCCTTTTTCTGAGCAGAGGACTCGATTTCAAATTAGCGAGCACCAGTTTCGCCCTTTTCTCTTTTCGGGCAGAAATTGTTGACTCAAATGCTGCTGATCTGCGTTGGCTCCGGCTGTTTGAATGGACTTATATGGCGGCCGCGTTGATCTATGTCACGTCTTTCATGGCTCCTTTGAAAGAGAAAGCCGGACGCATCCGCTACCTGACGTTGCCGGCTTCCGATTTCGAGAAATACCTTTCGCGCTGGCTGATGTATACGGTTGGCTTTACATTGGCCTACCTGCTGGTGTTTAAGCTGGCCGACTGGACATTGGTGTTGCTCAGCCTGCTGACGAGTCCGGATCATTCTTTGGTGTCTGTCTCGTTGTCGGGCAGCTTGGGCAGGATCGGACAGGGCTCGTTTGCCTTGGCGAGCCTGGTGGGATTGGGCAGCCTGATGCTTTCGCTGATGATGTTGGGCAGTACGCTTTGGCCTAAGCATACGGCAGGGAAGACTTTGGCGGCATTGGTGGGAGTATGGTTCCTTCACATCGTGGTGTTTGCAGTGGTGATGAAGCTGTGTGTCAGCAATGCCATAGCCGACCATCCCCAAGCTTCTTTCATCCTCTTTGAGAATTCGAGATATGTTTTTAGCGATGAGGCTTTATGGGTCTGGATAATCCTTCTTTATCTTTTTGCCTTGTTTAACTGGGTGCTGGCTTACTTCCGTTTCAAAGAATCAGAAATCATTCATCGTTGGTAGCCTATGGATTTTAAAGAGAGCAAAGCCATCTACCTGCAGATAGCCGACCGCATTTGTGATGAAATAACGCTGGGCCGCTATGGTGAGGAAAGCCGCATTCCTTCTGTGCGTGAGTATGCGGCTTTGGTGGAGGTGAACGCCAACACTGTGATGCGCGCTTTCGACTATCTGCAGACACAAGGCATCATCTACAACAAACGGGGCATCGGCTATTTTGTGGCTGTCGGTGCCGCCCGGTTGATCTACACGTTGCGCAAAGAGCGTTTCCTGAAAGAGGAGGCCGACTGCTTTTTGAGGCAGTGCTACATGCTGGACATCACGGCTGAAGAGCTGGCCGGAATGTACAGAGAGTTTATAGACAAACAAAAAGAAACCGGATCATGAAACGTACCACATATATAATAATAGGTATGCTGGTCTTTACTTTGGTATTGACCGGCGCGTTGAGTGCTTTTATCACCCTTTAATCTGCCTGTGTCTGGTGAAACGATCGGGCTGGGACGAACGGTGTACAGATGTCCGGATAAAAAGAAAAAGGCCGGATCGCTTTGGCATGGATATGCGGCGTTTGGAAAAAGGAGTGCAGTCAGCAAGGGGATAAGGCTATGTTGCGATTACCGAAGCCCGGCGACAGGCCGGGCTTTTTTGCGGTGCCTTGCTGTCAGCAAAAATGGCTGGAGAAGGGCTGCTGAAACGTTTTATTCACTCCAACATGCAGGATTTCTGCCGAATAAGCCTTATCTTTGCACCCGAAAAACAGATAGGTATTAAAGACACGATATGCAAAACATTAGAAACATTGCCATCATTGCCCATGTGGACCATGGGAAGACGACGCTCGTTGACAAAATGCTGCTGGCCGGACACTTGTTCCGCAACAATCAGGCTACAGGCGAGCTGATGCTGGATAACAACGACTTGGAACGTGAGCGGGGCATCACTATTCTCTCAAAAAACGTATCCATCAATTACAAAGGAACGAAAATCAACATTATCGACACTCCGGGACACAGCGATTTCGGCGGCGAGGTGGAGCGTGTGCTCAACATGGCTGATGGATGTCTGCTGCTGGTGGATGCTTTCGAAGGTCCTATGCCTCAGACGCGTTTCGTGTTGCAGAAGGCATTGCAGATCGGGCTGAAGCCTGTAGTGGTGGTCAATAAGGTGGACAAACCGAATTGCCGTCCGGAAGAAGTGTATGAAATGGTGTTCGACCTCATGTTCAGCCTCAATGCCACAGAGGAGCAGCTGGACTTCCCCGTCATCTATGGATCGGCCAAAAACAACTGGATGAGTGCCGATTGGCGCAAACCCACCGACAACATTACGCCTTTGCTGGACTGCATTCTGGAGAATATTCCGGCACCTGAGCAGCTGGAAGGTACGCCTCAGATGCTGATCACTTCTTTGGATTATTCGTCTTACACAGGACGTATCGCTGTGGGGCGCGTACATCGTGGCACTCTGAAGGAAGGCATGAACGTCTCCTTGGCCAAGCGTGACGGCACCATTCTGAAAACCAAGATTAAGGAACTGCATACCTTTGAAGGCATGGGTCGGGTGCGGGTGTCGGAGGTTTCTTCCGGTGACATTTGTGCGCTGGTTGGCATCGAAGGTTTTGAGATTGGCGACACCATCTGTGATTATGACAATCCCGATCCCCTCCCGCCCATTGCCATCGATGAGCCTACCATGAGCATGCTGTTCACCATCAATGACTCGCCATTTTTCGGACGGGAAGGCAAGTTTGTCACTTCCCGCCACATTCAGGACCGTTTGACGCGCGAGCTGGATAAAAACTTGGCCTTGCGGGTGAAGAAGAGCGAGGAGGACGGCAAGTGGATCGTTTCCGGACGTGGTGTGCTGCATCTCTCCGTTCTGATCGAGACCATGCGCCGCGAAGGTTACGAACTGCAGGTAGGGCAGCCGCAAGTCATCTTTAAGGAAATAGACGGAGTGCGTTGCGAGCCTATCGAAGAGCTGACTGTCAACGTGCCCGAAGAGTATGCGAGCAAGATCATCGACATGGTGACACGCCGCAAGGGTGACATGGTGAAAATGGAGACGGCCGGCGACCGGGTGAATCTGGAATTTGACATGCCTTCGCGCGGCATCATCGGTCTGCGCACCAATGTGCTTACCGCCTCGGCCGGCGAAGCCATCATGGCTCACCGTTTTAAGGAATACCAGCCGTACAAAGGAGAAATAGAGCGCCGCACCAATGGCTCGATGATTGCCATGGAGAGCGGGACAGCCTTTGCCTACGCCATTGACAAGCTGCAAGACCGCGGACGCTTCTTCATCTTCCCCCAGCAGGAGGTATATGCCGGACAAGTGGTGGGCGAACACTCTCACGAGAACGATCTCGTGGTGAATGTCACCAAGTCGAAGAAGCTGACCAACATGCGTGCCAGCGGTTCAGACGAGAAAGCACGTCTCATTCCGCCTGTACAGTTCTCGCTGGAGGAGGCTTTGGAATACATCAAGGAAGACGAATACGTGGAAGTGACTCCCAAGTCGATGCGTATGCGCAAGACCATTCTTGACGAAACGGAACGCAAACGGGCCAATAAGAAAGAATGATGCAATAGTCTCAGCCATTTTATTTCATACCGGACGCGCGGATCAGACAACCGAAAGGATTGTGTGGTCCGCGTTTATGTTTTCTTCATTCCAGCCCTTCCGAACGTAGACAAAAAACAGCCTTTGGTCGTTTTCATTTCATTTCTTTTCTGAAAGGCGTTATCTTTGAGACGATATATGGTATAACCCTTTAAACATGAGAATCAAGATGAAACGCATTTTTATGACCGTAGCTGCCTTGCTTTGTCTGGGCATGATGACAGGTGTTCCGGCCTGCATCCATGCGGCGGATACCTTGGACACTTGGCAGGCGCCGGAAAACCGCCGTCCTTCGATACCCGATCCGGAAGATATGGCTAAACGGCAGGCCGACCGCCTGAAAGAGCCTTTGAAACTGACTGACGAGCAGTATAAGAAGGTCTATAAACTCTATCTGAAAGAATACAAGGCACGTATGCAAGCCTTTGCCGGTGCAGGGCCTCGCATGGGAGGATCCCGTGGACCGATGGGGCCGGGATTCGGCGGGCCGGGAGCGATGGGCGGCGGAGGATTTCCCCCTATGGGGATGAGTGGAGAACGCCCCACGCCTCCATCTCCTGAAGAACGGGAAGCCCGTGCCGAGGAGCGGAGAAAAGAGCTTGAGAAGCGCACCCGGAAACTGGACAAGAAGATGAAGAAGATCCTGACCGAAGAGCAATACGCCCAGTGGAAGGATATGCCTCCTGAGGCTCCTCGTCGGCATCGGCCGGAAAGGGAAGGATAATGGCCGGGCGGTTCACTCATTGCTGAAAGAAATGTATTATCTTTGCATTTTGGAAATTTAGCATGGGAAAGAAATGAAAGACCGCATCATCCGCCTTCTGGACGAAATGAACAGGGGCGTTTACGAGAAAGAGACTGAGATCGGCTTGTCTTTGCTGGCTGCGCTGGCAGGCGAGAGCGTATTGCTGTTAGGCCCTCCGGGTGTAGCCAAGTCCATGGTGGCCCGGAGGCTGAAACAGGCGTTTGCAGGAGCGCGTTCCTTTGAATACCTTATGTCGCGTTTCTCAACCCCCGACGAGCTGTTTGGACCTGTCAGCATCAGCCGTCTGAAAGAGTCGGATCAGTACGAGCGTAGGGTGGAAGGATATCTGCCTACGGCCGATGTGGTCTTTTTGGACGAGATCTGGAAAGCCGGTCCTGCCATTCAGAACGCGTTGCTGACAGCCCTCAATGAGAAACTGTTCCGCAATGGCGACCATGAGCTCCGCATCCCGTTGAAACTGCTGGTGGCTGCCAGCAACGAGCTGCCCGCTCAGGGAGAAGGGCTGGAAGCCTTGTGGGACCGCTTTCTGGTGCGTCTGGTCTGCTCTTGCATCCGGCGGGAAGAGACATTCCGCCGCATGTTGCTGGATGAGGCCGATGAGGCCTGCTCTCCTGTCTCATGCCCTGTCACTCCCGAAGAATATGCCGACTGGCAAAGTGCCATCCGAAAGGTGGATGTGCCGGACGAGGTGTTGGAGTCCATCAGCAGCATCCGCCATGAGCTGTCGGCTGTGGTGGCGGATGAGTCGGGGGTGCGCCGTTCCGTTTATGTCAGCGACCGCCGCTGGAAACACATCGTCCGCTTGCTTCGCGTTTCCGCCTGGATGCACGACCGTCCCTCCGTCTCTCCTGCCGATCTTCTCCCGCTTTACCATTGCTTGTGGAATGAGCCGGACGAGCGGGAGGCTGTCCGCGCTGCCGTTATCCGTGCCGTGTTCACTCCTTGTGCCAGACAGATAGCCGATTTGTCGGGAGCATTGAAAAACGATCTCCGCCTGCTGAATGTGGCTGAGGCATTGAAACAGGCCCGTCTGAAGGGAGACCATCGCGACGACTCGCTCAAGATCTATAACCACCTGTATTATTTAGTGGAGAATCACGGAACAGGCCATACGTATATCTTTCTGGTGGACTATCGCAACCTGAAGGCTTACGACCCGAAAGCCATCCCCACACAAGGCATCATTTATCCGGATCCCAGGCAGCCCAAGCACAGTCTGATCCGTGCGGTCGCCGGACAGAAGCCGTCCAAGGGGCAAACGGTCACCTTGGCCCGTGACGATTTCCATCACCTCTACATCAACGGTGTGCGCTACAGCCTCCAGTGTCTGGAACGGGGGGAAACGCAGCAGTCCGACTGGATTGCCGACACTCCACCCGCCTTCAGCGGGCGGGATTATGAAGCGGAACTGGAGCAAACCAACCGGTCGCTCGCTTCCCTGACGCGAGAGGCCGGCGACCTCCTCTTCCTCTCTGATGACGAGCGTAAGGCCGTCTCAGACTATGCTTCCACCTTGCGTCAGCAGATCGCATACGCCCGGGCTGATGCCCGCAAACTGCTTTATGGCGATGAATAAGGCCAAGCGTACCTATGACCTGGCCTTCTATGCGGGACTGGTGGAGCGCTTCTTGCAGACCGGCGTTTGCGAGCCGCCTCAAGAGCAGGATCCGTTGTATGTCTATCTGGCTTCTCTCATGGCCGACCCTTGGCTGAAGGTGCAGGTACTTTCGAGCGAGATCTGCGCGCGCATCTTCCGCGACAACATTCTCCAGTTTATCCAGTACTATGTGGAAAAAGACAGATACAACCTGCAGAAGAATCAGGTTGAGACCTTAGGCATGGCGCAGGCGGCCGAATGGTCCTCCCGCCGTCGGCGCAACGGCTGGCAGGCGCTGGTGGAGGAAGTGGGGGAAAAATACATCGGATACGGCTTCGACGCTCCTTTCTATTTGCGTGAGATGGCCAATGGCGAAGGCTGTTCGGATGACGCGTTGTGGGAGAAAATGCTGCGCGACTGGGAAGCGGCTTTCCAACGGCAGCGGCGGCAGCAGCAGTCACAGCTCATCGCCCAGAGGCAGACCTCTTTCGAGCAGCGTTTACGGCGCAACCTGCACGATATTCCCGAATACCTGGAGAAGAACCGGATAGAGAAAGACGAGTTTTTTCAATCGTGGGGCATGATGGACGGCATCTGGAACACACACGACTTTGAACGCTTCCGGCAGGCCGTCCGTTTGCAGCGCCGTTATCCCGTCTTGCAGGTGATAGCCGACCGGATGGGACGCGTTGCAGACATCGAAGGGCATGAGCGCATGTTTGTGGGGCAAGGCAATGAACTGCCGTTGGAACACGCCTCCCGCAGCGATATAGAAGGTGTCGCGTTGGGCAATGATCTCAACGCTTTGCTGCCGGGCGAATGGGCGCAATACATGGACAGCGGGCTGGAGGACGCTTTCCTCTACCGCTATTTGAGCCGCAAGCTGCAGGTGTTCCGTCATAAGTCGCAAGCCCTGCGGCCCGCACGCACTCTGGAGTCACGTCCCGCGCGGCTGAAAGGTCCCATGGTGGTCTGTCTGGACACTTCGGGCAGTATGGAGGGAACGCCTGAAAAGATTGCCGCCTCACTCCTGATAAAGCTGGTGGAGATGGCCGACCGTCAGCGGCGCGACTGCTATCTCATTGCTTTTTCCGTTTCGGTCCGTCCCATTGATGTGCGCCGTCAGCGGGCCAAACTGCTGGACTTTTTCACCCATTCCTCTACGGGCGGGACTGATGCCACCCAGATGCTGGAAACCACATTCCGCCTGCTTTCCTCCCGTTCCGAATACTTCAATGCCGATGTGCTTTGGATCAGCGATTTCAAGATTCCCCTTTGCCGTCCGGCCCTGTTGGAGCAATTGATCCAGTGGCGTAAGCGGCGCGGCGTCTGTTTCTATGGCTTGCAGATCGGCAAGGCCGACAATGCCTGGCTGCCTTTTTTCGACCGGATCTATACAGAGGGGTATGTGCCGCCGAGGAAAAACTGAGAAAGGCTCTTTCCGCCTCGTCTCCTTGTGTGTTTTGTCTGCTTTATCAAAGGTTCTGCTCCCGCCACCGTTTGGGCGACATGCCGAGATGCTTCTTCACGTAGCGGCCGAAGAACGAGAGATTGGGGAAATCCAGCTCGATGCAGATTTCCTTGATGCTCTTGTGATGTTGTTTCAGCAAGTATTGCACGTCCTTCACCACGTAGCGGTTGATGAGTTCGGAAGCGGTATGTCCGCTGGCTTCTTTGCACACGCTGGAGAGATATTTGGGCGTGATGCAGAGCTTGTCGGCATAGTAGGCCACGGTGCGGGGCTTGGGGCTGGAGGCGGAAAGCAGATCCAGGAACTCGCGGAACATCTTTTCGCTGGCGGTATAGGTGGAGGGCTTGAGAATGACAAAACGCTCCAATGTATCGCGGAAGTCGTAGAGAAAAGCCAGCAGCAAGGCATCGATAAGTTGCTTCTGGTGGCGGCGGGGAGCGCCTGTCAGCTTAGCGTGTATCAAGTCATAGTATTGGCAAAAGCCCGTCGCTTCCTCCGCGCTCAGCTGAAGGACGGGCGATTTTTCCAGAAACACAAGGGCATCCCACGGATTGCCGTCGCCGATGAGCGACAGTTGCCGGATGTAATCCCGTGACAGGCAGATGCAGCGGAACTTCATGTCCATGCTGGCGATGCGCTGTTCCAGGATGATGTTCGGATGGCATATCAGCAAGTCGTTAGGAGCTATCTCGAACAGCTTTCCGTCAATGCTTACCGAGGATCTCCCTTGCAGGCAAAGCACAGCCAGGAAAGCCTCCACCTTGACCGGGCCGGTGTATTCAATGTCTTGCAGATTCTCGATAAAAGCAATGCGTTCATCGCAATATGTGGCGACATTGTCCTCTCTCAGCCCATTCAGGTTATCCAACTTTTTCTCTATGTCTCTGTTCATAATCACCTTTTTAAGTGCAAAGTAAGGCATTATCCGGAAAATGGGAATAACTTATAAGGCGGCTTTATTGTCCTATTTGTCCGGAGTGCGGATCTATAGGAGAAACAGGGCATGGAGACAGGGGAAAAGCTGGTTGGGAGTTTCTTGTCGGCAAGGTCACAAACTCTGTCGTTTGGGAACATTTTTATGGGGTTGAGGCTTGGCTATTTATTAAAAACTTCTTTTCTTTGCAGCGTCAAACCCTAAAACATACGCTTATGGACAAAGTTACCATTGGGCTGAATGCAGGTGTCGTATGGCGTCTGCTCAGCAACAACGAAGCATGGGACCGTGAACGCCTGTTACGGGCTTCCGGTCTGTCCGAGTGCGAGCTGTGTGCGGCTATCGGCTGGCTGGCTCGAGAGGACAAGGTAGAATTTGGGCACGACGACGCGCGAGGCTGTGACATCGTTCGCTTGCCTTTTACCGTCTATCTTTGAGGAGGAAAGAGGAGGGCATTTGTCAGCTTTGGGAGATAAACGCCTCTTCCTCCTCTTCTTTTCTCTTCTTTCATTCTACAAAGGACGTTAATTCCGAAGTCGTTTGGCGGCTTTATTTCTAAACGTAGCACAAAAGTCCCTTTAAATCAGAAAAATATTACCGTTTTTCGCAAGAATTTCTTTTCTTTGTATGCGGTTAAGCCCAAGGCTGGCAAGGCCGCATAAATAATACAGTCCAATCATATGGCTTTTAATCTTCAATGCATTAAGAAAAACAGTCTCAAGGTGTACGACATCCTGCTTCGTTATACCCGTTGCTCGTTCAGTGAGCTTCAGAGACTTTGTGAGTTGGCAAGCACTGACCTTTGCATGGCGTTGGCGCAATTGCTGAAAGAAAACAAGATCGAGCAGGTGAGTGAGAAACAAGGCGTTTACTATCGTTTGGCCATAGCAATCAAATAAAAAGATAAAAGGTAGAGAAAAAAAACACGTCTCCGTTATTTATGTGGGAGGCGTGTTTTTTTATGTGCGTGTTTAGTCCACGAACTTCACCTTTTCCTGCATCCGGGGCTTGGCGGCCGGCGCTTCGTCCGGATAGCCGAAAGCGATGCAATAGAGCAGTTCATAGCCTTCGCTGAAGCCCAGTCTCTCCAGGTAAGGAGCCGCTTCCTTGTTGGTGTTCATGAAGCGGATGGGGCCTCCCAGACAGCACGATCCGATGCCCATGGACCATGCCGAAAGGATCATGTTCTCGCCCAGCAGGCCGCAATCGATCTGTGAAAGGTCATACTTCGTGTCGCGGGCTATGAACGCGATGGTGGGCGCGTTGCGGAACATGTTCTTAAACGAAGGATCCTTGGCCGCTTCGGGGTTGGCTTTCTTATAGATTTCTGTCAGGCCGTTGATATATTCCGGATTATCCACCACGCGCACTTCCCACGACTGCTTGTTTTGTCCGTTGGGGGCATTGATGCCGCAGTTGAGAATGACCTGCATGGTGTCACGGTTCACGGCTTGAGGCTTGTATTGGCGGATGCTGCGGCGCGTCATGATGTTTTCTATCACGATGTCCGACTTGCTGGGCTGCTCCAAGGCTGCCGTTTCGTCTTTTTGCGCAGAGGGTGCGCAACTGCTGACGGCGGCGCACAGGCAGAGGCCGCCGATAAGGGTACGGAATGTTTTCATTTGCTTTCGTTATTTGGTTATTCTGTCATTTCTCTTGTTCAGCCGGGGGGATCATTCTTCCTCCTCATCGTCTCCTCCGCCTGTCAGACCCTCCAGAAAACCGCCGATAGCGGCGCCAGCCTTCCCGCCGGCCTTTTTCATTTCTTCCATGACTTTTCCGCCTTTGTTTTTGAAGACAGTAGCCGCATATTCGCCTTGCAGCTTGGCCATTTCTTTCAGTTCCTCTTCGGACAGGTCTTCATATTGGTTCAACTTATCCAGAAGTTTGCTGAACTCGTCGTTCACTTCTTCCCACTTCTCTTCCGTGTACGTGCCTGCTTCCTTTTGCACTTTCTCCACGAACTCTTTCAGGTCGTCTACGCGGCTTTCCGATTCACACGAGGCGAAGGCCGTCAGACTGGCTGCCATAAGCATGAGGATGATGATTTGTTTCTTCATTTCGGTTTCGTCTTTTTGTTTTAAAGGGATTGCTCTTTCGCGGTTATAGCCAGACAAGGAAGGCTTACGGAAAGTGTCCCGCCTGTCTTGCCCCGGAGGGGAAGTTGTCCGTGCGGGCTGCTTGCGCGTCTTTGCATTTCCGCATTTTCGTTCTGTCTTGCTATAACAGCGGCAAATATAAGGATTTTATTTCTACAAGTATTTTGTTTATACAAAAAATAACAATTTTATGCTCAGGCAAAACGGTTTGCTATGGATGTGCCGTTTGTCAGGCGGAAAATCAAGTTCATTAAAACCGTTGATCGCAAAAAAAGAGCCCCCGCTCACGCGGAGACTCTTTCGCTTGTAAAATGTTGTTAGATTAGATATCCTTTCTCTGCATCACGCAGAAAAATGGAGGTGTTCTTAAAAATAAACAAATATCATGAAAAATGTTGTTTAGATTTGTAGCCTTGTTTAGAGCTTCGGACCGGCAGCGACCAATGCCTTGCCAGCTTCGTTGCCTTCAAACTTAGCGAAGTTCTTGATGAAGCGGCCAGCCAAGTCTTTAGCTTTCTCTTCCCACTGAGCTGCGTCAGCATATGTGTCACGCGGATCGAGGATCTTCGGATCAACGCCCGGCAATTCAGTAGGAACAACAAAGTTGAAGTACGGGATGGTCTTCGTCGGAGCCTTGTCGATAGAGCCGTCCAAGATGGCGTCGATGATGCCACGAGTGTCGCGGATGGAGATACGCTTGCCGCTTCCGTTCCAGCCCGTGTTGACCAGGTATGCCTTAGCGCCTACTTTTTCCATCTTCTTAACCAGCTCTTCTGCGTACTTCGTGGGGTGCAGGCTCAAGAAGGCTGCGCCGAAGCAAGCGGAGAAGGTAGGAGTCGGCTCAGTGATGCCACGTTCTGTACCGGCCAGTTTAGCGGTGAAGCCGGACAGGAAGTAGTATTTGGCCTGTTCGCTGTCCAGGATAGATACAGGAGGCAATACGCCGAACGCGTCAGCTGACAGGAAGATCACCTGATGAGCGTGAGGACCTTTGGACACCGGCTTAACGATGTTGTTGATATGATAGATAGGATAAGAAACGCGAGTGTTCTCCGTTACGCTCTTGTCGGCGAAATCGATCTTGCCGTTGGCCTTAACGGTCACGTTCTCCAGCAGAGCGTCGCGCTTGATGGCGTTGTAGATATCGGGTTCGCTTTCCTTGTCCAGGTTGATAACCTTGGCATAGCAGCCGCCTTCGTAGTTGAATACGCCTTCGTCGTCCCAGCCGTGTTCGTCGTCACCGATGAGCAGACGTTTCGGGTCGGTAGACAGCGTAGTCTTGCCTGTACCGGACAGACCGAAGAAGATAGCCGTGTCGGTACCTTCCATGTTGGTGTTGGCAGAGCAGTGCATGGAAGCGATGCCGCGCAGCGGGTTCAGGTAGTTCATGATAGAGAAGATACCCTTCTTCATTTCACCGCCGTACCAAGTGTTCAGGATAACCTGTTCGTTGGTCTTCAGGTTGAATACGGTAGCCGTTTCAGAGTTCAGGCCCAGTTCCTTGTAGTTGTCCACCTTAGCCTTGGCTGCGTTGAACGATACGAAGTCGGGTTCACCGTAGTTAGCCAGTTCTTCTTCCGTCGGACGGATGAACATGTTCTTCACGAAGTGAGCCTGCCATGCTACTTCCATGATGAAGCGCACTTTCAGGCGGGTAGCCGGGTTGGCGCCGCAGAAGGTATCCATCACGAACAGGCGCTTGCCGCTCAGCTGCTTCACAGCCTTAGCCTTCAAGTCTGCCCAAGCCTCTTCGCTGCAAGGCTTGTTGTCGTTCTTGTACTCATCGCTTGTCCACCACACGGTGTCCTTGCTGGCTTCGTTGTAAACAAAGAATTTATCTTTAGGCGAACGTCCCGTGTAGATACCGGTCATTACGTTCACGGCACCCAGTTCCGTCACCTGACCTTTTTCATAACCTTCAAGACCGGCTTTGGTCTCTTCTTCGAACAATACTTCGTAAGACGGGTTGTGGAGAATCTCCTTCACGTCTACGATACCATACTTGCTTAAATCTAAATTTGCCATTTTCTTTAAGATTTTAAAATTGGTATATTGGTTTATAACACTCTTTTTACCTTATATTCTCAGAAAAGAGCGGAAAACGGGAAATGATTTTGCGTCATTGTCTCGCGCTCCCTTGTTTTCCGTCTGCAAAAGTAGCATTTTTCCATTTGAAACGCACAGCAATTAGAGAAATTTTTCTTTAATGCAAGGCTCTTTTATAGAACGGTAACATTATCTGCAAACTGAATGTGGCAATTTGGGTGGAAAGGTTTCATGTTTGGCGTTTCGGGATCAATGGTTGCCCACGGAATATCTTTCCCACAGGACGTGGGTTTGCTTGATCTTTTCCTTGCCGGCCAGGCGGGTGATGTCCTGTCTGGTCATTTCCTCAGGCCATCCGTTCTCGAAATAGGAGAGGGAGACATAGGCGTTGTAGATCATCGTTTCCTTCTTCGTGGTGAACTTTTCTTGTATCGCGTCGGCTATGGTGTCGCTGGTCATCAGCCCTATGGCTTTTGTCGCTATGTTGAGCGCGTCCTCCCAAGGGATGTAGTTGTCCACACTGGTGGCGATGCCATATTTTCCTGTCTCAGGATCGGACCACGCGTTGATGTAGGAGTCGTTGGCATACTGCTTGGCCGTGGCTCCCTCGTGGTAGCTCGTTTCGCCCAGATCGTATCGTTTGCCGTGGAAGGCGAACATCATGTCCAGGTCTTTCACGTAATCTTGCATCAGGACATCCTCGTTGAACATGCTCAGCAGCTTGTCCGCATGGATGCCTGCCTGTTTCATTTCGACGATGCGGGGATGTTTCATCAGCTCGCCACAGGTTTCCCGATAGGCTTTGTCTAACAGCTTTCTCATTTCCTTTTCGTTGGAATAGCCGGTGATGACACCAAATTCGTCGGTGGTGAACCGGAGACAGGCGCCCTTTATCCTCTTGCCGAACATGTCGGCGAAGAAGCTGGATATTTCTGTTCCTGCGTCCGCCCCTTCCGGCAAGGCTGTCTGATAGTCCAGCAGGTGGAATTCCAGCTCATAGCCTTTTGCGGTGGAGTCGGTCACATTGATCATGTACGAGGCTTCCATATCGGCCGTCATGACGGTATCTTCCCCTTCGATTTTCCATTCGCCGTAATATTCACGGTAGACAAAGGTGTCGCGGTTGCAGAAATAGGCTACTACGGATATTGTGCTGTCTTCTGGATCGGCTGTGTTTCCGGCGGGGGAGACAGGCTGCTTTGTGGTGAACGAAGAAACCGTTACAAACAAGGCGGCCAGAACGGCCAAAAATGTCAAGTGTTTCATGGTTATTGGTTTTTATTGTGAATGCCATATTGTCTTTGGGGGAGTCAGGAAGTTGCCTGCTCCTCATGTTGTGGGCAAAGTTACTCACATTGTCACAGATCGCCAAATTTGGAGGAATGTTAAGAGGTG
>CALUOU010000032.1 GCA_944322335.1 uncultured Bacteroides sp.
CATTAACCATTAATCATTCAACCATCCATTCCGCCATTATGATCAATACCCAATTGCTCCATCCGGAAAGCATCGTTGTCGTAGGCGCTTCCAACAACGTGCACAAACCAGGCGGCGCCATCCTGCGCAACCTTCTGGGCGGCCACTATGCAGGCGAACTGCGGGCGGTCAATCCCAAGGAAGCCGAAGTGCAGGGCATAAAAGCCTGCCATAACATAGAAGACTTGCCCGATACCGACCTGGCCATTCTGGCCATTCCGGCAGCAGCCTGTCCCGACACTGTGGAAATTCTGGCAGCCCGGAAAAAAGTGAAGGCTTTCATCATTCTTTCAGCCGGTTTCGGAGAAGAGACCCGTGAAGGAGCCTTGCTGGAAGAACGGATCTTGCAGACTGTCAACCGATATGAGGCTTCACTCATCGGCCCTAACTGCATCGGACTGCTCAACACCTGGCATCACAGCGTGTTCAGCCAACCCATCCCCCAATTGCATCCCAAAGGAGTGGACTTGATTTCCAGCTCAGGCGCCACAGCTGTATTCATACTGGAGAGTGCTGTCACGAAAGGACTGCAATTCAACTCCGTCTGGTCAGTAGGCAATGCCAAACAAATCGGTGTGGAAGACGTGTTGCAATACATGGACGAGCATTTCAATCCCGAAACGGACAGCCGTCTGAAACTGCTCTACATCGAAAGCATCGGCGACCCGGACCGACTGCTGATGCACGCCGCCTCGCTCATCCGCAAAGGATGCAAGATAGCGGCCATCAAGGCGGGAAGCAGTGAGAGCGGAAGCCGTGCCGCCAGTTCCCACACAGGCGCCATTGCCAGCAGCGATGCGGCCGTGGAAGCCTTGTTCCGCAAAGCGGGCATCGTGCGCTGCTTCTCACGTGAAGAGCTGACCACCGTAGGATGTATCTTCACCCTGCCTGAACTCTGCGGAAGGAACTTTGCCATAGTGACCCATGCCGGCGGGCCTGGTGTGATGCTGACCGATGCCTTGAGCAAAGGCGGACTGAATGTCCCCAAACTGGAAGGTCCCGTGGCGGACGAGCTGAAGAGCCGTCTCCTGCCGGGAGCAGCCGTGGGCAATCCCATCGACATTCTGGCCACCGGCACGCCCGGCCACCTTCGCCTCTGCATGAAATACTGTGAAGAGAAGTTTGACAACATCAATGCCATGATGGCCATTTTCGGCACACCGGGACTGGTCAGCATGTTTGAAATGTACGATGTGCTGCACGAAATGATGCAGACCTGCCATAAGCCCATTTTCCCCATCCTCCCTTCGGTCAATACCGCCGGAGCGGAAGTGGCCGACTTTCTGGCAAAAGGCCACGTGAACTTTGCCGATGAAGTGACATTGGGAAGCACCCTGACCCGCATCATGAACACGCCCCGTCCCGCCGCCAACGAGATCGAGCTGTTCGGAGTGGACGTGCCTCTCATCCGCCGCATCATCGACTCACTGCCCGAAGAGGGTTACATCGAGCCACGCTATGTGCAGGCTTTGCTGCGTGCGGCCGGCATTCCGGTGGTGGAAGAATTTGTCTCGCCGGATAAAGAGAAAGTGCTGGACTTCGCCCGCCGCATCGGATTCCCGGTCGTAGCCAAAGTGGTAGGACCTGTGCATAAATCTGATGTAGGCGGTGTCACGCTCAACATCAAGACCGAAGAACACCTGGCATTAGAGTTCGACCGCATGATGCGGCTGCCCGATGTGACTTCCATCCTGATCCAGCCCATGCTGAAAGGCACAGAACTGTTTATCGGAGCCAAGTATGAAAACCGTTTCGGCCATGTGGTGCTCTGCGGACTGGGGGGGATCTTTGTGGAAGTGCTGCGCGACGTGTCCTCAGGTCTGGCTCCATTGTCGTATGCCGAAGCCTACTCCATGATCCATTCCTTGCGCGCCTACAAGATTATCAAAGGCGCACGTGGGCAAAAAGGAGTAAACGAAGACAAGTTTGCCGAAATCATTGTCCGCCTCTCCACTCTCCTGCGCTTTGCCACGGAAATCAAAGAAATGGATATCAATCCTCTGCTGGCAACCGAAGAACAGATTGTGGCCGTGGATGCCCGCATCCGCATCGAGAGGCAATCCCAGCCGGAAGTGTGACAGCGTAAGTTCGGCGGTCGGAAGAGACAAGCGGCATCCCAACATAACATTTTCAAGCAATCTTGAATGTTCTGCGCCCGATTTGCACTATCTTTGCGCCCCTAAAAACAAAACAGAAACTTACAACTGCTACATGACTTATGGAAACATTCAAGATTAAACCAAAGCTATTCAGCACTTTAAAGAATTATTCCAAATCAACCTTCACGGCCGACCTCATGGCGGGAATCATCGTGGGCATCGTGGCTCTGCCGCTTGCCATCGCTTTCGGCATCGCAAGCGGCGTGTCTCCCGAAAAAGGAATCATCACAGCCATCATAGCCGGATTTCTCATCTCCCTGCTGGGCGGAAGCAAGGTGCAGATCGGAGGCCCTACAGGAGCCTTCATCATCATCATCTATGGTGTCATACAGCAATACGGCGAGACCGGACTGATCGTGGCCACCCTGATGGCAGGAGCCATTCTTGTCCTGCTGGGCGTGTTCAAGCTGGGCGCTATCATCAAGTTCATCCCCTACCCTATCATTGTAGGATTCACTAGCGGTATCGCCGTCACCATCTTCACCACACAGATTGCGGACATCTTCGGCCTGAACCTTACAGGCGAGACGGTTCCTGGAGACTTTGTGGGAAAATGGATCGTCTATGCCCGACACTTCGACAGCATCAACTGGTGGAATACCTTGATAAGCGTTGTCAGCATCCTGCTGATCATCCTTACCCCTAAGCTATCCAAGAAGATACCGGGATCGCTGGTAGCCATCGTGGCGGTGACCGCCGCAGTCTACCTGATGAAAACCTACGCCGGCATCACCTGCATCGACACCATCGGCGACCGGTTCAGCATCAAGTCTGAACTGCCCGAAGCTGTGATGCCTGCCTTAGACTGGGAAGCCGTAAAAAATCTGTTCCCCGTAGCGGTCACCATTGCCGTGCTGGGCGCCATCGAGTCGTTGCTTTCAGCCACGGTGGCAGACGGAGCCATCGGCGACCGTCACGACTCCAACACAGAGCTGGTGGCGCAAGGTGTGGCCAACATGATCACTCCTTTGTTCGGAGGCATTCCCGCAACAGGCGCCATCGCCCGCACCATGGCCAATATCAACAACGGCGGCAAGACACCTGTCGCAGGCATCGTGCATGCCGTGGTGCTGCTGCTCATCCTGCTGTTCCTCATGCCGCTGGCACAATACATCCCGATGGCCTGCCTGGCTGGCGTGCTGGCTGTAGTGGCTTACAACATGAGCGGCTGGCGCACGTTCAAGGCATTGCTGAAAAATCCCAAATCGGATGTAAGCGTGTTGCTCATCACTTTCTTCCTGACCGTGCTGTTCGACCTCACCGTCGCCATCGAAGTGGGACTGGTCATTGCCTGCGTGCTGTTTATGAGACGAGTAATGGAAACCACTGAAATCTCGGTCATCAAAGACGAGATAGACCCGAACACAGACTCGGACATCGCGCTGCACGAAGAACATCTCATCATTCCCAAGGGTGTGGAAGTGTATGAAATTCACGGCCCTTACTTTTTCGGCATCGCCACCCGCTTTGAAGAAGTCATGGCCATGCTGGGCGACCGTCCCAAAGTGCGTATCATCCGAATGCGTCGCGTGCCTTTCATAGACTCTACCGGCATCCACAATCTGGAGAACCTTTGCATCATGTCACAAAAAGAAAAAATCACCGTGGTGCTTTCGGGAGTGAACGAGAAAGTACACAAAACGTTGGAAAAAGCCGGCTTCTATGAATGGATGGGAAAAGAAAACATCTGTCCCAACATCAATGTTGCCTTAGAACGGGCTAAAGCCGTAATAACTGACCGCTAATCACTGAAAAGATGACTCCAAGAAAAAAGACTAAAAACAGAAAACCGAAAAGCGTTTATTACTTCATTGCGCTGGTATGCATGGTCTGCTTAGGCTACGAGCCGCTGACACGTGCGTTGGACGACCATGGCTTCCACCTGCCCCAAAACATTTCTTCCACCCTTGCCGATGCGGTAGAGCCTGCTGAAGGAACGGCTTCACAGCCGGCAGAAACCGCCACCCCTGTACAAGTGCCTGCCGGCGCACGCATCGAACAGCCCGCGCCGCTGAAAAACGTGTCAGAGCGCATCTTATACCGCAGGGGATATACAGTCTCTTTCAATTCCGACTGGAACATTCCCAACTGGGTGGCCTGGGAGCTGACACCGGAAAAACTGATCGAACGCGAAAGCCGTTCTGACAAATTCCTGCCCGATCCCGACTTGCCCGAACGGGAAGCAGTCACAACCGACGACTATAAGGGCTGCGGCATGGACCGCGGACACATGTGCCCTGCCGGAGACAACCGCTGGCATTGGCGGGCCATGCGGGAAAGCTTCTACATGACCAACATCTGTCCGCAAAACCACAACCTGAACCGGGGCGACTGGAAAGAGCTGGAAGAGGACTGCCGCCGCTGGGCGGAAAAGGAGGGACGCATCTACATTGTATGCGGCCCCATCCTCTATAAAGGCAAACACCGCACCATCGGCAAGGAACACCGTGTGGTCGTGCCCGACGCTTTCTTCAAAGTTGTGCTCTGCACCGAAAGCAATCCCCCCAAAGCCATTGGCTTTATTTATAAGAACACATCCGGAAACAATCCGTTAGACAGCTATGTCAATTCGGTCGACCAAGTGGAGCGCATCACAGGGATTGACTTCTTCCCGGCTCTACCCGATGACGTGGAAAACAAAGTGGAAGCCACAGCTGACATCCAAGATTGGACTTAAACAAGTAGGCAAATCACTAATACTTAATACTTAATACTTACTAATAAGACACGCTGACAGCAATTCCTGCCTCACGCACCAACTGTCCGATCCGGTCCAGCTCTTCGCGCGTGGCCTTACGCAAGTCGTGATCCGGCGTCTCCCTGTCGATGGTGTAGATCATCACCTGACGGGGAGCTATTTCGCACACTTTCTCCAACCACGGCAGCACGTAGCGGTCGGAAGTGTTGTCCATGTCATGCCCTTCATATCCTCCCTTCAGGAACATGGTCTGGATGATGCAGTTGCCGTGAAAGGCTTTCATGCCTTCAATGACGCTGTCCACGGAATAAGCGCCGGTCGGACGGTCCAGCCTGCGGATATACGCTTCGTCCACAGTGTCCAGCTTCAGGATGTTGTTGTCCACCCTGTTTAATGCCTCAAACACGGCGGGACGGCGAATCAGGGTGGAGTTGCTGAGCACACTCACCTTGGCATTCGGAAAATACCGGTCCCGCAAGGCCAGCACATCGTCCACGATTTCCGGAAAATGCGGATGTGCGGTAGGCTCTCCGTTTCCGGCGAAGGTCAGCACGTCAGGAGCGGGACCGTTCTGACGCATGTCTTGCAGGCGGGCTTCCAGAGCGGCGCAGACCTCCTCGCGCACAGGCATTGGCCGATGCGGACGGCGGTCTTTGTTGAAACCGCATTCACAGTAGATGCAGTCGAACGTACACACCTTGCCGTCTTCCGGCAAGAGATTGATTCCCAAAGATACACCCAGCCGGCGGGAATGGATAGGGCCGAATATGGGAGACGGATAAATGACTGTCATTTCTTTTAATGTTTAAATGAGTTAACGACTCTTCTTTTCCGCACAATATACACCGCCTAAAATCAAGAAAATACCTGCGACAGCCATCATTGTCAGCCGTTCATCCAGCAGGCAAACGGAGCCTATCAAGGTGAAAAGAGGGTTCAGATAAATATAGTTAGACGCGCGCACGGTTCCCAGCCGTTTCAACACCACGTTCCATACCGCATAGCATACCAAGGAAGCCAGCACACCCAGAAACAACAGATTGAACATTACCACAGGACGCAGGAAGCCTTCCAGCGGAAATTGCCAAGGCTGCAGGATAAAAGCAGGCAGAATGGTCAGCACGCCATAGAAGAATATTTTACGGGTGACAAACACGGTCGGATAACGTCCGTTCATCTTATTCATTATCAAGCTATAGAACGCCCAAGAAAAAGAAGCGAGCAACGAAAGGAAATCTCCAAGCGGCGAAAGCTTCAACACGAAACGTCCGTTCATCACCACCAACGCCACACCCGCCAACGCCAACACCGACCCTAACAACAGGCTGCGGGCAGGTTTTTCCTTGCGGCAAATCCACAAGGAAAGCAACGTCGTGACCAAGGGAGTCGTACAGACTATGAAAGCCACATTGGTGGTCTGTGTCACGCCTAAAGCCGTATTTTCCGTCAGAAAATAAAGCGAGCCGCCCGTCACGCCTCCCGCCAGCAGCCAGAGCTCGTCACGCCAGCTGTCAGCAAACCATTTGCGGGGAGAAAGGAACCAAATGCCCGCGTAAGCCATCAGGAAACGGAGCAAAAAGATTTCCTGAGGAGTAAGCCCGTTGTTTATCAGCACTTTTGTAGAAATGAACGTCAGACCCCACACCGCCACAATGCACACGGCAATGAAATGATATACAGAATATCCTTTTGCTTTCATTTAAGTCCTTATGATTGACGGCGCAAAGGTAGAAATTCTTCAGACACCAGCAAAACTCTTCCTCCACCCGCTACGTTTTTTTTATTCAAATTCCGCAAGTTCAACTTGCCCGTTTGACAGTCAGACAAGAGTGATTTGCGAATAAGCCGCCCGAACCCTGACCGCGTCATAGCCGTTTTGCATAAGGCTGTGCAAGAATCTGCATATACGTGTGCAAGACTTTGCATAAACGTGTGCAAAACTTTGCATACGAATGTGCAAAACCTGTGTCACATCCGCATAAGCTACCTGTCAACATACATATTAACCGGCAAGCTCCTGTTATCAACAATAGCAAGAAGAGTTTTCCACCTATATAAACCTTTTATCAACAAGTTTTCAACATACATAAGTGAATAACAGCCTTCCCCCTCCTTTCAGATCCCTATTTATACTCCTCCAACGCTCCTTCTACAAACCAGGCAGACACATTTTTCACCTTAATCTATATATCAAATAAGAAAATTAACTGTAACTTTGCGCCGTTTATCAACAGACATATTAACAAACCAACTGCCTTTTTCAACAGACAGGCAAGAGGTATCAACAAGTTTTCAACATATTACTTATATAAATTCGAGACAACTATGGATTATAATTTCAGGGAGATTGAAAAGAAATGGCATCAACGCTGGGTGGACAACCAGACCTACCGAGTGACAGAAGACGAAACCAAACCTAAATATTATGTGCTGAACATGTTCCCTTACCCAAGCGGCGCGGGCCTGCATGTGGGACACCCGTTGGGCTACATCGCTTCAGACATCTACGCACGCTACAAAAGGCTGTGCGGTTTCAACGTGCTCAACCCCATGGGATATGACGCTTACGGACTTCCGGCCGAACAATATGCCATCCAGACCGGACAACACCCTGCTATTACAACCCAAAACAACATCAACCGCTATCGCGAACAATTGGATAAAATAGGATTCTCTTTCGACTGGAGCCGCGAGATACGCACCTGCGATCCGGAATATTACCAATGGACGCAATGGGCTTTCCAAAAGATGTTTGCCAGCTATTACAACAACCAGACCCAAAAAGCCGCTCCCATCGCCGAACTGATCCAAGCGTTTGAAGCCAACGGAACGGAAGGTGTGGATGCCGCCTGCAGCGAAGAGCTGAGTTTCACCGCCGAACAGTGGCGCGGCATGATGGAGCGGCAGCAACAGGAGACGCTGATGAACTACCGCATCGCCTACCTTGGAGAAACCATGGTGAACTGGTGTCCCAAACTGGGAACAGTGCTGGCCAATGACGAAGTGGTAGACGGCGTGAGCGAACGGGGCGGCTATCCCGTGGTGCAGAAGAAGATGCGCCAATGGTGTCTGCGTGTGTCGGCCTACGCGCAACGCCTGTTAGACGGACTTGACACCATCGAATGGACCGACTCCCTGAAGGAAACCCAGCGGAACTGGATCGGACGTTCGGAAGGAGCGGAGGTGAGATTCAAGCTGAAAGACAGCGACCTGGAATTTACCATTTTCACCACTCGCGCCGACACCATGTTTGGTGTCACCTTCATGGTGCTGGCTCCCGAAAGCGAATGGGTGGAGAAAGTGACGGCTCCTGAACAAAAAGCGGAGGTGGACGCTTACTTGGAAAGAACCAAGAAACGCACCGAACGTGAACGCATCAGCGACCGCAGCGTGACAGGTGTCTTCACAGGATCGTATGCCATCAACCCCTTCACGGGAGAGGCCGTACCCATCTGGGTGAGCGACTACGTGCTGGCCGGCTATGGCACAGGCGCCATCATGGCCGTGCCCGCCCATGACAGCCGGGACTATGCTTTCGCCAAACATTTCGGACTGCCCATCATCCCCTTGGTGGAAGGATGTGACGTGAGCGAAGAAAGTTTCGATGCGAAAGAAGGCATCGTCTGCAACTCGCCGCGTGAAGGGGTCATCCCCTATTGCGACCTCAACCTCAACGGCAAGACCGTCAAGGAAGCCATTGCCGCTACCAAAAAATACGTAAAGGAACACGGACTGGGACGAGTGAAAGTAAACTACCGCTTGCGTGACGCCATTTTCTCGCGCCAACGCTATTGGGGCGAACCTTTCCCCGTTTACTACAAAGACAACATGCCTTACATGATCCCGGAAACCTGCCTGCCCCTTCAACTGCCCGAAGTGGACAAGTTCCTCCCTACCGAGACGGGCGAACCGCCCTTGGGACACGCCACCCGCTGGGCTTGGGACACAGTGAACAGCCGCGTGACAGAAAACACACAGATTGACCACCAGACCGTATTCCCCCTCGAACTGAACACCATGCCGGGATTTGCCGGATCGAGCGCATACTATCTCCGCTACATGGATCCGCGCAACCACGAAGCCTTAGTCGATCCGAAGACAGACGCTTACTGGCGGAACGTAGACCTCTACGTAGGCGGAACGGAACATGCTACAGGACACTTGATCTATTCCCGCTTCTGGAACAAATTCCTGCACGACTTGGGAGTGTCCGCCGTGGAAGAGCCTTTCCAAAAGCTGGTAAACCAAGGCATGATCCAAGGACGGAGCAATTTTGTGTACCGCATCAAAGATACGAACACCTTCGTTTCCTTCGGTCTGAAGAGCCAATACGATACGACTCCGCTGCACGTCGATGTCAACATCGTCTCCAACGACGTGCTGGACACGGAAGCCTTCAAAGCCTGGCGTCCGGAATATGCCACAGCCGAATTCATTCTGGAAGACGGCAAATACATCTGCGGATGGGCAGTGGAAAAAATGTCCAAATCCATGTATAACGTGGTCAATCCCGACATGATTGTAGAGAAGTACGGAGCCGACACGCTGCGCATGTATGAGATGTTCCTGGGGCCTGTAGAGCAGTCCAAGCCATGGGACACCAACGGCATTGACGGTGTACACCGCTTCCTGAAGAAATTCTGGAGCCTGTTCTATGACCGCACAGGAAACTTCACAGTCACAGACGAAACTCCCGGCAAGGAAGAGCTGAAGCCGCTGCACAAACTCATCAAGAAGGTGACGGGCGACATTGAGCAATTCTCTTACAACACTTCTGTCAGCGCCTTCATGATTTGCGTCAACGAGCTTTCCGCCCTGAAATGCAGCAAACGGGACATCCTGAGTCCGCTCGTCGTCACATTGGCTCCCTTCGCCCCACACGTGTGTGAAGAGCTGTGGGAAGCTTTGGGCAACCAAGGCTCGGTGTGCGACGCACACTGGCCGGCATGGAACGAAGACTACCTGAAAGAAAGCGCCGTCACTTACACCGTCTCTTTCAACGGCAAAGCCCGTTTCACCCAAGAGTTTCCGGTGGACGCCACTGCCGAAGACATTCAGGCAGCCATTCTGGCAGACGAGCGTTCCGCCAAATGGATAGAAGGGAAGAGTGTCAATAAAGTAATTGTAGTGCCTAAGAAGATCATCAACATTGTGGTGAAAGGATAAATGAACGGCTATCCCTGCCAATCTCCACTTATCACTAACCGTTAAACACTTTAAGCAACATGCACATTACCAAACCTGGAAAAGCAGCCGTCATGAGGGAGCTGAAAGACTATATTCTCATCACCCTCGGACTTGTCAGTTACGCCATGGGCTGGGCAGCCTTCCTCTTGCCCTATCAGATCACTACCGGAGGAACAACGGGCATAGGCGCCATCATCTATTACGCCACAGGCTTCCCCATCCAATGGTCGTACTTCATTATCAATGCCGTACTGATGACCTTTGCCATCAAGATACTTGGCCCGCGATTCAGCATCAAGACGCTGTATGCCATCTTTATGCTGACATTCCTTCTGGCTTTGTTCCAAATGTGGGTGAACGGCGACGACGGGATCCCTCCCCTGATCTTGGGAGAAGGACAAGACTTCATGGCTTGCCTCATCGGCGCCTCCATGTGCGGCTTCGGACTGGGCATCACTTTCTATTGCAACGGCAGCACCGGTGGGACAGATATCATCGCAGCCATCGTACATAAGTACCGCGACATCACTTTGGGCCGCATGATCATGGTCTGCGATGTCATTATCATCAGTTCCTGCTACTTCGTTTTCCACGACTGGAGGCGGGTTATCTTCGGATTTGTCACGCTCTTCGTCATTGGCTTTGTGCTGGACTATGTGGTCAATTCGGCCCGGCAGTCGGTACAGTTCCTTATCTTCTCGAAGAAATATGACGAAATAGCCGACCACATCACCAAAGACACGCACCGTGGAGTGACCGTGCTCGACGGAACCGGATGGTACAGCAAAAAAGAAGTGAAAGTGCTGGTTGTGCTGGCCTACAAACGCCAGTCTGTAGAAATATTCCGGCTGGTCAAGGACATCGACCCGGACGCTTTCATCTCGCAAAGCTCTGTCATCGGCGTTTATGGAGAAGGGTTCGGCTCTTTGAAAGGGAAATAGCTTATCCCGCTCACCCGCACCTATATTATTTATTTGCCCTGAATATATTTATGACTGATAAAGAATGAATTATGAAAAAGAAGTTTGTTTTTGCCACTAATAATGTTCACAAATTGGAGGAAGTAACCGCCATTTTAGGAGATAAAATAGAACTTCTCAGCATGAACGACATTCATTGTCATGCAGACATCCCTGAGACGGCCGATACTTTGGAAGGGAATGCCCTGCTGAAAGCACACTATATTTATGACAACTATGGAATAGACTGTTTTGCAGACGATACCGGACTGGAAGTGGAAGCTCTCGGAGGAGCGCCGGGAGTATGCTCCGCACGTTACGCAGGAGACGCGCATAATTCAGAAGCCAATATGCGCAAGCTGTTGCAGGAGCTGGAAGGAAAAGAAAACAGAAGCGCACAATTCCGCACCGTTTTCGCACTGATACTCAACGGCAAGGAACATCTGTTTGAGGGAATCATCAAAGGAACCATTACTAAAAACCGCAAAGGCACTTCCGGATTTGGCTATGACCCCATCTTCGTGCCTGACGGTTATCGGCAGACGTTTGCCGAAATGGGGAACGGACTGAAAAACCAGATCAGCCACCGCGCATTGGCAACGCATAAACTATGCAATTTCCTTTTGAAGTAGAAAAAAACAGTTAGTGATTAGTGACTAAACGGTTTATGGCAAATTCCTGTCCGTCAATCACTAATCACTAATCAAACTGAACATCAGCTCATTTGCAGCATCCGGTGAATGGGCTTTACCGCTTGTTCGGCCACAGCGGGATCTACAAAGATTTCGGGAGCTTCGTTCTTCAGGCAATCATAAACTTTCTCTAAGGTATTCAGCCGCATATAGCTGCATTCGTTGCAGGGAGAAGTACCCTCGGCAGGAGGTACAGGCAGGAAAGTGGTGTGAGGACACCGTTTTTCCATTTCGTGCAGAATGCCCGACTCTGTAGCGACAATATAAGTCTTTTCGGGATGGGCAACCGCATAGTTCAGCAAAGCAGCCGTAGACCCTACCACATCAGCCAGCTCCACCACAGCTTTTTTACATTCCGGATGAGCCAGCGTCACAGCCTCCGGATGAGCCTGTTTCAATTCGGCGATTTTCTCCGCAGAAAACTGTTCATGCACATGGCAGGCGCCGTCCCACAACAGCATGTTCCGTCCGGTGACCGCATTGATGTAGCTGCCCAAATTGCGGTCGGGACCGAAAATGATTTTCTCTTCCTTCGGCAAGCTCTCCACAATCTTACGTGCGTTGGAAGACGTGACCACCACATCGGTCAGCGCCTTGACGGCAGCCGTAGTGTTCACATAAGAAATGACTGTGCAATCGGGATGTTCTTTGACGAAAGCTGCGAAACGATCCGCCGGACAACTGTCGGCCAGCGAGCATCCCGCGTTCATGTCCGGCACTAAGACTTTCTTGTCTGGACAAAGGATCTTGGCTGTCTCGCCCATGAAATGCACTCCACACATAACCAGAATATCCGCATCGGTCTTGGAGGCCCATTGCGCCAACGCCAGACTGTCCCCCACAAAATCGGCCACATCCTGTATCTCGCCTCTCGTGTAGTAGTGAGCCAGGATGACAGCATTCTTTTCTTGCTTCAGTTTTTTGATAGCTTCTATTAACTGCTTCATAAATATATAAGATTGTTTTTTATGTTTTAAAAAAAACTTTTTCTGATGGTAATAATAGGCTGTTAATAGTGTGGACAATTTTTTTGGCTTTTTCTTGCATACTATGTTATTAGTCTTAGGGATAGATTTATCCTCTTTTTATCAACCGTATGTGATGAGCCTTATTTGATTGGTTTTTAGCAGCCTGATTCTTTTTCATCCTTTTCTTTCAACAGCCTGTTGATAACGCGCAAAGTTAATAACTTTAGGTGATAAAACAGCCACCTGAATGCTGAAAAGTGTGTTTAAAAACGCATGGAAAGTTTTATGTAACTTATTTGCAATGTTCGTAGAAAAGATGCTATAAAGATCGTTTTGAAATATGCAAGTATATGTATTGGAAATTTTCCCCCTCAATATCGACAGCTTTTCCACCGTTATCCACAGGGATTTCCACCATTCTGCCGTATCTTTGTGGAAAAATTGAAGATGAGTTGTGAACTTTTAGTATAAGAGCAAGATATGGAACATCGGAAACTGAAGATTACAGAGCTGAACCGCATTAGTACAGAGGAGTTTAAAGAGGCTGAGAAAATGCCTTTAGTGGTGGTGTTGGACAACATACGCAGTTTGCACAACATAGGGTCTGTGTTTCGCACTTCTGACGCTTTCCGCATAGCGTGTATTTATCTGTGTGGGATTACGGCTGTCCCTCCTCATCCTGAAATGCACAAGACGGCTTTGGGGGCGGAATTCACCGTAGACTGGAAGTATGTTGATAACGCTGTGGAAACGGTTGATAACTTACGCCAGGCAGGATATACGGTTTATGCCGTTGAACAGGCTGAAGGCAGCGTGATGTTGGATCAGCTGGCCTTGGATCGCACACGGAAATATGCGGTGGTGCTGGGCAATGAGGTGAAAGGAGTGCAGCAGGAGGTTATTGATCATTGTGACGGTTGCATTGAGATACCCCAATACGGAACAAAGCATTCGCTGAATGTGTCTGTGACGGCAGGCATCGTTATCTGGGATTTATTCAACAAGCTGAAGTGAATTTCATAGTTTTTATGCCTGTTATTTGAAATGTTCTTTGTATATTTGTTGCATAAACATGAATATATAGAACAAATATGAAAAAGATCATTGTTTCATGGATAGGTATTTTTGTGGGCTGCATCATTCTGGCGGCAGGTTTTGTTTTCTTTATCAATCCCTACAATCTGGTGCCTGGAGGAGTGTATGGGGCAAGTATTGTCTTGCACAATCTCTTTCCGTCCATTCAGGTGGGAACCTTCGGCTATATGTTTGACATTCCTCTGCTGATACTTTCAGTTCTTTTGTTGGGTGCTAAGCTGGGAGCGCGCACCATTGTGGCGGCATTGTTCACTCCGCTTGCCATGAATACCTTGTCTCTTCTCTCCTACCCTTCGGAAGAAGCCCTGCATGCCTTGGATCCGACTCAGCTGTTGGGCGGCTGTCTGAATATGACCGACCATCTGATGCTGACGGCTGTCATCGGAGCGTCGGTCATTGGCATAGGATGTGGTATCGTGGTGCGCAGTCAGGCCACTACGGGCGGCACAGACATCGTAGCGATGATTTTGCAGAAGTATTGCCACATTCGTTTCTCAAAGGGCATTTTATTGGTAGACGGCATTGTCGTGTTGTTCGGTCTCTTGGTGATTGGGTTTGGCGTAGGCAATGCGGACGATGTCGCGCAGCCTTCTTGGCATTTGTCTTTCTATTCGCTTATAGCCATTTACGTGACTTCGCGCGTGTTGGCTTATGTGATAAATGGAGAGAAGAATGACAAGCTGATGTTTGTGATCAGTGACATGGAATTGAAGGAACTGCATGACTATATTTTAAAAGATTTGGATAGAAGTGCCACTCGCATCAAGAGCAGCGGGCTTTATACCAAGGCTGATAAAGAGATGCTGTTCTTGGTGCTCAGCTATAGAGAAGTGGTGGAAGTCAAGCAGAAAATAAAAGAAGTGGATCCGCGTGCTTTTGTGGTAGTGACCGATGCATATGACACTTACGGTGAAGGTTGGAAACCGCTTCCGTCAAAAGGAGAATTGCATCCGGAATGATTTTCAGTGATTATACGCTTAGCGGTCAGCAACCACTGGCCATGGCTTACAGCTGTCCGTTTTCCACTTGTCGGATGATTTGTTCGGTCAGGGCGTCTTCGCCTGTAGGGTCGTATTGTTTCTTCAAGCTTGCGCCGAAGAGGGCTGCGAAAGCTTGATAGAATCCGGCCTTGAAAGGTCCCATGAAAGCTTTGACCAGTTCATAGCCAGTGGAGTTGGTCTGTCTGTCCACAAGCTTGATCAGCAGTTTGCCTTGAGCGAACGTCAGTTTCTTCATCCGGGGAGTATATTGTTCTTTAAGTCCTTTTTCCACGGCTTTCAGGTGCTCTTGGCGTGCCTTGTCGTCAGGCAGGGTCTGCAGATATTCATAAGTCTCAATGATGGCTCTGTTCACTTCTTTGGCTATGGGGAGCACTTTTTTCACATCTCTCACCAGCTTGTAATACTTGGTCCGCTGACGGTTGTTTTTAAACGACACAGGCTTGTATATGACAACGGCCGGCAGTTGCAGGAAAGGCAAGGTGTCGCCTTTGTACACACACGAAGGCATTCTGTAGGCCGTTTTCCGCAAGGTGGAATCTTGCGGATTTCTGTTTTGCGCATGACCTTCCATGCAGAATGCCAGCAGCAAGCAAGTGATGAGTATGTAATGTTGGGCGTTCATGGACACAAAAATAAGAAATATCGCTGGAATAATCGAAGAAAACCAGCAGATTAATCTCATTCTGAGGATCAACCTGATGATGGCTCATGATGAATGGTCAAATGCTTCATGCGTGCGCCGCATTGTCTCTTTTCAGCGTGCCCAGTCCTCGCGATCCAAGTTCCTGTAGCCGATGGCCTCTGCCAGGTGGGTGGACTGGATGCGTTCGCTGCCTTCCAGATCGGCAATGGTTCGCGCCACTTTCAGGATGCGGTCATAGGCGCGGGCGGAAAGATTCAGCCGATCCATGGCCGTCTTTAGCAGCTGCAGGCCGTGTTCGTCGGGATGAGCGTAGGCGGCAAGCAGACGGCTGGTCATCTGCGCGTTGCAATGCACGCCCGGCTGGTCGGCGTAGCGTTGTTCCTGAATGTGACGGGCTTTGATGACCCGCTGGCGGATAACGGCGCTCGATTCGCCGGGGCGGACATCGGATATTTTTTCAAACGACATGGGCACCACTTCTATCTGGAGGTCGATACGGTCTAACAAAGGGCCGGATATGCGGTTGAGATACCGCTGCACCTGGCTTGGTGTGCAGACGCAAGGACGGGTGGGATGATTGTAGTAACCGCAGGGACAGGGATTCATGGATGCCACCAAGGTGAAGCTGGCGGGATATTCCACGTTGCACTTCACGCGTGAGATGGAGATTTTGCGGTCTTCTAACGGCTGACGGAGCACTTCCAGCACATTGCGGTTAAACTCAGGAAGCTCGTCCAGAAAAAGCACGCCGTTGTGTGCCAGACTGATTTCGCCTGGTTGCGGGTAAGTGCCTCCCCCTGTCATGGCTGTGGTGGAAATGGTGTGATGGGGCGAACGGAACGGCCGCTGTGAGATGAGTCCCCCTTCCTTGCCTAAGGTGCCTGCCACGGAATGGATCTTGGTGGTTTCCAGACTTTCCGCCAGCGAGAGAGGAGGAAGGATGGAAGGAAGCCGTTTGGCCAGCATGGATTTTCCGCTCCCTGGAGAGCCGATGAGCAGGATGTTGTGGCCTCCTGCTGCTGCCACTTCCAAGGCGCGTTTCACATTTTCCTGTCCTTTGACTTCGGAGAAATCCAGATCAAACTGGCTCTGGCGGGCGTAAAACTCTTCGCGGGTGTTGACAATGGTAGGCTCTAACGCACATTCATCATTGAAGAAATCCACTACTTCTTTCAGTGTCTCTACGCCATAGACCGTCAGGTTGTTGACTACGGCAGCCTCACGGGCGTTCTGTTTGGGCACAATCATGCCTTTGAATCCCAGCTCGCGCGCCTTGATGGCGATGGGCAATATGCCTTTGATGGCTTTCACGCTTCCGTCCAGGCTAAGCTCGCCCATCAGCAGGTAATCGCCCAGCTTGTCGGCACGGACAATCTCGTCTGTTCCCAGAATGCCGATGGCCAAGGGGAGGTCATAAGCCGATCCTTCTTTACGGATGTCTGCCGGCGCCATGTTGATGGTCAGGCTGCATGTAGGCATATGGAATTTGTTGACTTGCAGAGCCGACCGGATGCGTTGCTGACTTTCTTTGACGGCCGAATCGGGCAAGCCGACCAAATTATACATACAGCCTCGCGAGCTGTTTACTTCGATGGTGACGAGGATTGCGTCAATGCCTTGCACTGCCGCTCCAAATACTTTGACCAGCACTTTTCTAATGGTTGATAAAGGGTTATTTTTTCTTTTTCTTCTTCTCTTTGGCTTCCTGGGCTATTTCTTTCAGTTTTGCCCGGATTTCCTCTTCGTCCAGGTTTTCTCCTTTGATTCTGCCTGTGGGATCCAAGAGGTAGTTGCAAGGCAAGGTGCGCACGGCGTATTGGTTGGCAATGCCTCCTCCGTTCCATCCGCTGAAATTGCACAATTGATCCCATTCCAGTGTGTCTTGCCTGAGGGCTTTGCGCCATTCAGCCTCATCGGTGTCGAGCGAAATGCCCAGCAAGGCAAAGTCTTTGTTTTTCTTCTCTTCCCGATAGATGTGGCGGTACATCGCGTTTTGCTTCCGGCTCAACGAGTCCCACGATGCCCAGAAATGAATCAAAAGGTAGCGGTCTTTGAAGGTGGTCCGGTAAATCATTTTGCCTTCGGCATTGGGTATGCGGAAACTGGATGGAAGCTTGCCGATCTCCATCTTGTCCTGCTCTTTCAGCCTGTCCAGAAGATCGTCCACGTAAGGGCGGTCTTTCAGTTCGCCCACCATGCATTCTATCAGTTCTTCGATGTGTTTATAGTCCGGTGTGGGACGTTGCACCACGTATTTTTCCAACAAGTAGACGCAGGCCAATGAGGCCGGATGCTTCCGGATAAAAGAATCTGCCTGTTGCTCCAGATCGTCTTCAGACAGGTTTCCCAAGGTTTTCAGATGTTGATGAAAAGCGGTCAGCTCCTCGTTAGGCTGGCTTCCGCTCACTTGCAGGTCTGCCAACTCACTGGCTTTTCCCTCAATACGGATTCTGTCTCCCTGTTTCAGAAAGAGAGGATAATCTGTCCCGTCGCTGAAACGCAGCCATACGGCCACCAGCGTGTCAACAGACAGACTGGCCGTAATCTTATTCTTTTTCACCACCAATGTATCCATACGGTCATACCATGAGTCGGTGCCGTAGAGGTAAAGTGTATCGTCGCCCAATCCTTCTATTTCTCCGCTGATGCGGACATTTCCTGTCTGTTCGCTTCCGCATGCTGTCAGCAAAAGAAGCAGAAGGAGATAAGCCAAACCGGTTTTCTTCATAACAAAAATAAGCCATTAAGATAATAGTTGGTGCGAAAATACTTCTTTTTGGCGGATATAGAAAGATTTGTAGCATATATTTTAAGGAGAGTCCGGATTTTGAAGTCATTTTTCTCTCTTTTGGCAGTTCCCGCCAATCACGGATCACTCGCACGGCGGACACAAAAAAAGCGGTTTGACAGCTGTGCTTGCAGCTGTCAAACCGTTTTTCATTCGTTCACGGATGTATATTTCCTTATTTGATAATGCTCATAAAGTCAGCGTTGGTGAAATACTTTGCGAATTCCAGGTCGGCAGCTGCCTTCTTGGCCAGTGTGGCATCCTTGGCGACGGCTTTCTTCAGGCTTTCCGTCACGAGCGATGTGTTGTTGGTGCGTGCGCCCAATACAGCCATCAGGTAGTCTGTGTACGCATCCGGATTGTCGATGGCAGAAAGAGTGGTTTTTGCCTTGTTGTAGTCCTTGGTCAGGATCTGAGCCAAAGCCGCGCTGTTGCTCTTCGTGTCGCCGAAAGCATTCACAGCCTTGTCATATTGTCCCTGAGCGATGTAGAGATTTCCTAATGCGGCGTTCAAACCTTCTGCGCCGGCAGCCTTTCCGAAGTAAGTCTCGGCGGCGGCCTTGTCACCCTTGTGGAGAGCGATCAGACCCAGGTTCATGTTCACTTCGGGAGCGTCCTTCAGCGAAGCGGCTTTCTTGAAGTAGCTTTCTGCCTTGCTGAAATCGCCGGCCTGATAAGCCAGTTTGCCCAAGTTGTTGTAAGCGCGGTAATCGTTGGCATCCTTCTTGGTGGCAGCCGTGTAGATGGCTTCTTGCTTGGCCGGGTCGTTTGTCAGCGTAGCGGCATAGAGCAGTTCTTCCAGGGTGAGCTGGTTAGGATCGCTTGCAGCCAGGCTGGAGAGCTCATCGTCAGACTTGCCTATGATCTCATAGTTCAAAGTCAGGCGGGAACGGCGCAGCTGAGGCAGGATTTCATCGGCCAGTGTCTTGTAGACCGAAGAGATGTTCTTGATTTCCTGTTCTCTTTGTGCAGGATCCTGATACATGGAAAGAACACGCAGGATGAGTTCCTTGTCCTGAATATTGCTTTTGGAAACGAGTTCCTTGAAGCCTTCCCAGTCTTGAGCCGTGTAAGTGGCGTCCACGTCCACGTCGAT
This sequence comes from uncultured Bacteroides sp., assembly GCA_944322335.1. Taxonomy (GTDB): domain Bacteria; phylum Bacteroidota; class Bacteroidia; order Bacteroidales; family Bacteroidaceae; genus Bacteroides. The sequence goes on from CALUOU010000032.1 coordinate 19,326, forward strand.
CTTGTCTTTCTTCAGGTTTTTGGCAATCACCTTCTCGGTATTGTCCTGACGGCGTTCAGCCAGACCTGTATTCAGTTCCACGCCGCCATCGGGTGAGGCATAGGCGGAGATTTCAACGTTGGTGATCTTCTTGTTGACAGCGTCGTTCACGTCTTTGATTTCAGCCTGGAAGTCTTTGGCTACTTTCAGTTCGCTGGCACGGACATTGGCCTGTTGGATCAAGAACATGATTTGCGCGTCTTTCTTTTCCTTAATGATACGTTGGAACGCGTCGTTTCCGGGAGCGGGAGCCGTTGTGTTGAGCGTTTCTTCCACCATCTCAGCTGTGGAGATCACGCCGTCGGCCACTTTTACAGCCGGAATGAGAATGGTTTTCTTGCCTACAGTAGCGCTGAACTCGAGGTAGAGTTCCGACTTGGCCATTTCAGGCACGTAGTCAAATACGGTCTTCATGGTGTAGCTTCCTCCCATCTTATAGGAAATGGTCTGGTCGTTGCCTTCCACCTTTTCGCCTTGGAATACGGCAGACTGGCCTTTCACCTCTCCGCCTTCCCAACGCAATACGGGAGTCACTTCCACGATGGCTTTCTTATTGAAATACTTTTCAGGGAACTTGCCGTTGATCGTTGCAGGAACTTTGCCTCCTACGGCTTCCAGCACCTGAGGAGTTACGGTGAAGTAATCTGAGGACAATTCACCCATCTTGCTGCTGCACGATGTCAGTACAGCGAGCACCACTACTAAGAGCGGCAGATAGAACTTTTTGGTCATGTTAAGCATAATTTTATTGTTTGTAATTGAATTTTGTCTCTTTATAGTTATGTGCACATTCCGTGCGGTCTGTATCAGGGCAAAGATAGGAAATCTTCCAGCGCTTCGTAAACTGGAAGATGATATTTATTATAATTTAATAAAAGCCTTTCTCTTTATGGTATTTGATGTTTCGCGGATGATGGTCAATGATTTCACTGCGCAACATATGGCGGTCAATATGGGTGTAAATTTCTGTTGTTGCGATGGATTCATGCCCCAGCATGGCTTGTATGGCCCGCAGGCTCGCTCCGCCTTCCAGCAAGTGGGTGGCAAAAGAGTGGCGGAACGTGTGCGGGCTGATGCTCTTGGTGATTCCGGCTCGTGCCGCCAGCTCTTTGACGAGGTGGAACACCATGATGCGGGAGAGCGCGTTGCCCCAGCGGGCCAGGAACACAAAGTCTTCAAAACCGGGCTTGATGCGCCAACTGCCGCTACGGTTTTCCAGCCAGGCGGTCAGCTCCTCCACCGCGCGCCCCGATACAGGCACCAGACGCTGTTTGCTTCCTTTGCCTTCCACTCGGATGAAACCTTCCTGGAAATAAAGGTCGGACAGCTTCAGTCCGCAAAGCTCAGACACACGAAGGCCGCAGCTGTAAAGGGTCTCTACGATGGCGCGGTTGCGCTGTCCCTCAGCTTTCTCCATATCGATTGCGGAAAGGATGGCGTCTATCTCTGACACGGCCAGCACTTCGGGCAGTTTGCGGCCCAGTTTCGGCCCTTCGAGCAGTTCGGACGGGTCGTCCGGGCGATACTCCTCCAGCAGAAGGAAACGGAAAAAGGACTTCACGCCAGAAAGGATGCGGGCTTGGGAACGGGGATGGATGCCGATATCGTGCAGGCCGGCGGCAAAGCGATGGAGGTCATCGAGAGTGACATCCGACAGGCCGATGTGCTCGGTCTGCAAATGGTGAAGCAGTTTGCTCAAATCGCTCAGATAAGCTTCACACGTGCGGGGCGACAGGGATTTTTCCAACTTCAGATATTGCTGGTATTTCCTGATTATCAGGGCTTGTTCTTTCTTGTCCATGGTTTTGTTTCTGATTTTACTTCTTTTTTTTCTACCTTTGCACCCGAATTTCAAAACGATGCGCGTCTGGCGGCTGTTCCGGAAGGCATCTGGCAGCCGTCTCTCCTTGCAACGGACAAAGGTATAAAAAAGGTATAAAACAGGATAGATAGTATGAGAATATTAATTTTGAATGGCCCCAATATCAACCTGCTGGGCAGGCGGGAGCCGACAATCTACGGAAGCACCGCGTTTGAAGACTATTTGAAAGAGCTGCGCGAACGCTATCAGAAAGTGCAGATAGACTATTTCCAATCGAACATAGAAGGCGAACTGATAAACAAAATACAGGAATATGGCTTTGCGTCCGACGGTATCATCCTGAACGCCGGCGCTTATACGCATACGTCCATCGCCCTGCAAGATGCCATAAGGGCAGTGGAGGCACCGGTGATAGAGGTGCACATCTCTAACGTGCACGCAAGGGAGCCGTTCAGGCATGTCTCCATGATCTCCTGCGCGTGCAGGGGGGTGATAGCGGGATTCGGACTGGACTCGTACCGTCTGGCTATGGAAGCCTTGTGTGCCAGACACTGATAGCAAGACACTAAATCATAAAACACTACAGAAATGCTGCTGAAACAGACTAAGATTGTGGCGACCGTATCGGACAAGCGGTGCGAGACGGAATTCATACGCCAATTGTTTGAGGCCGGAATGAACGTGGTCCGCCTTAATACCGCTCACTTGGATTTTGCCGGAATGGAAAAACTGATAGGTAACACACGCGCCGTGTCCGGACGCATCGGCATCCTGATGGACACAAAAGGTCCGGAGGTGAGAACCACCGCGCTGGAGGAGGAAGGAAAGCCCGTCAGCTTCCGCACGGGCGACCGCGTGAGGATTGTGGGCGACCCTGACCGCCTGACCGGACATGACTGCATATCCGTGAGCTACCCGGATTTCGTGCGTGACGTATGTCCCGGATCGCGCGTCCTGATAGACGACGGGGCGCTGGAGCTGGCCGTGACAGGCAGGGACGACGAAGGGCTGGCGTGCGTGGCGCAGAACGATGCCGCATTAGGCAGCCGGAAGAGCGTGAACGTGCCGGGAGTAAGGATCTGTCTGCCTTCGCTGACCGAGCGGGACAAGAGAAACATCCTTTTCGGCATCGCGAAGGACATCGATTTCATAGCCCACTCCTTCGTAAGAAACAGGCAGGACGTGGCGGATGTCAGACGGCTGCTCGACGAGAACGGGGGAAGCGGCATCCGGATCATCGCAAAGATAGAAAACCAGGAGGGAGTGGACAACATCGATGAGATCCTGGAAGCGGCAGACGGCGTGATGATCGCGCGCGGAGACTTGGGCATCGAGGTGCCGCAGGAAAGGATTCCGGGCATACAGAGAGTGATCATACGCAAGTGTGTGCTGGCTAAAAAGCCGGTCATCGTGGCCACGCAGATGCTGCATACCATGATCAGCAGCCCCAGACCGACGAGGGCGGAGGTGACGGACATCGCCAACGCCATCTACTACCGCACGGACGCGCTGATGCTGAGCGGAGAGACGGCCTACGGGAAATATCCCGTAGAGGCGGTGAGAACCATGACGCAGGTGGCGGCACAGGCGGAGCGGGACAAGCTGCCGGACAACGACATACGCATCCCCTTGGACGAAAACAGCGACGATGTGACAGCATTCCTGGCCAAACAGGCGGTGAAGGCGACTGTAAAGCTGCGCGTGAGAGCCATCGTCACCGAGAGCGAAAGCGGACGTACGGCGAGGAATCTGGCCGCTTTCCGAGGGAGGTATCCCGTGGTGGCCATTTGCCGCAGGGAGAAGACCATGAGGCAGCTGGCACTGTCCTACGGCGTGGAGGCTGTCTGCATGAGCGGGCCGGCGGACGGACAGGAGCATTACACCGCCGCCTTGCGCCGCCTGCTGGACGAAGGGAAACTGAGCCCGACTGACATGGTGGCCCGTCTGAGCAGCAGAAAAGCCGGCGGGCGGACTTCGGCATTGGAAATAGACGTGGTGGAGGATGTGCTGGGACTTGCAGCCGGTGAGTCCGCCGACAGGCCGGAGCAGACGGACATGACAGAGAAACCATGAGACAGACTTTGGAGGAATACATAGCGGCTCACATCGATCCGGAAGGGGAATACCTGCACGCGCTCTACCGCGACACCCACCTGAGACTGCTCTATCCGCGCATGGCATCGGGACATCTGCAGGGCAGAATCCTGAAGATGCTGGTAAGGATGATCAGGCCGCAGACAGTGCTGGAAATCGGCACCTACAGCGGGTATTCGGCGCTGTGCATGGCGGAAGGGCTGCCGGAGGGAGGCGTGGTGCATACGTTTGAGATCAACGACGAGCAGGAGGTGTTCACCCGCCCTTGGATCGAAGGGTCGGCATACGCGGACCGCATCAGAATGCACACGGGAGACGCGCTGGAGATGGTGCCGGAAATGGGGCTGACGTTTGACATGGCATATATAGACGGCGACAAGAGAAAGTATGCGGACTATTACAGGATGGTGATGGAGAGGCTGACGGAAGGGGGCTATATTGTGGCAGACAACACGCTCTGGGACGGACATGTCACGGAGGAGCATCCCAGCCCCTCTGACCTGCAGACGGCGGGCATCAGGGAGTTCAATGACCTGGTGGCGGCGGACAAGAGGGTGGAGAAGGTGATCCTGCCCCTGAGAGACGGGCTGACGGTCATCAGAAAGAAAACGGCCGGCGAAATGTAGAGAGAGCTGACGAGGGGACAAGTAAACAAGCCAACGAGGGCTGACCTTGTTCTCCCGTCGACCCGTCCCTTGTCAATTTGTCAACTTCTAAATGTCTGCTGACATTTTGCATATCTTCCTTTCTCAGAATCGCTTGTTTTCGTCCCGCTATCGGTTCGCTTCCAAAAAACGAAACGAAATCCCGCAATCGGATGTCTTACAGGATAGTAGCGAAATGATTACATTTCAAACAGCGTTCCCACCCTCTCTTTTCGGCTGGAAAATGCCGGAAAAACGCCTTCCGTTTCCGCCGCACGTGTCATTCGTTTCCGCCGCACGCACGTTTTCAACGCACCGCACGCGTCATCCGGAACAGCCGCACGCATGATCCGGTACCGTTCTCATGCGTGATCTGCCCTCTGATAACACGTGCTCACCCCTAAAAATACGGCTTGTTTCGCATGTTTATTCCATTTTTATAAGATTTCCGTTTCTATTTGGACTGTCTTGAAAACAATGGCTGTCAGCATATGTGGAAAATATATATCATTCTGTCGGTAAAACATGCCTATTTCCGACAAATGGTGTGGAATGCAAGAACCGCTTTTCACCCGTTCCCGCTGTCTGTCGGCCTGCCATGGATACGTGTGCAGCTGATCCGCAGGATCGGAAGAGTGACGGCCTGGACCGTGAGGAAGACCAGCAGGAGGTCGGAGGCGTGGACACTCACGGGATAGGCATCTGTCACGAACAGGGAGGTGTCCTGTCCCAGACGGAGCAGGCCGAAACGTTGCTGGAGCCAGCAGAGCAGGAGGCCGATGCCGATGCCCGCCAGACTACCGGCGAGGGAAGCCATGGCACCGGCGAGGAAGGGGACACGGGAGCAGAGGCGGCTGGAGGCTCCTAAGGAGCGGAGGGTCTGGAGGTCGGCGCGTTTCTCGGCGATGAGCATGGAGAGAGAGCCGGCAAGACCGAAGGAGGAGACGGCAAGGATGAGGGTGAGAAAGAGGTAGGAAAGAAACTTCTCTGCCTGCATGATGCGGAACACGTCGGCTTGCTGTTCATGGCGGTTTTCGACACGGAAGGAGGGGCCGAGCTGGCGGCGCAAGGCTCGTTGGACGGACGCTTCGTCGCTGTCTTCGCGCAGGCGAAGCTCAACGGCTGTGGACTCGCGCGTATAGCCGTAGAGACGGCGGACGAAGGAGAGGGGGGCGAGGAGCAGGCGGCTGTCCTGAGGCTCGCGCCCGGTGGCGAACACCACGCCGGGAGAGTGGAGCAAGCCGCTGCGGAAGGCGGAGCGGGGCAAGGCGGGATTGGGCGACGTGCCCGGACGGGGGACGTAGACGCGGAGGGGGGTGACGAAGCGGATCCCTGTGCCGAGGGCAGACATGAGACCCGCGCCCATCACGCCGTAACAGGCTGAGTTGTCGCTGAGCAGGAACCGGCCGTTGCCGATGAGCAGGCTGTCGATGGAGGTGAGCCGGCGGAAGTTGTCTTCAACGCCCTTGAGCAGGATTACGCGCTGGCGGCTCTTGTAGCGGACCAAAGCTGGAAGCTCAAGGGTTTCGGCCGCTTCTTCCACCTGGGGCAGGGAGCGGAGCAGGGGCAGGACGCTGTCGGCGGGGGTGAAGACAGATCCGGAGGCGGGAGTGATCTTCAGCTGGGGATCGAAGGCGGTGAAGAGGCTGGAGGCGAGAGACTGGAAGCCGTTGAACACGGAAAGGGTGCAGACCATGGCGAGCGTGGCCAGAGAGACCCCGCAAGCGGACAAGGCCATGATGAGGTTGGCGGCCCGGTGGCGCTTGGGGGAGAAGAGGTAACGGAAGGCTATGAACAGGGGAAGCTTCATTTCAGCAGCTGGTCTATGCGGTCAAGGTAGTCGAGGGTGTCGTCCGCAAAAAACTTCAGCTGGGGGATGATGCGCAGCTGGTGGCGTACGCGGCTGCCAAGCTCAAAACGGACGGAGCGGGCATTGGCGTTGACGTTGCTGACGATCTCTTCGGCACGGTCAGACGGGAAGACACTCAGGTAGGCACGGGCCACGCTGAGGTCGGGGCTGATGCGGACGGCGCTGACGGATATGAGCACGCCGCGCATGGATTGGGTCTGCTTCTGGAAAATGTCGCTCAGCTCTTTCTGGAGCAGGCGGGAGATTTTGTTCTGACGGGTTGTTTCCATAATTTAAAGTCTGTATTGTTATAAGTTTTATGTTTTT
>CALUOU010000033.1 GCA_944322335.1 uncultured Bacteroides sp.
GGTTGATGTATGCAGACCGGACATCGCATTTTCCACCCGATCTTTTTTTCTTGCTGAACGCGCCTGTGTGCCCGCTGTTTTTTGGTGCGGTTTCCCTGAAAAACATTGTACGAGATTTTGTTCCTCTCGGATGAGTGATTATCTTTGTTGCATTTTACGAATAGCGCAGATCCAAAGCTATTCGGATGGTGGTTTAACCTTAATGCAGATATAGAAATGTTAGGAGCGATTATTGGCGACATTGTTGGTTCTACCAGAGAATGGAACAATGTCAAGACAGAAGACTTTGAGCTTTTGCCGAAAGGCAGCACTTTCACGGACGATTCGGTCATGACGCTGGCTGTGGCCGAATGGTTGATGAGCGACCCTGAGCATAAGGCAAAGACCTTGGTGGAGTGTATGCGGCGTTTGGGACGGCAGTATCCGAATGCCGGTTATGGCGGCATGTTCCGCCGGTGGCTGGCTTCGGCTCATCCCAAGCCCTATGGCAGCTTTGGCAACGGATCGGCCATGCGGGTCAGTCCGGTAGGGCTGTATGCCCGGTCGATGGGCGAAGCGCTCGACCTGGCTGAGCTTGCCGCTTCGGTCACACACAACCATCCCGAAGGGATCAAGGGGGCGCAAGCCATTGCCGCTTGTGTGTATATGCGCACAGAGCAGCGGCCTGCCGCCGAGATTAAGCAATATGTGGAGGAGGTGTTCGGCTATGATTTGAGTGTCAAATTAGAGACCATCCGGGAAGCCTATGCCTTCGATGTGAGTTGTCAAGGCAGTGTCCCTATTGCCATCATGGCCTTTCTGCAGCGGAGCGACTCGGTGGAGAAAGCTTTGCGTCTGGCGGTTTCCATGGGCGGAGATTCAGACACCATCGGATGCATGACATGCGCCATCGCTTCCGCCTTGCCAGGCAGGAAAGGAATCGGCCATCGGGTGCAAAATGCGTGCAGAGAACTGCTGACACCAGACTTGCTCGACATCAACGACCGCTTTGAGGCTTTGGTCAGCAGGCGGCATCAGGAGTGTCCTCCTAAGGCGAAGGTCGGGATAGACGCGTTGGAGCGGCCGGAGGCTCAGAAAGACCTTGCGGACAGCATCCGGGGATGCTTGATGGGTGGCGCTGCGGGAGATGCGCTGGGCTATCCGGTGGAGTTTAAAAGACTGCGGGAGATCCATTCGCAGTATGGAGAAAAAGGCATTGCCCAGTTTGAGCTCGACGCCAACGGCAAGGCGCTGGTCAGCGATGACACACAGATGACGCTGTTCACGGCCAACGGGCTGCTGATGGGGATGACTCGCGGATGCATGCGGGGCATCGGCCTGGCGCCGGAAAAATATGTGGATCTGGCTTATGTGGACTGGTATTACACACAGACTGGCAAGAAGCCGGAAGTCAATCCCGGCGATTTTCATGCCACGTGGCTGCGCGACCTGCCGGAGATGCGCAGCTGGCGTGCGCCGGGCGGCACATGCCTGGCTGCATGCGAAAGCCTTTTGCACAGACAGGATGCCCAGAATGACAGCAAAGGATGTGGCGGCATTATGCGGGTGGCGCCCATGGCCTTGATGGATGCGGCGTATTCCTGGAGGGGAGACCGCCGTTATACGCTTGAAGAGCTGGCCGATGCGGGAGCCGGCATCGCCCGGATCACGCACAAGCATCCGCTGGGATTCTTTCCGGCGGCTTTGCTGACAGTGTTGCTTGCCAAGGTGCTTCCTTTGTCTGCCAGACAGGTGGAAAGAAGGGCGGACGAGCTTGTGGACGAGACGCTGGATGTGCTTGGCTGGATTTTTGTGGGGCTTTTTGAGGAGGACAAGCAATGCCTGAGACAATTGACCCGCAAGGCCGTGGAGCTGGCACATTCGGACGTGCCAGACACGGATGCCATCCGCCAGTTGGGAGAAGGATGGACGGGAGAAGAGACTTGGGCGATAGCCTTGTATTGCGCGCTTCGCCACATGGACAGTGTGGAGGAGGCGATTGTGGCTGCTGTGAACCATGACGGCGACAGTGATTCCACCGGCTCTGTCACGGGCAACATCATGGGAGCCATCTATGGGTACCAGGCTCTTAAGGAGCGGAATCTCTTTTGTCCGCCCGGACGGGAGCTGGAACAGACTTTGGAGCTTTCTGACATTATTCTGGCTTTGGCCGATGACCTGGCCACACGTTGTCCTGTCAGTGAGTACAGTCCCATAGACACTCCCGAAAAGCACCGGTGGTACGAGCGTTACTGCGAGATGAGACCGGCCGGCCTGCCGTCTGCCAGGCAGCGCTGACGGGACTAATAGAAAAACAGGTCACCTTCGGTCTTATCCCATTGGTGTGCCCGGAGATGTCGGGGCTGAATGAGGAAATAGTACATTCCGCAGTCGTAGAAACGGAGTCCCCAGCGGTCATCCTCGTCTATTTGCAACAAAGAGATGCAGTGAGGATGCGCTGTGAGGATTTCCTCCTGATAGGGCAATCCCAACAAGATGTGTCCGTCGCCACGGGGAGACTCCAGGGGACTGAAGGTGATGGCTTCGGCGGGGGAAAACACACTCTCGCCGGAGTCTTCCCATTCCAGCCGGTAGGGCGACAGCCCCGTCTCCTGCGCGGAATAGATCACGGCGGGCGCGTCGTGGTAGTCTAAGGGAGAATCCGTCTCTCCCAGGAAGTAGGCGATAGGCGCGAAGAAGTAGAGCATGCCGGTGTGTGGCAGCAGGTTTTCGGGATCTAAAGAGGCGATGTCCGCACATCGTATCTGACATACGAACGTGAGCGGCTCTTCGTAAGTCCCTTCTTCGTCTTCGCAAGTGATGCAAGGGTAGGGCACGTTGTCGGGCAAATCGGGCGCTCCCCACCAGTGGCTTTTGCCGGTCAGGTCTTCTTGAGTGGTGTGGGTGGTAATGGATATAGCCATGGCATTTTTTGTTATTATGGTGAATAGTACGGGCAAAGATAGGGATTTTCATCCGAACAACATTCGGAATGCCTCTTCTACTTTGCGTACAGGCACTAATTCTATTCTCTGTTTACCGGAATCAAGTCCCTGCATGTTTTGTCTGGGCAGGATGAAGCGTTGGAACCCCAGTTTCTCCGCCTCGCCGATGCGTTGTTCGATGCGGTTGACCGGACGGATTTCTCCCGACAGCCCCACTTCGCCGGCCATGCAGATTTCCGGTTCGACGGGCGCGTCCATGTTGCTGCTGAGGATGGAGCTGATGACCGAGAGGTCGATGGCGGGGTCGCTCACTTTCAGCCCTCCGGCAATGTTGAGAAACACGTCTTTCTGAGCCAGCTTGAACCCCACCCTTTTTTCCAGCACGGCCAGCAGCATGTTCATGCGTCGGATGTCAAATCCTGTGGCCGACCGTTGCGGATTGCCATAGACGGCAGTGCTGACCAGCGCTTGCGTCTCGATCAGGAAAGGGCGCGCGCCTTCCACGGCCGAGGCGATGGCTACTCCGCTCATGCCTTCGTGGTCTTGCGAGAGCAGGAGTTCCGACGGATTGCTCACCTGCCTCAGGCCGTCTTGCCGCATTTCGTAGATGCCCAGTTCGGCGGTGCTTCCGAAGCGGTTTTTGATGCTCCGCAGGATGCGGTACATGTAATGCTGGTCTCCCTCAAACTGCAAGACCGTGTCCACGATGTGCTCCAGCACCTTCGGTCCGGCAATGCTGCCTTCCTTGTTGATGTGTCCGATGAGGATGATGGCCGTGTGGGTCTCTTTGGCAAAGCGCAGGATGCTGGCGGCGCATTCGCGCACTTGGGCGATGCTTCCGGGCGAGGACTCCAGCGTTTCGGTCGAGATGGTTTGGATGGAGTCTATGACCACCAGATCAGGGCGGATGTTTTTGATGTGCGTATAGATTTGTTCCAGAGATGTTTCACACGCGATGAGGCAATTGCCCGAAGGGTGGGGCAGGCGGTCTGCCCGCAGTTTGAGTTGCCGGGCACTTTCTTCGCCCGATACGTACAACACCCGTTTGTCGGTCAGCTGCAACACCGTCTGCAGGATTAAGGTCGACTTGCCGATGCCGGGCTCGCCGCCAATCAGCACCAGAGAGCCTCTCACCAGTCCTCCCCCCAGCACCCGGTTCAGCTCCTGGTCATGCAGGTCGATGCGCGGCTCTTCGTCAGCCCGGATCTCATCGATAGGCATGGGTCTGGTCTCTGCCGTTTCCATGCTGGCGGCAATGCGCCGGGCGGAAGAAGGCTCTTTGCGCACAATTTCTTCTACGAATGTGTTCCATTGTCCGCAGGACGGGCATTTCCCCACCCATTTGGGAGATTCCTGCCCGCAGTTGCTGCATACATATACTGTTTTTTCCTTGGCCATGATCAGTTGGGATTAAGTAGGCGCAAAGGTAATATTCAAAGGGGAATTGTACAAAAACGGAGGTGGAAATCCTCTATATTCTGGTTTATTTATTACTTTTGCACCATCTTTGTGTGGAAAGGAAAGGATAGCGCTTTCCGGCAAGGCTATCATGGAATAAAATAAAAGCAAACAGAGCAAGACATGAAAAAGGATATGACAAAAGATACGGATCAGACTCTTTCTTTTCTGAAAAGAGCGGTAAATGTTTGTAGAAGTGAGACGGTACGTTTCATTGTGGGACTGCTGCTGGTCATTTTTTCGGTTTACATGTTGTTGGCTTTCTCTTCGTTTTTCTTTACGGGAGCCGATGATCAGAGCATAATCGATACGGACAATGCCGAAGAGCTGGCTTCTACCGACAATGGCATCCGGAATTATGCCGGATCGCGAGGCGCGCAACTGGCCAATTACTTTATTAACGGCTGTTTCGGTGTCTCCTCTTTTTTCATTGTGGCTTTTCTGGCCATGGCGGGTCTGAAGCTGATGAGGGTGCGTAAGGTTAACCTGTGGAAATGGTTCATCAGCTGTTCGTTGCTGTTGGTGTGGTTTTCAGTATTCCTGGGATTTGCCTTTGTCGACCAGTATAAAGACTCCTTCATCTATTGGGGGGGGATGCATGGTTACAACGTGGGCCGTTGGCTGGTCTCGCAGATAGGAGTGCCGGGAGTGTGGCTGCTGCTGGTGGGCACGGCGATGTGTTTCCTGATCTACTTCACCACGCAGGCTGTGGACTGGCTGCGAAGCTTGTTTACGCTCAGCTTTCTGAAGCGTCGCCCGCTCAGAGCCGCAGAGCCTCAAGCGAAGAAAAAGGAAACGGAAACGCCGTCGGGCAAGTCTTCGGCAGAACCTGAGAGAAAAGCCGCAGCCGAAGCCCACTTGCCTGAAGAAGAGGCGGATGAGGATAAAGAGGAAGAGGAGGATGAAGATGAAGAGGAAGAGCCTGAAAAAGGGAAAGAGGTCTCTGTAGAGCTTCCCCTTACTCCGGAAGAGACTTCCAAGCCCGCCCCTAAGCCCCGGCCCGCGAAGGAGGTGTCCTTGGAGGTGGAGAAGCCTGCCGCTGTGCCTCCTCTGGCGCCGGCTTTCGAGGTGGAGACCAAGCCGGAAGAACGGTACGACGGGCCGGAAAAGGAGCCCTATAACCCTCGTCTGGATTTGGAAAACTATCATTTTCCCACGCTCAATCTGCTGAAACACTTCGATAACGACGAGCCGACCATCAACATGGAAGAGCAAAATGCCAACAAGGATAAAATCGTGAAGACTTTGCGCAGCTTCGGCATCGAGATCAGCAGCATCAAGGCTACGGTGGGGCCGACCGTCACACTTTATGAGATTACGCCGGCACAAGGCATCCGCATTTCGCGCATCCGCGGACTGGAAGACGACATTGCCCTTAGCCTCTCTGCTTTGGGCATCCGCATCATTGCGCCTATTCCCGGCAAAGGAACCATTGGCATCGAGGTGCCCAACTCCAATCCGAAGATTGTGTCCGGACAGAGCATCATCGGCAGCAAGAAATTCCAAGAGTCCGCTTACGAGCTGCCTATCGCTTTGGGAAAGACCATCACGAATGAAGTGTTTATGGTGGATCTGGCCAAGATGCCTCACGTCCTTGTGGCAGGCGCTACCGGACAAGGCAAATCCGTGGGCTTGAACGCCATCATCACTTCCTTGCTATATAAGAAACACCCGGCAGAGCTGAAGTTTGTGCTGGTCGATCCTAAGAAAGTGGAATTCAGCATCTATTCTGTCATTGAGCACCATTTCCTGGCCAAACTGCCCAACGAGACTGAGCCTATCATCACCGATGTCACCAAAGTGGTGCAGACGCTGAACTCCATCTGTGTGGAAATGGATACGCGCTATGATCTGTTGAAGCTGGCTCATGTGCGCAACATCAAGGAATACAACGCCAAGTTCATCAGCCGCCAGCTGAATCCGGAAAAGGGACATAAGTTTATGCCTTACATTGTAGTGGTCATCGATGAGTTCGGCGATCTGATCATGACGGCGGGCAAGGATGTGGAAATGCCCATAGCCCGCATAGCCCAGCTGGCGCGCGCGGTAGGCATCCACATGATTATTGCCACACAACGGCCTACCACTAACATCATTACAGGAACCATCAAGGCTAACTTCCCGGCACGTATCGCTTTCAGGGTGTCGTCCATGGTGGACTCGCGTACCATTCTGGACCGTCCGGGCGCCAACCAGCTTATAGGGCGCGGCGACATGCTGTTCCTGCAAGGGGCTGATCCGGTGCGTGTGCAATGTGCCTTTATTGATACGCCTGAAGTGGCGGAGATCACCCAGTATATAGCCCGCCAGCAAGGCTATCCCACGGCCTTCCTGCTTCCTGAATATGAGGACGAGAACGCCGGCTCTGATTTGGGAGATGTTGACATGGGGCATCTGGATCCCTTGTTCCACGACGCGGCCCAGCTGATCGTCATTCATCAGCAGGGATCCACTTCGCTCATCCAGCGCAAGTTTGCCATCGGCTACAACCGGGCCGGACGTCTGATGGACCAGTTGGAGAAGGCTGGCATCGTGGGGCCTGCTCAGGGAAGCAAGCCTCGGGAAGTGCTTTGCATGGACGAGAACGACTTGGAGATGCGCTTGAACAATCTCCAATAGCAGTGTCGGTCAATTAACGGTTAATAACGATTATGATGAAAACAAAGTTTCAAAGATGGTTTTGCCTGATCGCGGCCGGCTTGTGCATGGCTTCCGCTGTGTGGGCACAGCCGATGGATGCGAAGAGTGTGTTGGACCAGGCTTCTGCCCGTTTCCGCCAGGCCGGAGGAGTGGAGGCCGCCTTTACGATATACTCTGAAGAGGGACTGTTCGAAGGAACCATTCAGGTGAAAGGCGATAAATTCGTGCTTGAGACCGGCAATGTGAAAGTTTGGTTTGACGGGCATACCCAATGGACCTACCTCTCCTCCACAGACGAGGTGAACATTTCCATTCCCACTAGCGAAGAGCTTCAGCAGCTGAACCCCTATGCCCTTCTTGCCATTTATAAGCAGGGATACGCCTTGGCTTTGGGAAAAACGGAGACTCTGCAGGGGAAGGCTGTCTATGAGGTCATCCTGACAGCCAAAGATCCGCAGGCGGAGTGGCAGCGTGTAGCCATTTGGGTGACCAGAGACACCTTCCGTCCCCTTCAGCTGTCCACAACGTTGCAAGGCGGGTATGACACGGCTACGATTGTCATCAGCCGTTATCAGACGGGGCTCGCCTTTGCCGGCAGTCATTTCGTGTTTGACGCCAAGGCTTATCCTACAGCGGAAGTGGTCGATTTGCGTTGAGCGGCGAAGCTTGGGGGATTGAAGCGATGAGGCTGTTTTTTTAGTGGAGTCATAGAATTCATATATTTATAGAGAAAGGAACATGCAATGGAAACAGAAAGAGTGAAATGTTTGATCATTGGTTCAGGGCCTGCCGGATATACAGCAGCCATCTACGCCAGCCGTGCCAATCTCTCGCCGGTACTGTATGAAGGCATCCAGCCGGGCGGGCAGCTGACCAAGACAACGGAAGTGGAAAACTTTCCCGGATATCCCGATGGGGTCACAGGTATGCAGCTCATGGACGACATGCGCCGGCAAGCCGAACGCTTCGGAGCCGATTTGCGTCCGGGCATTGCCACGGCCGCCGATTTGAGCCGGGCTCCTTATAAGATCACGATTGATGACGAGAAGGTGCTGGAAGCAGACACACTGATTATCGCGACGGGGGCTGCCGCCAAATATCTGGGTCTGGAAGACGAAAAGAAATATGCGGGGATGGGCGTGAGCGCTTGCGCCACGTGTGACGGCTTCTTTTACCGGAAGAAGGTCGTGGCTGTGGTCGGCGGAGGTGACACGGCCTGCGAGGAGGCTTCCTATCTGGCCGGACTGGCCTCAAAGGTGTACATGATTGTGAGAAAGCCTTTCCTGCGGGCTTCAAAGATCATGCAGGAGAGGGTGATGAGCAACGAAAAGATTGAAGTCCTGTTTGAGCACAACGCTGTCGGCCTTTACGGTGAGGACGGTGTGGAAGGTGTCCGTTTGGTGAAACGCATGGGGCAGCCGGACGAAGAGCGGTATGACTTGCCCATTGACGGCTTCTTCTTGGGCATCGGACACGAACCGAACTCCGGCATATTCAAGCCTTACCTGGAAACGGATGAAGTGGGCTATATCCTGACGGTGCCAGGCACTCCCCGCACCAAGCTTCCGGGAGTTTATGCGGCAGGAGATGTGGCCGATCCGCACTACCGTCAGGCCATTACCGCAGCCGCCACCGGATGTCAGGCTGCCATTGAGGCAGAGCGGTATCTGTTGGGAAAATGACAGGATTCTCTGTCTGTTCAGAAAAGGAAAGCCGCTCATGCGAACGGCTGACGCAGAGACGTGATGAATCGCGTCTTTGCGTTATTGCCGGATCAATTTTGTCTTGCTATAAACTCTTTCATGAAAAAAGGATGAAAAACAAACGTTATAAACCGACAGCGTGGAAAAAGAGCCGTAAGTTTGGCGATGTGAAAGGCGGCCGTCTGTGGAGCAAGCGCAAAGACGGGATTGTGAGACGCTGCCATTCCCTTTCAGCTCCTGCTGAGGGAGACGTGACACCTATATTCCTTTCGGAAAAATGCCTCCCGTGATTATTTCTTTCCGATCGGTGTGGAAGATGTCAAGGCGTTGCTGCAGACGTATGCGGAAGAAGATGTCTCAGACATTACGCACATATGGTTCAGGAGACACAATCCCAAGGATGAGAGCATCCAAGGATATGCAGTGAAAGGGAGCGGTGTGCTTGCTATTGTGCTCTATCCTTTGCGCGGAAATTTGGAAATCGATTTGGGAAAGAGCCGTCCTTCCGGACGTGCTTTGAAGTGGTATAGCGGCTATGCGGCAGTAAGCAGGGCGGAGGAGGGATGGAAGGCTCGCTTTTCCTTGGCTTCCGCACGCTCTTATTACTTGGAGAGGCTGTTGCCACACGAGATCGCCCATTGCATCGCTTACTCTCAGGGACGTATGCGGCATGCCGGATATAAGAATGAGAATTTTGCGGATAACCTGGCGTATGCGCGTTATCCGGTCCGGTGACTTTACCCGATCTTGCTGATCTTTTTCAGTTTCTCTTCATCCATGATCTTGATCTTCCGGCCGTCGATGGTGATGAGGCGTTCGGTGGCAAACTGTGAGAGCGTCCGGATGGCGTTGGAGGTTGTCATGTTCGAGAGATTGGCCAAGTCCTCGCGCGAGAGGTAGATGCTCAGGGTAGAGCCGTCTTCTTCCAGTCCGTAGCTTTCTTTGAGAAACAGCAGCGATTCGGCCAGTCTTCCACGGATGTGTTTTTGGGTCAGGTTGACGGTCCGTTCGTCCGCCACTCCCAGATCGATGGAAAGTTTCTTGATGAAGAACATGGCCAGTTCGGTGTTTTGCTTGACCAGGGAGGTGAGGGCGGCCATGGGAATGAGTCCAAGCGTGGAGGCCTCCACTGCGGCGGCGGCCGTCACATAGTCTTCTTGGGCAAAGTAAGCGCGGTAGGCGAAATAGTCTACGGGCTTGATCATCCGTATGATCTGGCTTCTGCCGCCCACTCCGTCCTTGTAGATTTTCACCTTTCCGTTGAGCAGGCACATCAGATGGGTGGGCGTTTCCCCTTCACAATAGATGATCTCGTTTTTCTTGTAGCTCTGAAGTGTGAAGTTCTCTAATAGGAAGTCTTGTTGCTCTTCGTTTAAAGGCGCCCACAAGTCTGTGATTAAGTCAGAAATACTTATGTCTGATGAATTTGTCTTTACCATACTGTTGCAAAACTGTGTTCTACAGCACAAATGTAAAAAGAAAAAATTAAATGTCGTGCAAAAATTGCAAAAAAATGAAAGCGCTGCCTTTTGCCATTTTCTATTGAGGCAAGATGGATCTGTCGTTTTGGTTATAAAATAAGCAGAATAGGACTGTTTTTGAACGTTCAAACTCTTTCCTACTCTGCTCAGGGACTTATGTCAGTTGGCTTTTTGACACTTCCGCTTTTTTTTATTTGGTGAACAACAGTTCCCGATATTTAGGCAAAGGCCAGATCTCATCGTCGATTTCCATTTCAAGATGGTCGATGTGATCCCGGATGCTGTTGAGGTAGGGGCGCACGTTTTCCTCGTAGGCAAATGCCCGGTCGGTGTAGTTGTCCTTGTGGTTGGCCACCTTTCTCGCTTCTGTCATTTCTCGCACCTGCATCTTGATGGCGGTCACCCGTTTGGAGATTTCCCGGATCAGCTCTTTGCGGTCTGCGCTCAGCTCCTCATATTCTTCGGGCGTGAACGTCTCGCGCAGCCCGCGCAGGTTTTCCAGCAGCCGGTTTTGATACAGCACGGCTGTGGGCACAATGTGGTTGATGGCCAGATCGCCCAATACGCGGCTTTCGATCTGCACCTTCATCGTGTATTTCTCCAGTTCCACTTCAAGCCGGCTGGCCAGTTCCGTTTCGTTGAAGATATGTTCGCCGATCAGTACGGCGCGCGACTGTTTGTCTGTGTAGTGCATCAGGGCTTCCGGCACGTGGCAGATGTTGGTCAGTCCGCGGCGGGCGGCTTCCTGTTTCCATTCTTCCGAATAGCCGTCGCCTTCAAAGCGGATAGGCTCGGAGGCGATGATGTTCTCTTTCAGCACGTGGAAGATGGCCTCGTCTTTGCCGGCGCCTTCTTCCATCAGCTTGTCCACGGAGGCTTTGAATTCGTTCAGCTGGTTGGCCATGGCCGCGTTGATGGCAATCATGGCCGCCGCGCAGTTTGATGACGAGCCGGCCGCGCGGAACTCAAAGCGGTTGCCGGTGAAAGCGAAGGGGGAGGTGCGGTTGCGGTCGGTCGTGTCGAGCAGGATTTCCGGGATGCGGGTGATGCCCAGCTTCAGGGTATTCTTCTCCTCTGCTGTCATCTTGCTGTTGCCGGTGGATTGCGCGATGGCGTCCAGTATGGCCGAGAGCTGTTTGCCGAGGAAGATGGAAAGGATGGCCGGAGGCGCTTCGTTGGCTCCCAGCCGGTGGCTGTTGCCGGCGCTCATGATGGAGGCGCGGAGCAGGTTCTGGTTTTTGTAGACCATCATCAGCACGTTCACCAGGAAGGTGAGGAAGAGCAGGTTGCTTTGCGGATTGGTGCCCGGCCCGAACAGGTTGACGCCCGTGTCGGTGCAGAGAGACCAGTTGTTGTGCTTGCCCGATCCGTTCACGCCGCTATAAGGCTTTTCATGCAGCAGGACGACGAAATTATGTTTCCGTGCGATGCGTTTCATCAGATCCATCACCAGCTGGTTGTGGTCGTTGGCCAGATTGACATTCTCGAAGATAGGCGCCAGCTCAAACTGGTTGGGTGCCACTTCGTTGTGGCGGGTCTTGACCGGGATGCCCAGCTTGTGGCATTCGATTTCCAGCTCTTTCATGAAGGCTGTGACACGGGGCGGGATGGATCCGAAGTAGTGGTCCTCCAGCTGCTGGTCTTTGGCGGAAGAGTGCCCCATCAGGGTGCGGCCGGTGAGACACAGGTCCGGGCGGGCGTTGTAGAGGGCGAGATCCACCAGGAAATATTCCTGCTCCCATCCCAAGTTGGCATAGACACGTCTGACGTTTTTGTCAAACAGCTGGCAAACCTCCGTGGCGGCTTTGTCCACGGCAGCCAGCGCTTTCAGCAAAGGAGTCTTATAGTCCAGCGCCTCTCCCGTGTAGGAGATGAAGATGGTGGGAATGCACAGCGTGTTGTCCACCACAAAGGCAGGCGAGGAGACATCCCAAGCCGTATAGCCACGGGCCTCGAAGGTGTTGCGGATGCCTCCGTTGGGGAAAGAGGAAGCGTCTGGCTCCTGCTGGATCAGCAGTTTGCCGGAAAAACGTTCGATGACGTCTCCGTTCTCGCCAAATTCGATGAAACCGTCGTGTTTTTCGGCTGTGCCGTCGGTCAGGGGTTGGAACCAGTGGGTGTAATGGGTCACATTCAGAGACTTAGCCCAGCTCTTCATGCCGTTGGCAATCAGGTCGGCCATCTCGCGGCTGATGGGAGTGCCTTTTTCGATGGCGTCGGACACTGCTTTGTAGGCTTCACGGGGCAGGTATTCCTGCATCTTCTTACGGTCGAAGACATGGCTGCCGTAATAGTCAGACAGCTTGTTGGAAGGGGTGGTGACTTCCAAGGGATGGCGGTTTGCCAATTCCTGTAAAGCAAAAAAACGCATTTTTGACATAACAGTCTTTTCTTTTTGTTGGTTGTTCGCTGCAAAAGTACGCCTTTTTTTCTATATTTGCCGCAATCTATAAGGAGATATTGCGTTGAGATACTATATCTATATTTATATAGCCTTGTTGTGCCTGCTTGTTCCGGGCACGGCCGCTGCGGCTCAGGCGGATCCCAATCCGTATGGCAGGCTGGGGGAAGTGGCGGACTCCATCATGGATAAAGCCATCTTCTTCGCGCCTCTCTATAAGGGGATTGTCGATGAATACCGGGCTGAGCTTTACATAAAGGGGCAGGTCAATATCCGGAAAAGGAACCGCCTGCTGCGCTTCCTGCCCACCATGTTCCGCCTGCGCAAGGGGGTGAATGAGTATCTGATGGAGACCTACAGCGACTTGCACTTCACCGCCCCTGACATATATGACCAGAAGGTAAAGGCCAGTGTCGGCACGGCCTCCGAGCTTTGGGAGGCGGACGGACGCCTGCTGGAGTATTTCCGCATCAACGTCTACTCGCCCACGCTGCTGTATGACAAGCTGATCTCCCCTTTGGCTTCCAACGCCAAAAAGTATTATACGTATTACGTGGACTCGGTGATGGGGGGCCGGCAGGAGCGGCGTTACAAGATACGTTTTGTGCCCAAGATGCAAAGCTTCCAGCTGGTGGGAGGATATCTGGTGGTGAGCGACGATGTGTGGAGCGTCCGGGAAATCCGCTTCTCAGGGCGTTCGGAGCTGTTCAGGTTCAGCAATCACATACAGATGGGCGAGGTGGGCGCTCCGGACGAGTTCCTGCCTTTGTGGAGCAGGATGGAGGTAGGCTTCAAGCTGCTGGGCAACGTGGTGGACGGCAGCTATACGGCAGCCTTGAAGTACACGGAGATCCGGCAGAAGGAAGGGGACGGCCCGCGCTCTTCCCGGAAATCGGAGTACGACCTGACCGACTCTTATACCCTGCTGACCGACACGAACGATTACCGGCGGGACACGGCTTCGTTCAATGCCTTGCGTCCCATTCCCCTGACCCCTCATGAGCGGGGGCTTTACCGGGACTTCTTCCGCCAGCGGGACACCTTGTCCGCCAGCCGGAAAAAGAAGCCTGTCAACAAGCGGCTGGAGTTTTGGGGGCGGATAGGCGACGCGCTGATCAGCCGCTACACGGTGAACTTCAAGAAAGTGGGCAGTGTGCGCTGCTCTCCGCTCATCAATCCGCTGCTGCTGAGCTACAGCCGCTCCAACGGCATCGCCTACCGGCAAGAGTTCATCTACAACCGGCTGTTTGCAGGCGACCGCCTGTTGCGCATCGTCCCGCGCATCGGATATAACTTCACGCGCAAGGAGTTTTACTGGCGTGTCAGGACCGACTTTGACTACTGGCCCAGCAAGCGGGCGGCTTTGCACATCGAGGTGGGGAACGGCAACCGGATCTACAGCAGTGAGATGCTGGACGACCTGAAGGCCATCCCTGACAGCATTTTCGACTTTGACAAGATCCATTTGGACTATTTCAAAGACCTGTATTTCACGCTCCACCACAGCTGGGAGATTGTCAACGGGCTGACGCTGGACCTGGGCCTTTCCATTCACAGGCGGACGGAGATCGAACGCTCGCAGTTCATTCTGCTTTTCCCCGATACGCCGCCCACCCGCTCGGAGGAGCCGGAGTCTTCCCCCACCATCCCTTCCATTTATCCCGATCTGGATCCGAGCCTGTTGAGCCGGTTCCGGCATACGTACAGCAGTTTTGCTCCCCGCGTCCGTCTGACGTGGAGTCCCGGACAATATTATTACATGGACGGGGAGCGGAAGGTGAATCTGCATTCCAAGTATCCGGTGGTGTCGGTCGACTATGAACGCGGCGTGAAGGGGGTGCTCAAGGGATCTGGAAAGTACGAGCGTGTCGAGCTGGATTTCCAGTATGGCATGCCGCTGGGGCTGATGCGCAATCTCTATCTGGGAATGGGCTGCGGAGCTTTTACCAACCAGGAGGAGCTTTACTTTGTGGACTTCATCAATCTGCGCCGCTCCAGTCTGCCCACGGGCTGGACGGACGAGATAGGCGGAATGTTCCAGCTCCTGGACGGCCGGTGGTACAACTCCTCCAGCAGGTACCTGCGCGCCCACGTCACCTATGACTCTCCTCCTTTCCTCCTTTTGCGCCATCTCAGCAAGTACACGCAATACGTGCTGAACGAGCGGCTCTATTTCAACATGCTGTTTGTGCCTCACCTTAATCCTTACATTGAGCTGGGCTACGGTTTGGGCACTCACGTGTTCGATTTCGGCGTGTTCGCCAGTTTTGCCAACTGGCAGTATCAGGAAGTGGGAGTCAAATTCACGTTTGAGCTGTTCAACCGTTGAGACCGGCTGCGGCAGCGGCCGTTGGGGACGGTTCGCTCCGCACGCGTGAGACGGGTTGCTCCGCACGCGTGAGACGGGTTGCTCCGCACGCGTGAGACAGGTTGCTCCGCACGCGTGAGACGGGTTGCTCCGCACGCGTGAGACAGACGCTCCGCACGCGTGCCGTCCGCGAGGGTCGCGCGCCTTGCGAAGCCCTCTGGCTGCGGCGGCTGAAAACGTAATCGGGGGTATGATTTCCGTAATCCGTCTACATGCTGATTAGAGCTAATTCTCTATCTTTGCGCTGTCAAAAGCTTAAGATAAAAAAACAGAGACAATATGCGACTGATAAAAGACAAAGAGTTTGGAGGCGAACGTCCTTTGTTCGCCTCACACGATCTTCATCTGGACAATGTGACCATTCTTGCCGGAGAGTCGGCCATTAAGGAATGCAGCAACATTGTGGCGACCCGTTGCCGTTTCGAGGGCAACTATCCTTTCTGGCATGTGCATGGCTTCACCATCCAAGACTGTTATTTTGCCGTGGGGGGCCGTTCGGCATTGTGGTATTCCGATCATCTCGTCATGAAAGACACGGTGATAGACGCTCCCAAGATGTTTCGCGAGATGAACGCCATCGAGATAGAGAATGTGCGGATGAACGATGCCGACGAGGTGTTCTGGCGCTGTAGCGGCATCCGTGCGAAAAACTTGAAGCTGCACGACGGCACCTATCCCTTCATGTTCAGCACCGACATCTATGTGGACGGTCTGGAGAGTGACAGCAAGTATGTCTTCCAATATGTGAAGAACGCGGAGATCCGCCACGCCAGAATCACGACAAAAGACGCTTTCTGGGAAGTGGAGAACGTCACCATCTACGATTCCGAGCTGGATGGCGAATACTTGGGCTGGCATTCCAAGAATCTGCGTCTGGTGAATTGCCACATCTCCGGCGAGCAGCCTTTGTGCTATGCGCAAGACCTGGTGCTGGAAAACTGCACGTTCGATGCCGCCTGCGACCGCGCTTTTGAATACACCTCCCTGAATGCCGATATCCGGGGAGCCATCACCAACATCAAGAACCCCCTGTCGGGCCGCATCGTGGCAGACAGCATCGGCTCCGTCACCTTGGACGAGAACATCAGGAAGCCTGCCGATTGCGTCATTGAGACACGCGCGAAATAAGACACGGAAGCCTCGCATTCTGCCAGCTTAGAAGCAGCTTTTAATGAAGAGTTGGAAGCCTTTGCCTGTCGGCAATGGATTTCCGGCTCTTTTTTGTTGCTATGACGGATAATTGCTACATTTGCCTGAAAATCGGCGGACGGGCTGCCCGGTCGGGGGTTGGAAGCCTTGCCTGCCCGGATGCGCCGGATTTAGCGGAACCTTACTAACAGACAAGATAGCTTATGAAACAGAAAATTCTTTCCCGCCTGATGGGCATGGCAGCCCTGATGGTCATGGCGGCGGGTGTGAGCGCCGCCAATCCTTTTCTGCCTTTGTGGGAGTACATCCCCGATGGCGAGCCTTACGTGTTTGAAGATCCTGACAAGCCCGGAGCGTATCGCGTGTATGTCTACGGGTCGCACGACATGCTGCTGAGCGAATATTGCGGGCGCGACCAGGTGGTGTGGTCAGCCCCGGTGGACGACCTTAAGAGCTGGCGTTTCGACGGGGTGATATTCGAGTCCAAGCTCGACCGCGACGGCAACCCGCTCCATGCGGACGGGCGGGGCGATGTGCTCTATGCCCCTGACGTGGCGTTGCGCGTCATGCCCGACGGCAGCAAGCGTTACTATCTTTATCCGAACAACCAGGAGGGAGGACGCAAGACCATGGTGGCCGTGTCCGACCGTCCCGACGGGCCGTTCCGGGTGGTGAACTGGAGCAAGGAAGACGCGAAGCAGACAGACGGCGTGTTGGATTTCGACCCGGCCGTGTTTGTCGACGACGATGGGCGCGTTTATGGCTATTGGGGATTTGAGCGTTCCTATGCCGCAGAGTTTGACCCTGAGACCATGGCCAGTGTCAAGCCCGGATGTGAGATTGTGGAAGACCTGGTGCCGGGCTATAAGCAAGACGAGACGTTCCGTTTCTTTGAGGCTTCTTCCATGCGGAAGATACAAGGCAAATATGTGTTCGTCTACAGCCGCTGGACCCGTGAGGGCGAGTTCGGACTGGGAAGCACGAACTATACGCTTGCCTATGCCTGGTCGGACAATCCGCTCGGCCCCTTTACCTATGGCGGCACCATCATTGACGGACGGGGACGCGAAACGGCTCCCGACGGGACTGTCCGCCTTACGGCCCATCCGGGAGGAAACACCCATGGAAGCATTGTGGAGATCAACGGGCAGTGGTACGTGTTTTACCACCGGCAATGCGGCACCGATGAATATTCCCGTCAGGCCATGGTGGCTCCGATCCGGGTGGAGGTGACGGACAGCGGCGTGAAAATCTCCGAAGGGGAATACACCTCCGAAGGCTTTGAGACCGGCGGACTGGATCCTTTTGAAAGCCATCCGGCCGGCATCGCCTGCCATTACACGGGACCTCAGCCGGCGCGCCAGTCCTATCCGAACTTTCTGTTCAGCGGCTCTTATCCCCAGCCTGTGCGTGAGAGCCATTACGGCAGTCCCGATCCGTATGCCGAGGAAACCAACCGCTCGCCCCTGGTGAACAATACCGACGGCTCGGTGGCAGGCTATAAGTACTTCGACTTCTCGCGCACCCACGGCAAGCAGGGGCTTACGTTGCAGCTCACCGTGGTGCCGGAAGGGGTGGAAGGAACGATCGACATCTGCATAGACTCTCCCGACGGGGAAAAGGTCGGTTCGGTGACCGTTCCCGGAACGCCGTCTGTCCGGGAGATGAGGCTGGAAGCCGATGTGCAGGCACTTTCCGGCCTGACGGGAAAGCATGCTCTCTACCTGAGATTCAGCGGCAAGGAAAAAGGCAAGCCGATCTGCCGCTTGGAGAGGTTGAGGTTTGCGGCTGCGGACTGAAGGCCGCGTGCAGGCGGCGAAAAAAAGGGCCGCAAGCCGAAGCCTGCAAGCCCTGTCGAACTATTAACTAAGTAAAAACCCTTCCGGCGTTTGTGAGTGTCCGTGTCAGTTGAGGCTGAGCGTCTCTTCCGTCTCCATCTGGAATTTCCGGCTCACCTTCATCAGGTTGGTGGTGTAGGTCACAATGTTTTGCGCCTCCTGGATCATGGTCAGGTAAACCAGGCTCACTTTGATGTTGCTGCTCTGTCCTTGGATGCGTTGCAGCTCTTCGCGTTTCAGGTGGGAAAGCTGTCCGTTCAGTTCGTTGCCTTGGCGGATTTCAGTCTCCATGCCTTCATAGCGGTTGTCGGCAATGCGCTGCCGGCAATTTTTCAGCAGCTGGAGGATGCTGTCCTCTATTTCTCCGAACTCGCCCTTCTGTATGGCGTCCAGCGGCTTGAAGTTGTTGTCCACATGCTCTAAGCAAGGCTCGCACAGGCGGCCTACGCTATACACCAGTTCGCTGGCGAAGTCATTGCCCTGATAGTAATACAGCCCTTTTTCGAGGATGGTTTTGTTGTCTAAGCGTGAGATGGCCAGTGTGCCTGTGCGCTTCATCTCCTTGATGAGCTGTTTCTCAAATTTCACCGCTCCCGTGGCCCGGCGCAGCCCGCGCAGGTTTTCGTGGAGGAACGATGTGGCGGTGCGCTCAAAGTTCTCGATCACGAAGTCCAGCACTTTGGTCAGTTCCTCGCCCGTATGCTTGCGGAGCAGGCTGAGCACCTCGGTCTTGTCGGCAGTCTTGAGCAGCTTGCGCAAGTCTTCGTTCTCTTTCTCGCGCGCTTTGCGCTTCTTGAAGTTGAGCTGGCTGCGGATCAGGAGGAACACGGCCAGGGCGATGAGCGCGAGGATGGCGATCGTTCCGCCGAAATGGATAATGATCGTCACGAAGAAGCAGATGGTGAATGCGGCGCCGGCCGTGATGAACCATCCGCCGATGACGCTCAGCACGCCCGTGATGCGGAACACAGCCGAGTCACGTCCCCAGGCGCGGTCGGCCAGCGAGGTACCCATGGCGACCATGAAGGTCACATACGTGGTGGACAGAGGCAGCTTCAGCGAGGTGCCCAGCGCGATCAGCAGACCGGCCAGCACCAGATTGACCGAAGCGCGCACGAGGTCGAAGGCCGCTCCGTCGGCAATGATGGCCTCGTCCTTGCGGAAACGGGTCTCGATCCATTGCTTGGTGCTGTCGGGGGTGATTTTAGAGATGCCGTTGGCCAGGTTCATGCTGAAGCGCACCAAGGTGCGGGCAATGGGAGTGCTGCCAAAGCTCTCCTCGCCCTCGTCCTGACGGGCCAGGTCAACGGAAGTCTTGATGACGTTGTGTGCCTTCTTGGAGGTATAAAGCGCATAGACCATCACGGCACCCGCACCGAGCAGGAAGTACCATTCCGTCTTGGCCGATCCCATGAGCGATTTCATCAGGAAGCCGTCCGGACCGGCGGATGTCCCGTTGGCCATGTAGTCCACATAGGCGGAATAGCCGGCCAAAGGCACGCCGATGAAGTTCACCAAGTCGTTGCCCGCGAAGGCCAGAGCCAGCGCGAAGGTGCCCATAAGTACGATAACCTTGAAAATGTTCACTTTGCACCAGTACAGCACTTGCGTCAGAATCGTGAAGAAGACAAAGAGCGCGAGCACGATCATGCCCGTGTTCTCATGAATCCATGTCGTGTATTCAGATGTCATGAACGAGCTTTCCTTCAAGCCTTTGATCAGCATGAAATAGATGATGGAGGTTGTGGCGACACCGCCGAACAGGGCGATGCTGTATTTCATATACTTGGTGTAGTTGAACGAGAAGATGATGCGCGCCAGCCATTGCACCAGTATACCGAAGAAGAAAGCGATGGCTACCGACACGAAAATGGCCATGATGACAGACAGGGCCTTGTCGGTGTTGATCAGGTCGCCCAGCCCTACGCTGCTGTCGTTATACACCTTAATTAAGGAGAGGGCGAACGTGCCGCCCAGCAGCTCGAACACCATCGAGACGGTGGTGGAGGTAGGCAGGCCCAAGGTGTTGAATACGTCCAGCAACACCACATCGGTCAGCATCACTGCCAGCACGATGCACATGATCTCCGAGAAGTAGAAATGCTGGGGCTGATAGATGCCGTGACGGGCGATGTCCATCATACCATTACTTAGGGCGGCGCCCACGAAGATGCCGATAGCGGCAATGAACAGGATTGTTCTGAAAGATGCGACTTTGGCACCTACAGCTGATTGCAAGAAGTTCACAGCATCGTTGCTCACACCCACAATCAGGTCGAACACAGCCAGCATGAACAGGAAAATGACAATTCCAAGGTAGATTGTTTCCATAAATATGTTTTTAGTTTTCGGCTGCAAAGGAACGGGATTTGTGTTGCATAGGCGTGTCATACATGTTACAACGGTGTTACAAACGCTGTGAAGTCTCACTGTCTCATGGCTTTGGCAAAAGTCTGGAAGCTTATGCTTTCATTGTCTTGTCCTTTTCATTATCTTTGCCGGATCCTTTAGCGGATGCCGGCTCTGCCGGGAATGCCCCGGACAGGCTTTCTCCGCTCAGGAAGCTTTTAAAACTTGAGAAACAGATGAAGAAGATAGGATTGTTATCGGACACACACGGCTATTGGGACGAGCGTTACCTGAAGTATTTCGAACCGTGTGACGAGATTTGGCATGCCGGAGACATCGGCTCCTTGGAATTGGCCGGGCGGTTGGCGGCCTTCCGTCCGTTGCGTGCCGTGTATGGCAACATCGACGGGCTGGACATCCGCCAGACCTATCCGCAGGTGCAGCGTTTCACGCTGGAGGGGACGGACGTGCTGATGAAACACATCGGGGGGTATCCGGGAAAGTATGACCCCTCGGTGCGCGGCATGCTCAAGGCCCGTCCTCCCCGGCTGTTCATCAGCGGGCATTCCCACATCCTGAAAGTGAAGTATGATCCGGCCTTCGGCTTGCTGCACATCAATCCGGGAGCGGCGGGCCTTTCCGGTTTCCACAAGGTGCGCACACTGGTGCGCTTCGAGATCGGGCAAGGGCAGTTCCGGAATCTGGAGGTCATCGAGCTGGGGAACCGGGGGCAGGAGGAGCCTGGCGCAGAGTGATCATTACCACTTCTGACGGGGCGCCCATGCGGAAAGCGATGCGTGAGGTGCCGATGCCGTTGGTGATGATGACGGGGATGTGTTGTGACGTGTATTTCAAGCCTGTGCGGAACCGTTGCCCATAGTGTGAAGGTATGACTGGGGCATAGCCGAAGAGTGTGACCTGTCCGCCATGGGTATGTCCGGCCAGAATCAGGTCGGCGTGAGGGTTGGGTACATCTTCCGCATAATCCGGCGTGTGGGTCAGCAAGATGACGAAGTCTTGCTCGGCCAACGCCAAGGTGGGGGATTGGCCGTTGCGTTTCAGGTCGAACGGATTGCGCACACCGGCCACGAGGATGCGGTCCGTCCCCTTCCGTAAGGTGTCTGTCCGCTGTTCCAGCAGGCGGATGCCGTTTTGCCTCATGCTTTCTGCAATCTCTTCATAACAGGCCGCGTAGTCATTGTTGCCCAACACGGCATACGTGCCCAAAGTCGTCTCCACACGTGCCAAGGCATCCAGCAGCGGAGACACGTACTCGCAGCCTTCATGCAAGTCGCCTCCGATGAGGAGAGCGTCGGGGCGCAGTCTGTTCAGCAGGCGGATCAGGTCGTCCAATCCTTCTTCCTTCAGCAGGCTTTTGTAATGCAAGTCTGAGATAAAGGCGATGCGGCATCCGTCGAAAGCGGGAGGCACGTCCGGGTGGGTGAACTCATAATGCCGGATCCGTTTGACTCCTTTGTAGCCGGAGGCTTTGGCCTTGGCATAGGAGATGGAGGCAACTTTTCCGCCGGGTTGCAGGCTGACCCAATCCCGTCCGGAACGGCACGAGACAAGGGTCAGCAAAAAAAGGAGGGGTATCCAGTGAAACTTCTTGTCCATAAACGAGGACAAAAGTAAGGTTTTTCGTATATTTGCGCATAGACTTTTATACTTAATTAGAGAATTTATGAAAGAGATTAAGCAGAATTCATGCTTGGCATGGGTGCTTGCCGCCCGTCCCAAGACACTGACGGCGGCCGTGATACCCGTCTTGCTGGGCAGTGCGCTCGCTTTTGGCGACGGAACGTTCCAAAATGTCCCCGCATTGTTGTGCGTCCTCTTTGCTTGTGGCATGCAGATCGCAGCCAATTTCATCAATGATTTGTTTGACTATCAGCGAGGCAGTGACCGGGAGGATCGGCTTGGCCCTGAGCGTGCCTGTGCGCAAGGCTGGATCACGCCTCGTGCCATGAAGATAGGCATTGGGGTGACGCTTCTCATTTCCTGCCTGTTGGGTCTGTTTCTGCTTTATTATCTGTGGGGAAAGCTGCCTCACGGGGGCTGGGAGCTGATTTTGGTAGGCGTGTTGTGCATCTTGTTCGCTTTTCTCTACACCACTTTTTTGTCCTATCAAGGGTGGGGTGATTTGCTGGTGCTGGTGTTTTTTGGCTTTATTCCGGTGTGCGGCACCTACTATGTGCAAGCCTATACGCTTAACGCCGATGCGTGGGTGCTTTCGCTGATATCCGGCTTTGCGATCGATGCCTTGTTGCTTGTCAACAACTATCGGGATCGGGAGCAGGATGCCTTGAGCGGCAAGCGCACGCTGGTGGTGCGCCATGGCGAGCGTTTCGGAAGGAACGCCTATTTGGGTGTGGGGATTATAGCGGTGTTGCTTTGCCTGTGGTTTGTCTACACGGGCAGACTGACCTTGCTGGAGTTTATTTGGGCGCCTTGCGTCTATTTTTATCTGCATGCGCTTAGCTGGCGCAAGATTTGCCTGATCCGTAGCGGAAAGAAGCTGAACAAGGTATTGGGCGAGACTTCGCGCAACATGTTGTTCTTGGGGCTTCTGCTTGCAGTGGCTTTGTGCTACTGAGCCGGGGGACAACGCGAAAAAGCGAACAGAGGGCGAAGGCGTCACCGTTGGGTGTGCCGGATGCCCTCTGCTTTTTCCATTCAACGGCCCGCTTTCGAAGCCGCGCGTTCCGTTTGGCCTGTGTGGCTTGAGAACGTTTATTTGTTTCCGTACATTCTTTCGTAATACTTCTGATAGTCTCCGCTGGTGACCTCTTCCACCCATGCCTGGTTGTTCAGGTACCATTCAATGGTCTTTACGATGCCCGTTTCAAACTTGGTTTCCGGATACCAGCCCAAAGCCTGGGTGATTTTGGTGGGGTCGATGGCATAGCGCTGGTCGTGTCCCAGACGGTCTTTCACGAACGTGATCAGGTCATCGTTTATCCAGCTGATGTCGATCTGCCCGTCAGCGCCGACGGCTTTTTTCTTCAGCGTCTCACGATAGGCAGGCTTTTCGGTCATGAGGCGGCGGATGGTGGAGATGGTGAGTTTCACGATTTCCAGGTTTGTCTTCTCATTGTGGCCGCCCACGTTGTACACTTCCCCTTCCTTGCCTTCGCGCACCACCAGGTCGATGGCTTTGCAATGGTCTTCCACATATAGCCAGTCTCGCACATTGCTGCCGTCTCCATATACGGGCAGGCTCTTTCCTTCCAGAATGTTTTTGATGATGAGCGGGATCAGTTTTTCTGGGAAGTGGTAAGGCCCGTAATTGTTGGAGCACCGTGTGATGCTGACCGGCATTTTGTAGGTGTCATGATAGGCCATCACCACCAGGTCGGCGCTCGTCTTGCTGGCGCTGTAGGGGCTGTGGGGACAGAGAGGGGTCTTTTCCGTGAAATAGCCTTCAGCTCCTAATGAGCCGTAGACCTCATCGGTGGACACCTGGTGATAGCGCACCCCTTCCCGCCAGGTGGGGTAGCCTTGCGCGTCCTTGCCCGTCACCCAAGCGCGGCGTGCGGCGTCCAGCAGGTTTTGTGTGCCCAGAATGTTGGTGATCAGGAAGAGCTGGGGATTTTCGATGCTGCGGTCCACATGGCTTTCTGCGGCAAAGTTCACCACGTAGTCAAACTGGTATTTGGCAAAAAGCTCGTCAGCCAGTTTGCGGTCACAAATGTCGCCTTTCACGAAGAAGCAGCGTTCGTTGTCGATGTCTCCGGCGATGGTGCCTAAGTTGCCTGCGTAGGTCAGTGCGTCCAGAATCACCACTCGTATGTCTGCATGTTTGGCCAAGATATATTTGATATAGTTGGAACCGATGAATCCGGCTGCGCCGGTTACTAAATACGTCTTCATTTTGTTATATAAATATAGGTGTATGGTTAGGGGTTTTCAATTCTTGTGTGAGTCGGCCAGTTCCATCAGGTATTTGCCGTATTCCGTCTTGCCGAGCTGTTCGCCCAGGCGGTGCAGCTGGTCCAGGTTGATCCATCCCTTGCGCCAGGCGATTTCCTCGATGCAGCTCACGCGGAAGCCTTGGCGGTTTTGGATGGTGGCCACGAAATTGCTGGCTTCCAGCAGGCTGTCGCAGTTGCCGGTGTCCAGCCAGGCGAATCCGCGTCCGAAGAGTTCCACCCGCAGCGTGCCTTCTTCCAGGTAGAGGCGGTTCAGGTCTGTGATCTCATATTCGCCCCTGGCTGAAGGCTTCAGATTGGCGGCCTTTTCGGTCACGGTGGAGTCATAGAAGTAAAGTCCAGGCACGGCATAGTTGCTTTTGGGCTTTTCCGGCTTTTCTTCCAGTGAAACGGCCTTTCCGTCGGCGTCAAATTCCACCACGCCGTAGGCGCGAGGGTCTTTCACATAGTAGCCGAAGATGCAGGCTCCCTTTTCAGTGGAAGCGGCCCGGCGCAGCATGGCCGAAAAGCCTTGTCCGTAGAACAGGTTATCACCCAGGATCAGGCAGCCCGGTCCGCCGGCGAGGAATTCGGCTCCCAGGACGAATGCCTGTGCCAGTCCGTTGGGCTTTTCTTGTATTTTATAGGAAAACGACATGCCTAACTCTTCTCCCGTGCCCAGCAGTTCGCGGAACATGGGAAGGTCACGTGGAGTGGAGATGATAAGCACTTCGCGGATTCCGGCAAGCATCAGGGTTGAGAGGGGATAGTAAATCATGGGCTTGTCATACACCGGCATGATTTGTTTAGAGATAGCCTTCGATAGCGGATAGAGGCGGGTGGCGCTGCCACCGGCAAGAATGATTCCTTTCATATTTCAGTTCTTTTGGGTTGATAAATTTCAATGCGGTAGAATCAAAATAAGAAGGAGGACCAAGCCCCACGGCTCTCTTTTTGTGATTTGGGGGCAAAGATAAGGGAAA
>CALUOU010000034.1 GCA_944322335.1 uncultured Bacteroides sp.
TGGGCTGTCAACCTGGAAGCCCGTGCAGGTGTCACTCCCTCCATCTTCGGTATGGGCAGCGACTGCCGCAAGGCTGAGGCTACAGGCCGTCTGAACGTAGGCTTCGCTTACACATTCGGTGGCAAGAACTTCACTCCGGCAACAGCCAAGGTGGATCAGACCGCCATCAACGACGAAGTCAACAAGTATCGTGCAGAGCTGGCACAGGCACAGACAGACTTGGCCAACACCAAGAACGCTCTGGCTAACGCACAGAAGGAAACTGTCACGAAGGAAGTCATCAAGGAAGTGCAAGTGGCCGGTCCGCGCGCCATCTTCTTCAAGTTGGGCAGCGCCCAGATCGACGACTACGGCAAGGTTAACATCCAGCTCGCCGCTAAGATCCTGAAGGCTAACCCCGACAAGAAGTACAAGATCGCCGGCTATGCTGACAAGGCTACAGGTAGCTCTGCTGTCAACCAGAAGCTGTCTGAACGTCGTGCACAGGCTGTTTACGATGCCCTGATCGCTGAAGGCGTTGACGAGAACCAGATCGAGCTTGTAGGCTTCGGCGGTACCGACAACATGTTCGGTAAGGATTACCTGAACCGTGTAGTGATCATGGAATAATAAGCTGATAAAAAAGTCCGCTATAAGTGAAAAGGGGATACTCGAAAAGAGTATCCCCTTTTTTCAGGTTCGCCCAGCATGAACATTCTCTAATCGGTGCAAGTCCGTAACACGCCCGATCGGTATCCGTAGGTGCAAGCACCCACGGATAATATAGGGTTGAACCCTTCGGGTTCCGTTTTTGTTCGGTGTCCGAATCGTCCGGTTTCCGTTTCGTTCGGTGTCCGAATCGTCCGGTTTCCGTTTCGTTCGGTGTCCGAATCGCGTTTCGCATGTTATCCGTAGGTGCAAGCACCCACGGCTAATATAGGGTTGAACCCTTCGGGTTCCGTTTCGTCCGGTTTCCGTATTGTTCGGTTTCCGTATCGTCCGGTTTCCGTATTGTTCGGCATCCGAATCGTGTTTCGCATGCACAGACGACCGCTTGCGGTCGAACTCCTGATTAGCCGTGGGTGCTTGCACCTACGGAACTCGTTATCCGAATCGTGTTTCGCCTGTTATCCGTAGGTGCAAGCACCCACGGCTAATATAGGGTTGAACCCTTCGGGTTCCGTTTTGTTCGGTGTCCGAATCGTGTTTCGCCTGTATCCGTAGGTGCAAGCACCCACGGCTAATATGGGGTTGAACCCTTCGGGTTTCGTTTTGTTCGGCATCCGAATCGTGTTTCGCCTGTTATCCGCGGGTGCTTGCACCTGCGGAACTCTATTTCCCTTAATTTTCAATTCCTTTTGCATAATTCAAATTGAATCCTTATTTTTGCGCTCGATTATGAGCAGAATTTTGGCCATAGACTACGGACGGAAACGGACAGGTGTGGCGGTCAGCGATGCTTTGCAGCTGATAGCCAACGGACTGGCGACAGTGCCTACGCACGAGTTGCTGGCTTTTTTATTGGACTATGTGGCACGCGAACCGGTGGAGCGGATTTTGGTGGGGCTTCCTCGCCGGATGAACAATGAGGCTTCAGAGAGTATGAAATACATTGCGCCTTTCGTGGCCGCGCTGAAAAAGAGGCTGCCGGACATGCCTGTGGAGTATGTGGACGAACGCTTCACTTCGGTCTTGGCACACCGTGCCATGCTGGAGGGAGGACTGAAAAAGAAAGCCCGGCAAAACAAGGCGCTGGTTGATGAAATCAGTGCGACCATCCTTTTGCGGGACTACCTGGAGAGCAGGCGGATCGGCTTATAACCAAACAGAAACTTAAAAAACTCCGAAACTTAAAAAAACTCAAAAACTAATAAACTACAATGATTTTACCTATTTATATTTATGGCCAGCCTGTGTTGCGGAAAGTGGCCGAGGACATTCCTTTGGATTATCCCAACCTGAAGGAACTGATAGCGAACATGTTTGAGACAATGGACCGTGCGGACGGTGTGGGGTTGGCAGCTCCTCAGGTGGGACTGCCGATCCGGGTGGTGACCATTGATCTGGATGTACTCTCCGAGGATATGCCTGAGTTCAAAGGATTCCGCAAGGCGTATATCAACGCGCATATTCTGGAGACTTCAGATGACCAGGTGTCCATGGACGAAGGCTGCCTGAGCCTGCCGGGCATTCATGAGACGGTGAAGCGCGCCAACAAGATCCGCGTGAAATACTTGGATGAAAACCTGGAGGCGCATGAGGAAGAAGTGGAGGGCTACCTGGCTCGCGTCATGCAGCATGAGTTCGACCACTTGGAAGGCAAGATGTTCATCGACCACCTGTCTGCCTTGCGCAAACAGATGGTCAAAGGAAAACTGAACGCCATGCTGAAAGGGAAGGCACACTGCAGCTACAAGACTAAAACCGTGCGTTGAGATCCGAAACAGTCGGGAAGTATGTGCCCCAATCCCATGAAAAAGACTCAAAAAATATAAAAAGTGTTTTGTGAATCCTGTTAAATGGCCGAAAAGCACTACATTTGCTTCGTTTATAAGCTTTGATAGGACAAGATGATCAAGAAGATATTGACAGTACTTTTGCTGTTTCCCCTCGCGCTGCATGCGCAGATCAACACGGAACGGGTGATGACCATTGCCCGGAATGCGTTGTATTTTGAGGATTACGTGCTTTCCATCCAGTATTTTAATCAGGTGATCAATGCGAAACCCTATTTGTTTGAGCCGTATTTCTTTCGCGGGCTGGCCAAGATGAATCTGGAAGATTTTCAGGGGGCGGAGGCCGACTGCGACGAGGCCATCAGGCGGAACCCTTTTGTGGTGGGAGCCTATCAGATAAGAGGACTGGCACGCATCCGCCAAAACAATTTTGACGGCGCCATCGAGGATTATCAGACCGCTCTGAAATATGACCCTGAAAACCTGGCCTTGTGGCACAACCTGTCATTGTGTCACATCCGGAAGGAAGACTACGAGGCGGCCAAGGCCGATCTGGGCAAACTTCTGACCATCGCGCCTCGCTACACCCGTGCTTATCTGATGAGGGGGGAAGTCTGCCTGAAACAAAACGACACCATTCAGGCTTTGCGTGATTTTGACCACGCCATCGAGCTGGACCGTTATGATGCGGACGGGTGGGGTGCGCGTGCCATCGTACACCTGCAGCGCGGACATTACAAGGAGGCGGAAAATGATTTGGACCAAGCCATCCACTTGAGCGTGCGCAACGCCGGCTATTACATCAACCGGGCGTTGGCCAGGTTCCATCAGAACAACCTGAGAGGAGCCATGAGCGACTACGACCTGGCCCTTGATATTGATCCGAACAACTTCCTCGGACACTACAACCGGGGACTGCTGCGCGCACAGGTGGGGGATGACAACCGCGCCATCGAAGACTTTGACTTTGTGCTCACCATCGAGCCTGACAACATGATGGCTACGTTCAACCGGGGTCTCCTGAGAGCACAGACAGGAGACTATCAGGGGGCTATCAGCGACTACTCGAAAGTGATAGAGGAATATCCTAATTTCACAACAGGTTATTATTACCGTGCGGAAGCCCGCCGGAAGATAGGCGACCGGAAAGGGGCTGAGGAAGACGAGGTCAAACTGATGAAAATGCAGATTGACCGCCGGAACGCGGCTGCTTCGGGAAAAAAAGACACAGCCGACAATGCCGGTAAAGACGGCGACAGCAGCAAGACCCGGAAAAAGTCTGATAAGAACATGGAGAACTACCGGAAAATTGTGATTGCTGACGATGCCGACCAAGGCCCGTCCTATGCCAGCGACTATCGGGGCAGGGTGCAAGACCGGAATGTGGTGATCAAGCTGGAGCCGATGTTTGCCTTGACCTATTACGAGAAGGTGAGCGATGTGAAACGGTCTGTCAATTTCCATCGGTTTATCGACGAGCTGAACCGTTCCAAGCTGTTCCCGAAGATGTTGCGCATCACCAACATGGAAGCGCCGCTGACGGAAGAGCAGGTGCGCTTCCACTTTGCGCTGATCGACGCGCACACTTCCGACATTGTGTCTGACGGCCAGAATGCTGTCAAGCGGTTTATGCGTGGGCTGGACTTCTACCTGGTCCAGGATTTCGACAGTTCCATGGAGGACTTTACCAAGAGCATTCTGCTGGATGACGCTTTCTTCCCGGCTTATTTCATGCGGGCGCTGGTGCGCTGCAAACAGCTGGAATACCAGAAGGCGGTGAACAGAAGCGAGGAAGGGGCAGGAGCAGGGATTGACGAAAGCCAAAAGACAGAGGTGACCGCCATCGACTATGACATCGTGCGGAAAGACTTGGATAAGGTCATCGAACTGGCGCCGGATTTCGTGTACGCCTATTACAACCGGGGCAATGTATGCTCTACGCTGAAAGACTACCGGGCCGCATTGGCAGACTATGACAAGGCCATTGAGCTGAACCCCAATTTTGCGGAGGCTTATTTCAACAGGGGGCTGACAAACATCTTCCTTGGCAACAACCGACAAGGCATTTCTGACCTGAGCAAGGCCGGCGAATTGGGCATTGTGGCGGCCTACAATGTCATCAAGCGGTTTATGGTGCAGGACGAATAGGAGGCACCGCATCCCTGCGGCGCACCCGCTTTTGTGCGATTGCGGATCAGTTTTGCACGGTTGCCGGATTCTTTTTGAGAGGCCTTCCCTTGATTTTTTGTCTAAGTGATGGAATATCAAAAAAGAAATCATTATTTTTGCGGGCTGAAAGGGGATTCCGGCGGCAGGAAGGTTGTTGCCGTTTCGGAAAAGCCCGTGTTCTGAGAAACAACGATTGAGAGCAAGAACAAAAAATACATAGCACTAAGTATATGATAAAAATTACTTTTCCGGATGGCTCCGTCCGTGAATACAACGAAGGAGTTACAGGACTGCAGATCGCAGAAAGCATCAGCCAACGTCTGGCGCAGGAAGTGCTGGCATGTGGCGTAAACGGCGAAACGTATGACTTGGGACGCCCCATCAACGAAGACGCCGAGTTTGTACTCTATAAATGGGAAGACGAGCAAGGAAAACATACCTTCTGGCACACCAGCGCCCACCTTCTGGCCGAAGCTTTGCAGGAGCTGTATCCTGGCATTCAGTTCGGTATAGGGCCTGCCATCGAAAACGGATTCTATTATGATGTGGATCCGGGAGAGACTGCCATCAAGGAATCGGATCTGCCGGTTATTGAGAAGAAAATGGCGGAACTGGCAGCCAGAAAAGAGGCTGTTGTAAGAAAAGACATCGCGAAGGCGGACGCCCTGCAAATGTTCGGCGAGCGGGGAGAAACCTATAAGTGCGAGCTGATCTCCGAACTGGAAGACGGACATATCACCACCTATACCCAAGGCGCTTTCACCGACCTCTGCCGGGGACCGCATTTGCTGAACACCGCTCCCATCAAGGCGATCAAGCTGACTTCTGTGGCCGGAGCATACTGGCGCGGACAGGAAGACCGGAAGATGATGACCCGTATCTACGGCATCACTTTCCCGAAGAAGAAAATGCTGGACGAATACCTGGTTCTGATGGAAGAAGCCAAGAAGCGTGACCACCGCAAGATAGGCAAGGAAATGGATCTTTTCATGTTCTCGGACACGGTGGGCAAGGGCTTGCCGATGTGGCTGCCGAAGGGTGCCGCTTTGCGCCTGCGCCTGCAAGACTTCCTGCGCCGCATCCAATCCCGTTACGACTATCAGGAGGTGATCTGTCCGCCCATAGGCAACAAGTTGCTATACATCACTTCCGGCCACTATGCCAAGTACGGAAAAGACTCTTTCCAGCCCATCCATACGCCGGAGGAGGGCGAGGAGTACTTCCTGAAGCCGATGAACTGTCCTCATCACTGCATGATTTACAGAAACTCTCCCCGTTCTTACAAGGATCTGCCTCTGCGTATCGCTGAGTTTGGTACGGTGTGCCGTTATGAGCAGAGCGGCGAGCTGCACGGACTGACCCGTGTGCGTAGCTTCACGCAAGACGACGCGCACATCTTCTGCCGTCCGGATCAGGTGAAGGAAGAGTTCCTGCGTGTGATGGACATCATCTCGATCGTGTTCCGTTCCATGAATTTCGAGAACTTCGAGGCACAGATCTCTTTGCGTGACAAGGTGAACCGCGACAAGTATATCGGGAGCGATGAGAACTGGGAGAAAGCAGAACGTGCCATCATCGAAGCCTGTGAGGAAAAAGGGCTGAAAGCCAAAGTGGAATATGGCGAGGCTGCCTTCTACGGACCCAAGCTGGACTTCATGGTGAAAGACGCCATCGGCCGCCGTTGGCAGCTGGGCACCATTCAGGTGGATTACAACCTGCCTGAACGTTTCCAGCTGGAATATACGGGCGCTGACAACCAGAAGCACCGTCCCGTCATGATCCACCGCGCTCCGTTCGGATCGATGGAACGTTTCGTGGCTGTGCTGATCGAGCATACGGCAGGAAAATTCCCCTTGTGGCTCACGCCAGATCAGGTGGCCATCCTGCCCATCAGTGAAAAGTTCAATGACTATGCCGAGGAGGTCAAACAGACGCTGAAGAAATATGAGATCAGGGCTATCGTGGATGAGCGAAACGAAAAGATAGGCCGGAAGATTCGTGACAACGAGATGAAACGCATTCCTTACATGCTGGTTGTGGGCGAGAAAGAGGCTGAGAATGGCGAAGTCTCTGTGCGTAAGCAGGGAGAAGGCGACCAGGGTACTGTAAAAGTGGAAGATTTCGCAAAAAAAATCAGCGAAGATGTCTATAATATGATAAATAAGTGGTAACTTTGCGGCCAAATTGAAAAAAACTTGCATAGGCAGCCTGCCATGCGGGGCGGCTTTGGAAAGATAAATCATAATTTAGTAGTAAAAACAAATAAGAAAACAGACTGGAAGTAAACTTTTTTAATGAAGAATGAAAGCTTAAAAGGGCAACATAGGATTAATGAACAAATCCGTGCCAAAGAAGTCCGCATTGTGGGCGATGATATCGAATCAAAAGTGTATCCCATAGCCCAGGCATTGAGACTGGCAGAGGAACATGAAGCTGATCTCGTGGAAATCTCTCCAAATGCACAACCCCCTGTTTGTCGGATTATCGATTACTCTAAATTTCTTTATCAGCTAAAGAAACGTCAGAAAGAACAGAAGGCAAAGCAGGTGAAAGTCAATGTGAAAGAAATACGTTTCGGACCCCAGACCGATGATCATGACTACAACTTCAAGCTGAAGCATGCCATAGGCTTTCTGGAGGACGGCGACAAGGTGAGGGCTTACGTGTTCTTCAAAGGACGCTCCATCCTGTTCAAGGAACAAGGCGAGGTGCTGTTGCTGCGTTTCGCCAACGATTTGGAGGAGTATGCCAAAGTGGATCAGATGCCTGTGCTGGAAGGCAAGCGGATGACGATCCAGCTTTCCCCTAAAAAAGGATGGGCTTCTAAGAAACAGACGCAGAAGACAGAGCCTGTTGCCGATAATGACAACAAAACGGAGAAAGAGAGTGAGTAACGCTCAAGGTATAGTGCGTTGCCACGTATAGTTTAATAATTTAAAATTTAAAAAGATGCCAAAGATCAAGACGAACTCCGGTGCCAAAAAGAGATTCACTCTTACCGGAACGGGTAAAATCAAAAGAAAGCACGCTTTTCATAGCCACATTCTGACTAAGAAAACGAAGAAGCAGAAAAGAAACTTGTGCCACGCTACCATGGTTGACTCAACCAATGTAAGCCAGGTGAAAGAGCTTTTGTGCATGAAGTAAACCGGAAAGCGCGTATTTGAAGTATTTAAAGTTATTAACCGAATGAATTAGCTGGAAAGTCCGGAAACGGCGCTAACCATTCAAAAACAAGAAAAACTATGCCAAGATCAGTAAATCACGTTGCTTCGAGAGCAAGAAGAAAGAAAATTCTGAAGTTGACCAGAGGTTACTTTGGTGCCAGAAAAAACGTTTGGACCGTTGCCAAGAACACTTGGGAGAAGGGTCTGACTTATGCTTACCGTGACCGTAAGGCGAAAAAGAGAAATTTCCGCGCTTTGTGGATTCAGCGTATCAATGCTGCCGCACGCTTGGAAGGTCTTTCCTATTCCCAGTTGATGGGTGCTTTGCACAAGGCGGGCATCGAAATCAACCGTAAGGTGCTGGCCGACCTGGCTGTCAACCATCCGGAAGCATTCAAGGCTGTTGTTGCGAAAGCAAAGGTCGCTTGATAAGCAGTGCAAAAAAGAAAATGAACTAAGGTGAGAAGGCCGGTGCGGGGTATGCCCGTATCGGCTTTTTTTGCATATTGTGGAAAGAAAAGCTTCGCTAAGAAGGCGGATGAACGTTAAAATGCTTTTCTATTTGATGGTATTTAACACTTACTCGAACAAAATCTTCCGTTTTTCTTGTTTCTTTCAAAGAAAGTGCTTACCTTTGCTCTACAGAAAAAATAGCCGCATTGATAGGATCGGGAAACTCATCAATTAATAAAGAAATACCGAGACAGGCTTCATTCCTCAATGGCGGGCCACGCCCTTCGGGGTAACCTTTGAGTCGGTGGATTACAAAGAGGGTGAGCGCTCAAATCATGTCATTCGGAGTTTCATCACATCAACATCGGTGCGGCTTCCTTATAAAAGGCTGTTTCAGTTTTGCTGAAGCAGCCTTCTTTGGGTTCGCCCAGCACGAACATTCTCTAATCGGTGCACAGTTCCTAAACTTGGGGATCAGTCCGCAAAGTCGGTTGCAACCCTTCCTGTAATTCCATAAAAATAATATTTTTGTGCCATGAAACAATGGCAAGTGTTACGAACCGTATGTCTACCTATATCAGTATAAGACACTTTGTCGGCGGCGTTGATCCGGGTTGGCACGAGAGGACAAAAGAATGGAAATGTTAACGTGGCAGTAATCGTGCATAAATGCTAAATTGTCAGCTTAGGCGGTTAACCCCTGTTAAGTCAGAAATAAGCTCTGTTAAAAGAGAACAAAAAAGAGTGATAAGGGGAATAAGTGAACGTTTTTTGTCGTTATTTTAACGCCGAAAAGTTAAACAGAATCCGAATATTAACATTTTAAACAGT
Source organism: uncultured Bacteroides sp. (assembly GCA_944322335.1). Lineage (GTDB taxonomy): Bacteria > Bacteroidota > Bacteroidia > Bacteroidales > Bacteroidaceae > Bacteroides. The sequence goes on from CALUOU010000034.1 coordinate 9,056, forward strand.
AAATAAGAATATGAAAAAGACAGCGAAAATCGTCTTAGGAGTAGCGGCAGTCGCTATCCTGAGTGCAGGAGTTGCGGGCGTTACAGCTTATAAGGTGTTGCAACATAATGACAATGAGCAAGCGGTCGCGTTTGATGAACTGTTTCAGCAGAATCCTGATAATCTTCAGTTGGCTGCCTTCGGATCATCGGCCTCACAGCCGGTGGATCTGACGCAGGCTGCAGAGTCGTCCGTGCATGCTGTGGTTCACATCCGTTCCACACAGTTGGGCCGGACAGAAACGGTGCGCACACAGCCTGATATCTTTGACTTTTTCTTTGGCAATCCCCAAGGACAGGAACGCCAGATCCGGACACAGCCGCGTGTGGGCTACGGTTCGGGTGTGATCATTTCGAAAGACGGATATATTGTGACGAATAACCACGTGGTGGAAGGTGCGGATGAGCTGACAGTGAAACTGAATGATGAGCGGGAGTTCAAAGGACGTATTGTCGGTACGGATCCGGATACAGACTTGGCTTTGCTGAAGATTGAGGGCGATGACTTCCCTACGATCCCTGTAGGTGACTCAGATGCCTTGAAGGTTGGTGAATGGGTGCTGGCTGTGGGCAATCCCTTCAGCTTAAGCTCTACAGTGACAGCTGGCATTGTCAGTGCCAAGGCCCGTTCGATAGGGAGCACAGCCTCCAACGGACAAGCTGCTACGATCCAGTCGTTCATTCAGACCGATGCGGCCATCAACCAAGGCAACAGTGGAGGCGCGTTGGTCAATGCCAAAGGCGAGCTGGTGGGGATTAATGCCATGCTTTACTCTCCTACGGGCAGCTATTCCGGTTACGGATTTGCCATCCCTACTAACATAATGAAGAAAATAGTGGCCGACCTGAAGCAATACGGTGCCGTGCAGCGTGCGTTGTTGGGCATTAGGGGCGGTGATTTCACTACAGAGCTGATGATGAGCGATAAAGTGGTGGAAGGAATTAAGAAACAAGCCGAAGAGTTGGGCGTGAAAGAAGGTATCTATGTAAGTGAAGTCGTGGAAGGCGGCTCTTGTGCGGGCATTCTGCAAGAGAAAGATGTCATTATCAAGATGGACGGCAAGAAGCTTCACAAATTTTCCGATTTGCAGGAAGCGTTGGCTGAACACCGTCCGGGCGACAAGGTGAAACTGACCATTGTCCGCGACAAGAAAGAGAAGGAAGTGACTGTCACTCTGAAGAACTCGCAAGGCAATACGCAGGTGGTGAAAGACAGAGGTATGGAAATCCTGGGCGCAGCTTTCAAGCCCATCAGCAACGATCTGAAGCGCCGCCTGAATCTGAGTTACGGGCTGGAAGTGACAGGAGTAAGCACCGGAAAAATGAAGGAAGCAGGCATTCGCAAAAGCTTCATCATTCTGAAAGTGAATGGCGCTGCTATGAAGAGTGTGGATGACCTGGAAGCCGAACTGAAAGCGGCGACCAACTCTCCGGAGCAAGTATTGTTTATCACGGGTATGTTCCCCTCCGGCAGACGGGCCAGCTATGCGGTGGATTTGCAGGAGCAAAGCAACGAATGACTTCATTTGAAAAACTGAATGTTCCGATATACAGATTAAGAAAAATAGGTGTTAGTTTAAGTTTAAGGTAAAACTGATTGGAAGGTTCTTTAACAGAACTAAGCGGATGCTGGCGCGTGATGCGTCGGCATCTTTTTTATGTATGGGGATGGAAGTCTGTTCTGAAGGGGAGGCATGGTCTCTTCACAAGCGGTTTGCCAACTTGCTGACTCAAAAACAGAGGAAACAGCCGCTGAAAATCCAAAGAAATATTTGCGGGCGTGGGGGAAGTGGCGTATATTTGCCGCCTAATTTTTCAGAAAAGAGCATGAACGAGATTTTTCCCCATCAGATAGCCGCCGCGTTGGGGCTGGCGGACAAGCAAGTGAGACAGACCTTGGCCTTGTTGGACGAGGGTGCCACCATTCCTTTCATCAGCCGTTACCGGAAGGAGGCGACGGGAGGTCTGGACGAGGTGCAGGTGGAGGCCGTCAGAGACCGGTATGAAAAGCTGAAAGAGACCGGGCGCCGCAAGACGACCATTCTCTCCACCATCGAGGAGCAAGGCAAGCTCACTCCCGAACTCAGGCAGCGCATCGAAGCCTGCTGGGACAACACGGAGCTGGAGGACATCTATCTGCCCTATAAGCCCAAGCGGAAGACACGCGCCGAGGCTGCCCGGCAGAAGGGGCTGGAACCTTTGGCCGCGCTGCTGATTTCGCAGCGTGAGGCGCAGCCCGAAGTGCGGGCGCAGGCGTTTGTAAGGGGCGAGGTGAAGGACGTGGCCGATGCCTTGAAGGGAGCGTGCGACATTCTGGCCGAGCAGGTGAACGAGAATGAGCGGGCCCGCCACACCGTGCGTACGGCCTTTGCCCGTCAGGCGGTGATTTCCGCGAAAGTGGTGAAGGGGAAGGAAGAGGAGGCCGACAAATACCGCGATTATTTCCAAGTGTCCGATCCCTTGAAGCGATGCAGCTCCCACCGCCTGCTGGCCATGAGAAGGGGCGAGGCCGAAGGCTTGCTGAAGGTCAGCATCAGCCCTGATGACGAGGATTGCATCGGACGTCTGGAGCGGCAGTTCGTGCGGAGCGGCAACGCCTGCGGCAGATACGTGGCCGAGTCCGTGCGCGATGCCTACAAACGCCTGCTGAAGCCGTCCATTGAGACCGAGTTTGCCGCGCTGAGCAAGGAGCAGGCCGATGACGAGGCCATACGGGTGTTCGCCGGCAACCTGCGCCAACTCCTGCTGGCACCGCCCTTGGGACAAAAGCGGGTCATGGGCATCGACCCGGGTTTCCGGACGGGATGCAAGGTGGTCTGTCTCGATGCGCAAGGCAACCTGCTGCACAACGAGAACATCTATCCCCATCCGCCTGTCGGCAAGCCCAAGGAGGCCGCACAGAAGTTGCAGAAGATGGTGGAGGCATATCAGATCGAGGCCATCGCCGTGGGCAACGGCACGGCCAGCCGGGAGACGGAGGAGTTTCTGAAGAAGATGCGTTTCGGGCGCGGCGTACAGGTGTTCGTGGTCAGCGAACAAGGCGCGTCCATCTACTCGGCTTCCAAGTTGGCACGGGAGGAATTTCCAGACTACGATGTCACCGTGAGGGGAGCCGTCTCCATCGCCCGCCGGCTGATGGATCCGTTGGCGGAGCTGGTGAAGATCGATCCGAAGTCCATCGGGGTGGGGCAGTACCAGCATGACGTGGACCAGGCCAAGCTGAAGAAATCGCTGGATCAGACGGTGGAGAGTTGTGTGAACTCTGTGGGTGTCGACCTGAACACGGCCAGCAGCTATCTGCTGACCTACGTATCCGGACTGGGGCCGCAGTTGGCGCAGAACATCGTGGCGTACCGGGCCGAACACGGCGCGTTCACCTCTCGCAAGGAGCTGATGAAGGTGCCCCGCATGGGCGCCAAGGCTTTTGAGCAGTGTGCGGGTTTCCTCCGCATCGCAGGCGGCACGAATCCGCTCGACAATACCGCCGTCCATCCGGAGAGTTATGCCATCGTGGAGCAGATGGCGCGCGACCTCGGTTGTACCGTGGAGGAGCTGATCGCCAACAAGGACTTGCGACTCCGCATCAAGCCCGAACGATACGTGACCGGTCGCATAGGCATGCCCACGCTCCTGGACATCCTGCAGGAATTGGACAAGCCGGGACGTGACCCTCGCGGACCCATACGCGCGTTCGAGTTTGCCGCTGATGTACACACCCTTGATGACCTGACCGAAGGCATGGAGCTGCCGGGCATCGTGAACAACATCACCAATTTCGGCGCCTTTGTGGACATCGGCATCAAGGAAAACGGCTTGGTGCATCTCTCTCAACTCTCCGACCGCTACATCACCGACCCCAACGAAGTGGTCTCCATCCACCAGCACGTATGGGTCAAGGTGTTGCAGGCGGACAAGGAACGCAAGCGCATCAGCCTGACGATGAAGGGGGTGGAACAGAACAGGCCGTAAGCTGACAGGCTTGCACGCAAAAAAGCGGAACACACCTGAAAAAGATGCTGGCAAATGAAGTGTCGGCATCTTTTTTTTGTGTTCGTCCAGCATGAACATTCTCTAATCGGAAAAAGAAAGAAAAAAGCTTGCATTCCCCCAAAAAAAGTCATACCTTTGTTCCCAAATACGTTTTGAAGAATGAGACAGTTAAAAATTACCAAAAGTATCACTAACAGAGAGAGTGCTTCTCTTGACAAGTATTTGCAGGAAATCGGCCGCGAGGACCTCATTACTGTGGAGGAGGAGGTGGAGCTCGCTCAGCGCATCCGCAAGGGTGACCGTGCCGCACTGGAAAAGTTGACACGTGCCAATTTGCGTTTTGTAGTGTCAGTTGCAAAACAGTATCAGAATCAAGGCTTAAGCTTGCCGGACTTGATCAACGAAGGCAATTTGGGCTTGATCAAGGCTGCCGAGAAATTTGACGAGACGCGTGGTTTCAAATTCATCAGTTATGCGGTATGGTGGATACGTCAGTCCATCTTACAGGCTTTGGCCGAACAGTCGCGCATCGTGCGTCTGCCGTTGAACCAGGTCGGCTCGCTGAACAAGATCAGCAAAGCCTTCTCCAAGTTTGAGCAGGAGAACGAGCGCCGTCCGTCGCCCGAAGAGCTGGCAGAGGAGCTGGAGGTGCCTGTTGACAAGATCTCCGATACGTTGAAGGTATCCGGCCGCCATATCTCGGTGGACGCGCCTTTTGTGGAAGGAGAAGACAACAGCCTGCTGGATGTGCTGGTCAACGATGATTCCCCTATGGCCGACCGCTCGTTGGTGAACGAGTCTCTTGCGAGGGAAATTGATAGAGCGCTTTCTACGTTGACCGATCGAGAAAAAGAAATCATTCAGATGTTTTTCGGAATCGGAAGACCGGAAATGACTCTGGAAGAGATTGGCGATCAGTTCGGGCTGACCCGCGAACGTGTGCGCCAGATCAAGGAAAAAGCAATCAGAAGACTAAGACAAAGTAATCGTAGCAAATTGCTCAAATCTTATTTGGGATAAATAAGAATATCAGTTTCCGACATGAAAGGTATTGAAAACCGGTGCGTCTTTTCCTGGAGATGGCCGGTTTTTTTGTTACGCCTGAGCCCCGCTCGCCGGGTCTTCCATGACGTAAAGGGAGGGGGCTTTTGATTTTTCTTATCGCACTGGCATATAAATCATGATTTTTATCTAACTTTGCCCCAAACTTAACAAAAGACGTAGTGAATATGAAAATGTTTCGGATATTGTTGGCTGTTTCAGCCGTGTTTGTTCTCTGTTCCGCCTTCACATTGAAGGACAAAGACAAAGAGAAAGTGGTGTATGCGTTCGGTCTGGCCGCTTCTTTCAACGATACGGTGGTTTATTGCACGGAGATTCAGGTGCTGGACAGTGTGCGGCTGGACAGGAACGGGTTTTTGCCGATGCGTGAGCTTTATTCCTATCAGTTGAAGGATTTCATCAGCTATCAGCTCCACAAGCCGGACTACACTTGCATGATTTACTTTTCAGAAAATAGAGACAAGCTGCTTAAAGAAGCCGGAAAGCTGAAAAAAAACTATGAGAAAGCGGAGGTGAATGTGCAGACCATTGAAGCGGCTTCCTTCCAGTTTAAGAAACCAGAGGAGTGATTCGATTGATGAGAAAGCATTTTTGGTTGCTTATGGGGGCGATGCTTCTGGTGAGCGGATGCGGCAAGGAGGATGGCTTTATTCCGACAGATCCGGCTCCTCAGCCTCAGCCGGATCCCACGCCGTTGCCTGCGCCTGAACAAGGGGACCGGACGGTGTTGGTGTACATTGTGGCAGACAAGAACGGATTGGAGACCACTCCGCCTCGTGATTTCGCATCGCAGGATATAGCTGAGATGCTGGAAGGCATAAAGGCTGTGGACACTTCCCGCTCTACCTTGCTGGCCTATGTGGACGATGCGGACGAGCCGGCTCTGTACCGCATCGCGAAGGACGCGCAAGGCAATGTCATTCAGGAGCTTGTGAAAGCGTATGAGGAACAGGCGTCCACGGATCCCGTTGTGATGTCTGGTGTGTTGGAAAATGCTTTTGGCGCATATCCGGCGGAAAGTTACGGATTGGTTTATTGGTCGCATGCCGACGGCTGGATCCCCTATCCTGTGCCTAAGGCTTCTACCCGTTGGATAGGACAAGACAAGGGGGCAGGAGACAGCCGGATGAATTTGTCTGACTTCGCTGCGGTGCTGGCCGACGCTCCCCATTTGGATTTCCTGATGTTCGATGCCTGTTTTATGTTGTCGGTGGAAGTGGCCTACGAGCTGCGTGACTATGTAGATTATTACATAGGCTCGCCAACTGAGAATCCAGGCCCTGGCGCACCTTACGACAAAATAGTTCCGCTGATGTTTAAGGAGAATGCCGTCAATGAGATGGCTGAGGCATACTTTGAGGCATACGAACAGATTTATGCGGACGGGGCGGGCATATCAAACGCGAACTGGACTGGCGGGACTTCTATCGGAGTGATCTGTGTGGCGGCCTTGGAGAGGCTGGCCTCAGCCACTCGTCTGGTCATGGAGGAAAGCGCCGGATCGGATGCGGACGAGTTGCGTGCGGAAGTGTTTGATTATGACAAACGTACCTCCTCCTCTCACGTGGGATATTATGATATGCAGGAACTGATTCGGAAAATGCCGGCCAATCAAGCGGTATTGGATTCCTGGCAGGCCGTCTATGAGGAGGCGTTGGGTTACTGGAACACGACTCCCCTCAATTATTCTCAGTTTTCCGGCATGTTCTCTATGGAGCGTGCCAATGGCATAACCCATTATATCCCTTCACTGACAAAGGCATATCCGGCGGCTGAAGCCTATCGGTCCACAGCATGGTATGAAGATGCGGGACTCTCCTTTATAGGCTGGTAAAAGGTGTTTTTCCAGCTTTTTTTATACATCGAATCTTTATTTCCACTATCTTTGCCGCCGAATAGGAGGAGAACCTCTATTTTATAAGAGTAAAAAAGATTGTATTCTGAATTATACATATTATAAAAGAAAGGATAAATGATAAAAAAAGTATTGATAGCCAACAGAGGTGAAATAGCGGTTCGCGTGATGCGTTCTTGCCGTGAGATGGGAATTGTGAGCGTGGCTGTTTTCTCTGAAGCCGACCGTACTTCCCATCATGTGTCGTATGCTGATGAAGCCTATTGTATAGGTCCGGCTGTGGCTAAAGACAGTTATTTGAACATTGAAAAGGTCATATCCGTAGCCAAGCATTGCAATGCTGACGCCATTCATCCGGGATATGGCTTTTTATCCGAGAATGCAGATTTTGCCCGCCGCTGCAAGGAGGAGGGGATTATTTTTATCGGGCCGTCTGCCGAGACCATGGAAGCGATGGGCGACAAGATCGCGGCCCGCAAACGCATGATCGCGGCAGGTGTTCCGGTTGTGCCCGGCACAGAGCGGCCTTTGCAGAGTGTGGAAGAAGCCAGACGCATCTGCAATGAAATAGGTTATCCCGTGATGCTGAAAGCTTCCATGGGGGGAGGAGGCAAAGGTATGCGCCTGATCCACAGTGAAGACGAAGTGGAGGAAGCTTATAACACAGCCCGTTCGGAATCCATGTCTTCCTTTGGCGACGACACGGTATATCTGGAGAAATTCGTAGAAGAGCCTCATCATATTGAATTCCAAATATTGGGTGACAATCACGGAAATGTCATCCACTTGTTTGACAGGGAATGTTCGGTGCAACGCCGCAATCAAAAGATTGTGGAAGAAAGCCCTTCGCCTTTCCTTACTCCGGAATTGCGCAAGGAAATGGGGGAGAAGGCTGTGGCTGCCGCTAAGGCTGTGAATTATAGCGGAGCGGGAACCATTGAGTTTTTGGTGGACAAGCATCGTCGTTTCTACTTTTTGGAGATGAACACCCGTTTGCAGGTGGAACATCCTATCACAGAAGAGGTGATGGGTGTGGACCTGGTGAAGGAACAGATACGCATCGCCAACGATGAGGTGCTCCACCTCAAGCAGGAAGAGCTTTTCCAACGGGGACATGCCATCGAATGCCGCATATGTGCGGAAGACACTGAGAATAATTTCATGCCTTCTCCCGGCATCATCAAACAGCTGACCGTTCCAAACGGGATCGGAGTGCGTATCGACAGCTATGTGTACGAAGGGTATGAGATCCCCATCTATTATGACCCCATGATCGGCAAACTCATTGTCTGGGCCACCACTCGCCAATATGCCATCGAGCGGATGCGGAGGGTGCTGTATGAATATAAGATCACTGGCCTGAAGACCAATTTGGCTTATCTGAAGCGCATTATGTATGTGCCCGATTTTGTGCGGGGAGAATACAACACGCTTTTCATCGAAAAGAACGCGCGCATGCTGGTCCGTTCGAACACAGGCAATGAAGAGCTGGAGAACATCGCGATGATAGCGGCTTATATGGATTATCTGGTGAACTTGGAGGAGAACACGTCCGGCCAGTTGCCTGACTCGCGTCCGATCAGCCGTTGGAGGGAATTTGGCCTGCAAAAGGGTGTGTTGAGAATTTAAGCGTTTTTCTGTTTTTTATAGGAAGCATTATGGAAATACATATAGGCGACCGTGTGGCTGATGTCACATTGGTCAGTAAGGAAGGAAACAAGGTACAGCTCACCATCGATGGGAAACCATATGATGTGGATATTGTGATGGCAGAAAATGGCAATTGTTCCATTCTGCATGACGGAAATTCGTTCAATGCCGGACTGGTGCGGGGCGAAGGGGGAAAGAATTATGACGTGAGCATACTGACCCGTTCGTTTCATGTGGACATTGTGGACACTCAGGCCAAGTATTTGCACACTCGCCGGGGGGCTGATGAGAAGCAAGGCGACAAGATTGCGGCTCCTATGCCCGGCAAGGTGGTGAAGATACCGGTTAAAGTGGGCGACCGGTTGAACGCAGGCGACATTGTGGTGGTGCTGGAAGCCATGAAGATGCAGAGCAATTACAAGGTGAGCGCTGACTGTGTGGTCCGGAACATCTTGGTGAGTGAGGGCGAATCTGTCAGTGCCAATCAGATTTTGGTAGAGTTAGACGTTATTAAAGAAGAATAAGATCATGAATAGAGAAGAAATATATGCCCGTTTCGAGGAGCTGGACAAGAAAGCTTCCTTGGGAGGCGGTGTGGAAAAGATAGAGAAACAGCATACGTCCGGAAAGATGACAGCCCGTGAGCGTATTGACATGTTGCTGGACAAAGGGACGTTCAATGAGCTGGATAAGTTTGTCACCCATCGTTGCGCCAATTTCGGTATGGAGAAGAAGCAGATTCCTGGCGATGGGATGGTGACAGGATATGGCAAGATCGATGGCAGGCTTGTCTTTGTGTACGCTTATGACTTTACGGCGCATGGCGGGTCGCTGAGTGAGACCAATGCTGCCAAGATTGTCAAGGTTCAGGAACTGGCCTTGAAAAACGGCGCTCCTGTCATTGCTTTGAACGATTCGGGAGGTGCCCGCATCCAGGAAGGCGTGAACAGTCTGGAAGGCTATGCTTCCATCTTTTATCAGAACACCATTGCGTCGGGGGTTATCCCTCAGCTGTCTGCCATTTTGGGGCCGTGTGCGGGAGGGGCTTGCTACTCGCCTGCGCTGACCGATTTCATATTCATGGTCAAGGAACAAAGCCACATGTTCATCACGGGACCGGATGTCGTAAAGACCGTGACCAATGAGGTGGTGGACAAGGAAGAGCTGGGCGGAGCTTACACACACAGCAGCAAGAGCGGGGTGGCTCATTTCATGTGCAACAATGAGGAGGAAACCTTGATGAGCATCCGCGAATTGCTTACTTTCCTGCCCTCCAACAACATGGAGGACGCGCCTCATGTGGTGACGGCAGACGATATCCATCGTCAGGTGGAGGCTTTGCAGACGATCATTCCTGAGGATCCGAACATGCCGTATGACATCAAAGACATTATAGAGCCGGTATTGGACGATCAGTATTTCTTCGAGGTCATGCCTCATTTTGCCAAGAATGTGGTGATCGGTTTCGGCCGTCTCAACGGACATTCAGTGGGTATTGTGGCCAATCAGCCTGCTTATCTGGCAGGTGTGCTTGATATCGACGCTTCCGACAAGGCAGCCCGTTTCATCCGTTTCTGTGACTGTTTCAACATTCCGCTGATCACGTTTGAGGATGTGCCAGGGTTCTTGCCCGGCACCGTGCAGGAGCATAACGGCATTATCCGTCACGGTGCTAAGATTGTTTACGCTTATGCCGAGGCGACCGTTCCCAAAATCACGCTGATTACGCGCAAGGCATACGGAGGCGCTTACATCGTGATGTCCAGCAAGCCGACTGGAGCCGATGTCAACCTGGCCTATCCTCAGGCGGAAATCGCGGTGATGGGGGCTGAGGGAGCGGTCAATATCTTGTACCGTAAGTCTTCTCCCGAAGAGAAAAAGAGCATTATCCAAGAGTACGAGGAAAAATTCTCCAATCCCTATCGCGCTGCTGAGCGTGGCTTTGTGGATGAGATCATCATGCCGCGCGACACTCGGTATAAGCTGGTGCAGGCGTTGGAAATGGCAAGAAACAAAAACCAAAGCAATCCGCCGAAGAAACATGGCAATATGCCTTTATAAGGAAGGCGTCAGAGCTGTTTGCGCTTTCGGTTAAAATAGGGCAGCCAATAGTGAGAGATTCAGATCTTTCACTATTGGCTTTTTTCATGTTTTGCTTTTCAAGTATTCGTTTGCCGCTGCCAGTGTTTCCGGTTTTCCGATGTCAAACCAGCGCGAAGCTTCTTGCGGGTATCCTTGCAGTCGCGCTTCCCGGCAGATCGAAAGGTAAAAAGGAATGATGGGAAACTTGCCGGCCCAACCGTATTGGTCCATCAGGCGGAAGAGACGGGGAGAAAGCACATGGATGCCTCCGAAGGCGTATTCTTGGAATTGCCTCTTTTCGGGCCGGAGCCCTTCGGGACGCACTTCACCGGTGCTTTTATTGATCCAGCCATGCAGGCGAAAGTCATCGTCGAGCAGCAGATAGCGGGAAGTCTTCCGCCGGCTGACCAGGAGAGTGGCGTCAGCCTGGGTTTGGAGATGATGTTGATAGAAGGCGGCCAAGTCCAAGTCGGAAAGGATGTCTGCGTTGTGCACCAGGAAAGGCACGTCTCCGTCCAAGTAGGGACGGGCTTTCAGGATGCCGCCCCCTGTGTCTTGCAGGCAGTCCCGTTCGTCACTTAGATGGATATTCAGCCCAAAGTCTTGATTGGCGTGCAAGTAGTCCGCTATTTGCTGGCCTAAATGATGGATGTTGATCGTGATGTCTTCAAACCCGGCTGTTTTCAGTTTCAGAATGACCCGTTTCAGCATAGGCTCTCCCCCTACAGGCACCAAGGCTTTGGGGAGGTGATCGGTTAAGGGGCGCAGGCGGGTGCCCAGACCTGCTGCGAAAATCATGGCTTTCATCATTGTTGTGCCTCCTTCCAGACCAGCGCCTTGTTCTGTTCGCGATGGGTGAGAATGATGCGGACGCCAAAGGTCTGGTGCAGATGCTCAGCCAGGCGTTGCGCCGCATAGACCGAACGGTGTTGTCCGCCGGTGCAGCCGAAGCTTATGCAAAGGTGTGTGAAGCCTCTTTTCAGATAGCGGCTCACCGAAGCGTCTGCCAAGGCATATACATGTTGCAGGAATGTCAGGATCTCGCCGTCTTCTTCCAGAAAGCGGATTACCGGCTCATCCATGCCAGTCAAGGCTTTGTAGGCTTCATACCGGCCGGGATTGTGAATGGCGCGGCAGTCGAAGACGAAGCCGCCTCCATTGCCGGACAAGTCTTCGGGTATGCCTTTCCGGTAGGAAAAGCTGGTGATGTCTACGGTCAGACCTGAGCAGGGCGGAGTTGCGGGCTGAAGGGATTGCTGTGAACGTCGTTTTTCCACCAAGGCTGAAAGGATCTCGTTCAGATAAGGATATTCAGGCAGAGGCGTTCGCAAGAGCTGTTCCAAGTTGCCGATGGCGAAAGGGATGCTTTGCAGGAAATGCGCTTTCCGTTCAAAATATCCTCGAAAGCCGTAAGCGCCTAATACTTGCAGCATGCGGAACAATACGAAATGCCGCAGCCGTTGCAGGAAAGCCTGTTCGTCTACAGAGCGGTAGCGACGCAGGGAGGTGAGGTAGGTCTGCAGCAAAGCGTTCCGCAGGTTTTCCGGGTAGTTGGCTTTGGCTTGCCAGAGGAATGATGCCACATCGTAGTACACAGGTCCCCGCCGGCCTCCCTGGAAGTCGATAAACCAAGGCTGTCCGTTGCGGATCATGATGTTGCGGCTTTGGAAATCGCGGTACATGAAAGTGTTCTCGTCCGCATCGGCCAGCAGGACTTGGGTCATCCGTTGAAAGTCGTCTTCCAGGCGGTCTTCTTGAAAGTCAACGCCGCAAGCTTTCAGAAAACAATATTTAAAATAGTTCAAGTCCCATAGGATGCAACGTTCGTTGAAAGCGGCTTGCGGGTAACATTGTGAGAAATCCAGTCCTTCAGCCCCTTTCCATTGGAAGTCGGGCAGTAAGGCAAAGGTGCGGTGCAAAAGGGCTTGTTCTTCTGCTGAAAATTCTCCTTGGGTTCTTCCATGCCCGATGGCGTCAAACAAAGACTCTTTGCCTAAATCCTCTTGTAAATAATACATATGGTCGGCAGTGCTGCCTATGACTTGGGGAACAGGCAGCCCTTTTTCTCTGAAATGGCGGGCTAAGTAGAGGAACGCACGGTTTTCGTCCGCAGACTCTCCTTGCACCCCGATCAGGCTGGACAGTCCCGTCAGGCGGAAATAATGCCGGTGTGAGCCTGAGGCAGGAAGTGCTGTGATGTTTTCCGGCTCTTTTCCGGTACATGTCTGATAGAGTTTATATAGTATTTCGTTTTCCATTTTTATATAGTTTTTTTAGGGTATGTTCCGTATATGAGGAGGCTGGTGTCCGGCTTGGAAATTCAGTCATTCAAGCATTATCCTGACTATTCCTCCATAAGGCGTAAGTGCCTTGAAAGCCTCTTCCGGCTGGATCTGTCCTGCATAGATCTGAGCGCAGATCAGCACACCTCCGTGGGCGAAGACAGCTATCCGTTGGAACGCTTTCTTTTTCACCTCGTCAAGAAACTGGCTGACTCGCTGATAGAGCATGGCAAACGATTCTCCTCCGGTGGCCGGCACGTGCAGATAGTCGGCATACCATTCCTGGAGGCGAGGATCTGTGTTGCGCTCAAAATCCTGCATTTCCCATTGGCCGAAATTGATTTCCATGATGCGGTTGTCCCGTTCGGCGTCGGGATAGCCGCAATAGGCGGAAAGGCGTGTGCACCGGCTCAACGGACTGGTATAAACATGGTCAAAAGGCTGATACTGTTTCAGGCTGGCAGCCGTGGCGGCCGCTTCCTGTTCAAAAGTCCCTTTAAGCGGAACATCCGTTTGCCCGTAACATATGCCTGGCGGCACATCGACCGAAGTATGTCTGATAAGTATAAGTTCCATGGTGTTTATAGGATTGAAATGAGTTTGTGAGAGTTATGAATGATAAAGAAGCAGGATTCCGAGATAAAACGAAAGCTCGCACACTAAAAAAGTCGCCCCGCAGCAATCGCCTGTATATCCGTTCAAGCGTTTTTTCATCAGCCAGCACAGTCCGGCAAATGCAAGCGGCGGAAACAGAGCGGCTGGCCACAGCTTTTGTCCGATCAATATAGCAAGCGGCAACAGTCCGGCCGCCAGTGTGAAAAGAACTTCCGTCTGGCTCATTCGGCTGTAGACAGTTTTGGCTTTGCTCTCTTCCTGTTTGCGCGCGTATGGCAGGCAGTTGATGAGCTGGGCCGCACAACATTTAGACCAGCTGTCACCGCAAAACGCCGCGACCAGCAGCACTGGGAGCGGCAGGAAACAGGCGGCTTGCCACATCAGAAGGAGGTAGACCGCCAATCCGATGACTCCAAAACTTCCGATATGAGAGTCTTTCATAATGGCCAGAGCCTGTTCTCGCGAATGTCCTCCGCCCAAACCGTCCAGAAAGTCGGCCAGTCCGTCTTCGTGCAGACAGCCCGTGAGCAGCAGGCGGGATGCGATGGCCAGCAGCCAGGCAACGGGCAGGGGGAACGCTTGAGCCGTGATCCACAATACGCCTGCCATTACGCCTCCCGTGAGCCATCCCGCGAAAGGCCAGTAAGGAACCACATGCTGGAAGCAGGCAGCGGGCACCTCTCTGATTTTCCAGAAAGGGAGGCGGGTGAAGAAGATCAAAGCAGCCAGCAGGTTCAGGGACTTAGAAGTATTTTGTGATGGCTGCATGATGGAAAGTATCCATTTCGTTCAACATCCGGACGGCCGAGTCTACCAGCGGGTAGGCGCAGATAGCTCCGGTCCCTTCTCCCAGCCGCAGCCCTAACTGTAGCAAAGGCTTGACTCCCAAGTAGTCGAGCAGCAGGCGGTGTCCGGCCTCGTCTCCGCAATGTCCGAAGATGGCATAATCCAACACCTCCGGATAGAGACGGGAGGCGGCCAGCATACAAGCGGTCATGATGAATCCGTCCACCAGGATAAGGATATGCCGTTCGGCTGCCTGCAACATGGCTCCTACAGCCATCACCATCTCCAACCCGCCGAAATGACGGAGAATGTCTGGTGTGGAGCCGTCTCCCCGGTAGTTCTCCAGGGCTTGTTTCAGCACCTCGTATTTGCGCCGCACGCCTGTCGCGTCCAGTCCGCTTCCGGCTCCTACACATTGTTCCAGCGGAATGCCGGTCAGGCAAGTCATCCATAAGGAAGAAGCTGACGTGTTGCCGATGCCCATTTCGCCAAAGCTGAGCACATTGCTGCCTTCCTCCCGGCATATGTTGGTGATGATTGCGCCATTCTCCAGGCAGGTCTCCATTTCTTCCTCCGTCATGGCGGCCTCGTGCAGGAAATTGCGTGTGCCTTTACGCACCTTCATCTTGTAAATGCCAGCCTCGTCAGGCAAGTCATAGTCTACGCCTGCATCCACGATTTTCAGTTTAAAACCGTGCTGGCGACACAGGAAGTTCACGCCTGCCCCTCCATGCAGGAAATTAATGGTCTGTTGCCAGGTGACTTCTTTGGGGGACAAGCTGACCCCTTCTTCTGTGATGCCATGGTCGGCGGCAAAAATGATGTTCTGCGGATGCCGAAGGGAGGGGGAGAGGGTCTGCTGGATCCATCCCACCTGCAGGGCTATTTCTTCTAATCTGCCCAAAGATCCTTTAGGCTTGGTCAGATTATTGATCCGGCTGATAAGCGGTTGCCGGATTTCATTGTCTGGCCGTTGGATATGAAATGTTTTCATAAGTTGCGGGTATTTTCTGATTTGTCTGATTTAATAGTTACGGGAATGCCGGCTGTCATCAGGATCACCTCGCTGGCACGGGCGGCTATGTATTGGTTCATCCAGCCTAACATGTCAGTGAACTTGCGTTGCAGCTCGTTTTCGGATGTTCCTCCCATCCCGATTTCGTTGGTGACAAAGATGAAAGTCGCCTCTTGGGCGGTGAAGCGGTCAAATTCTTGTTGTGCGGCGGCCAATGCTTGTCTGATGTCGGCCTGCAGGTCGAAAAAGAAGTTGGTACACCATAGCGTAACGCAGTCAATGACCACTGTTCTCCCTTCTACCTTGTGCAGGCTGAGCTGTTTTTCCTCCTCAATGTTTAGCCATTCCGGTCCGCGCCGCGCCTGATGCATGAGGACACGTTGACGGAAGTCTTCGTCCCAGATGCGTGCCGTGGCCAGATAGATCGGATGCCGTGTGAGGCGAAGCGCCAATTGTTCAGCGTATGTGCTTTTGCCCGATCTTGCTCCTCCTGTGATGAGTATAATTCGTTTCATTGGGTAAGATGTTTGTCTTGAACGCATGCAAAAGTAGAAAATAATCCAATAAAATCTTGCTTCCTTTCAAAAGAATTTCGTATCTTTGCCGCCGTTTTAAGGAGGTTACGCTTAAAATCACTTTTGCGGCAGTAGCTCAGTTGGTAGAGCATCAGCTTCCCAAGCTGAGGGTCGCGGGTTCGAGTCCCGTTTGCCGCTCCTCTGAGAATTAAAGAGTTACGTGCAAGCGTAGCTCTTTTTTT
>CALUOU010000035.1 GCA_944322335.1 uncultured Bacteroides sp.
TGCTGATGCCAGTAATCCATGGATTGACGGATTTCCTTTTTCCGGTATGCGATCAGGGACAGGTGCCTGCTGGCTGTTTCCTTGGAGTAGACAGTGCCTGTGCGAAGTATTTCCTTATAATACCACGCCGCTGAATCAAGCATGCCGACTGTACGGTAATATTTGCCAGCAATTGTGTAAACGCCGCTCCGGTCTGGACGCGCCACCTCCTGCAAAGCGGTCTTTAATGCCGCATGAGCCTGGTCCAATCTGCCCAAATCTATCAACAAACTAGCCTTTTGGCTTTGCACGCCTCTATAAAGATCTGTCCGTCCAATTATCTTGGCCAAACGGCAAGCCTCACGGAAATAATGGAGCGCGCTGTCAACACGATCTAAGCAGCGGTAGATGTTGCCTATATCCCGGCAGCTGAACACCAGTCCGGCAGTGTCACACCGCCTTGCATTACACTGATAGCTGCATTTGAACGACTCCAATGCTTCCGCATAGGCATGCTGGCTAAAGAAAAGCGTGCCCGTCTGGCTGTAGACCTTCCCCCTCAGCTCCGGACGGTCATTTCCCTCCATCGCATCCAACGACCGCTTGAAATAGTCGAGTGCCTGGGGAGAGTCGCCCAAGTCCCGGTACACACGGCCGGCGTAATAGAGGGCTTCGGGCAAGAGATGCGGGTCACCGACAGAGGCGTAATAGTCCACCAACGGACGGATCAGGCTGTCGGATGTGTGCGGCATGTACGCCTTGTCCGCAGCCTTGACGCGGAGCAGGCGGTAGTACATGCGGTCACGCAAGGAAAGGCTCTGAGTGTCCGAGGCAAGACTGTCCAGCAAGGAAAGGGCACGTTCCGGATCGGCGGTGCACAGGCTGTCCGCCGCCAGCAAGGAGGAAGGGTAAGGGCGGGAACCGCAGGATGTGGCCAGAGGAAGCAACATGAAAAGAACGAGGCACAAAGCTGCCACGGGAAGCCTGTCGGCCACCACCCATAAAAGCGGCAATGACTTCAGGCCGCGTCTGCATTCATCTGAAGCAGGATGTAGTAGATTGGTCTGTTTCATAAAAATGGGTTGTTTGTTGTTCGCGGAATTTAATCGCCGATGATTTTGTCAGGCAAAAATATGCAAACAACCCCAGATTTCCAAAATCCTCCTACTTACGCGCCTTACACTTTAACGCAACAATCTTTGCTCATGAACCATTTTCTTTTGACCATGAAACATCAGAAGAAGTATGAAACTGATTATCAACTAACTAAAAAACACGCTTAAATAAGGTTAAAAACAGACGAAAGAGAGACATGGCTATTTCTCTTTGAAGAAAAACAAGACGGGGTTGTCATCTTCCTTCACATCTATTCTCACACGGGGCTCTGCCTCTGCCTCTACCATACGCACCGGATTCAGAACAAACAGAAGGGAATTATCGTCCCCATCATGCGGATAATAATCGTTCGCAGACAGGTTGAACAGATCCTTCAGGATGAAACGGTCCTTATACAGCAGGTTCTTTCCCTTGTCCAAGAAATAAAAGCCGCCCTGGTTGTCTTGAAAAACCAAATGACGCTCACATTCACGAACGGAATTCACGCCATAAACTATCCGGCCGGCTGTCTGCATCATCTTCATGAGGTCGCTAAAGTCAGTGACACGCTTCAATTGTTCCAAAGGTTCCGTGGGAAAATTCAAATAATAACCGGGCTTCATGCTGTCTTTTTCCAAACGATACAGGGTGAAATCAAGCGGCGCATTCAGCCAGACATGTTTGCTCTTCACCGCCTGACTGCCTTTATACTTCAGGCAGAAATTCACAGCTTCTTCGTTGCCGACGTGTGTCCACTGACGTTTATGCAGATCGTAAACGGCCAGCCGATAAGGGTAACGGGTGTAGCCTTCCCCCCTGTCAAAAAAGACAAGCTTACCCTGCGTATGCAGCATGTTGCCATAAAGCGCGTCCACACTGATTTCAGAAAGAAATCTCCCTTCCAGATCATAAAGGAATACTTTCTTGTAATCGTTGTAGGCATAAATCACCTTATTGGCCTCGTCATAAACGACATCCTTCAAATTGTTGTACTCCCCGGGGCCCGTTCCACGACGACGGATTTGAAACAATAGTTTTCCACTGGCAGCATCCACCATGGCTATGACTCCGTCCTTAACAGACAGGAGCAAAATCCCTTTCTCCGTCCGCTGGATCTTGTCTACCGAGGAGATCAGGAAGTTATCGGTCGTTTCAATGGGAACAATCCGGTCTAACGAAAAATGGTCAACGAAATAATCATGAGACACACCCTCTGGTATGTCCAACACTGATATTTGTTCCTTCTCTGCGATTTCTTTCCTATTACCTGTCTTATCTGTACAGGCAAAAAACAGTAATGGAAAAAGATAAAATACAAGACGTTTACACATAAGCAACTGCTCACATTTAATTTATATCATCATAGGGAATCATCATTTAGACGCAGAAAACACTGAATCACAATATATTAATCCGTAAAATCTGCGTCTAAAATAAAGAATCGTTTAATTCAGCACAACTTTTTATCAGAAAAATCTAAAAACAATAGTATCCTGACCAAACTTGCTCGATAACGACATCACCACTTTCGCAATAAAAATTGCCTTCACCATAGCATGAGATATGGATTGAGTGAACATTGTATGCATAGGAACCTAAACATTTCGATTCCCACCCTAAATCAGTCACACGAATCTCTCCAACTCCTGTTGAAGTCGTTTCACCTCTTGACAACGCTTCAACATTAGCTAATATTACATCATTTGACTTTTCTGATCCAACAGAATTTACACGCAAAACATTGTAAGCTCCGCTCCCAACAACGAGGAGTATAGCTATTGCTATTAAAATTTTCTTTTTCATAATCGAATTAACAATATTAATAGAATGGTATCTTTCACTTTAAATGCACCGTATTATCACGACTAATTCTATTTTGCCATACCAGAGACTCTCAATTTTATCGGAGAATCTTTAGCATTGCAAACCACAGTTATAGTTTTAGAAAAATATCCGGGATGACTTGATTTATAAGAAACATACAAAAATAAAGAATCTCCAGATGAGACAGGAGCTTTATCATAATCTACAATTGTACAGCCACAAGAAGTTATAACATCATGAATAACAAGCCGACCGCTTCCTACATTTTTCAATATAAAAGCCGTAGATTGTTTTTTCGTCCAATCGAAATCATCCAAAACAATCGTTTTTTTCGAAATCACCACTTCGGTAAAATTTGGAGCAGACTTCTTCCTCAAACGACCTTTCGCCCCAGACATCAAATCTACATACAAATCCTTCACATTTAAATTCTGAACAGGATTACCAAGAGCAAGCACACAATTGTTACTATCTACAAAAAAGGACGGAAAACAGTTACAAAAAGCGACAGACATATGGCTACAAGACAGACTTCTTGATTAAACACACATCCTGTCTTACAAAGGAAATGTATAAATTTCATTCTCGTTCTCCGCAAAAACGCCATAAAGAAGCCGCGCCTGCTCGTCCACCGCAAACAGACTGATGAAACGATCCAGATAATGCAGCCTCAACGGTTCTCCTTCCCAAGAGAACACCTGTATCGAAGGTCTGCCTTGTCGGGCATAGATTTCCTGAGAAGTCATGTCCAAATTGAGCGTATAAATATGCTTTTCTGTCGCGCAGACAGCCAAGACATGTATTCTCCGTTCTTCCGGCTCAACTGCTATCGGAGAATCGCTAAGAGCTATGTCCAGCTTGACATCCTTTAAAATCTTCCCTTTCTCATCCATGATACGGAAACGACGTGTGAATGTATAAAAAGAGGCGAACCGTTCTCCGGAAGGATGAGCGGCTGCTATCCGCCCGTATGCCTGATTACGTGCCAATACAGAGCCAAAGCGTTCGGATGATTCGGGATATGCCACCTTCTTTTCAACCGTTCCGTCCATATAGATGAGCTGGTATTCTTCGTTGTCCTCATGATCCCCTTCGCATATATAAACCGAATCGTTCAGCCTCAACAATCCGTTGTAATAACTCCTTTGCGCCGGAAGTGTCCGAGTCGACACAACAGGTTTCCCTTGCTGAAAGTTGATCGCTTTCAGGCGGTTAAAATCCAAAACAAGAACTTCTCCATTGCAGTTATCCACGATTTGCCCCGAAGGCATGTTGAAATCCTGAGGACCTTGTCCGTGCACGCCAAAGCTGTATTGGTATTCCAAGGTTCTCCTATCAAACACTTGAAAACAGGTATCCATTTTATCATTAAACACCACCAAAAAAGAATCGACTAAAAACAATCCGCGCGGATATAACATAACAGGAGGCACCTGATGGACTTCCGCACGCAATGTATCAACTCCTTGGAAAGAAGTATAGACGGTATTGTCATCCCGCATTGTGCAAGAATAAAACCCTACTACAACAAACAGAGCAAAAAATAATTGTTTCATATACAATAATATATAAAATGATAGGTTTGATTAAAATGCAACGAAGGCAAAAGCGACTCGTCAAGAAGCATCCTTCCACCATCCCCGTTCACTTGTCTTTAGTTATAGGCATTTGTATTCATATATACATAAATGCGAGCACCCATAATCTGTTTAGAAATTACCTTATAAAACAATCGCTCATACACAAATCATGCAACAAGTCACATAAATCAAATCCGGCTTTTTACAACAAATTACGGATGCTCAATAGACGAATCATGTCACTCATGCCGCAGATAATGCAACAGCATTATAACATTATTCTTTAGTTACAAGATGATTTGTCGCGCAAATCCCGTCCTTTGTCTGGTGCACAACTATAACAATTGATGAAATATTGGTCTTCATGGAACCAATCGGCAGGCGTAAATGTCGTGTAGCAAATGTAAGAAACCCCTCCACTTTCATCTGTGGCAAGCGCATCTACATTGGCCTCTAATATAGGTGAAAGTTTTTTCTCCTTATTAGACACAGTAAGAACTGTAAGTGCGCCAAAAACAATAACTGCCACTATCGGCAGACATCTCAAAAAATAATTCATAATACCCGATCTTTTAAAATAAACATTTTAAACTTTACAATAATATCCATACTACATTTGACACAGAGGCAAAACTCCCTGTCCCTTCTGTCACCCCCTATCGAATCACCATGCTATACATAGCAACACCTCCTTCCATGCCGACCTGTACCGCACAGGTGCAGGTCGCTTTTCAAACGCCCTCTTCCAGCTTCGGGCATTGCTGTCCTCACAAGGAGAACTCACCGTGATAAACTTCCGACTCCGTCCGGACAGTCAAGGACAACGTCCCTTCAGCATCCCCTTCCAACAGGAAGGTATAGCTTCCGGACAACGTGATCCCCGTCTGTTCCGACAGCACATTACCGCCTCCGTCCCTCACACGGATGCTGACGTCCTCCAAAACCTTCTCCGAACAGACGGTGACCAAACGGCCGTCATGGAAGGCACTTACACACATGGATAAGGAACGGTCGTCCCTTACAGTCTCACCATAGATGTCCCTGTCATAGTCCAGGCGCAAGGGGATTTTCTCATACGCACGGACGGCGAGGGCGGACATGATAACCAATAAAAATAAAATTCTGCGCCTCGTCTTTTTTCCTTTCGCTTAAAATTTCTACGATGCAAAGGAATGAAAAAACTTTCAAAAGCAACCGTTTTTTCGTGTGCAAAAAATGTGCATTCTCATTTGCACGCCCATAGCAAGAGCCTGCGAGCGTGCAAAAAATGTGCAAATACTCACTAAACAGCTTATAATGAGGATATAAACTCATTCAGCTTTTTGGCATCTCCTTTCTCATTGAAAAGCTTGGCGTACAAACGCCGACGCACAGAAGTCGTCCCTTCCGCAGACAAACCGACCAGCCGTGCGATCTCCTTATTGCGGAAACAGGGATAAGCTGTCATCGGAAAATGTTCATCGTTTTTTTATCCCGATATGTGCAAACGTTCATGGCAGATCGACTGTCAACGGAATCCTCGTTTCGCTGCCATAAAGATGCGGATGTCCTGCATTCGCTTACAGCACACATTTTCAAAACCGCCCAAACAGAAGCGTTGACTATATAAATCTTGCATAAATATGCGGAACAAGCCGCATTGAGAGGGTGATTTACATGTCACAAGAGGGCGGATAACGCATGAAAACGATGCCGGTGGATGCGTGCGGCGGCTCTGGCTTATGTGTGCGGCGCGTGGACAATGCGCGTGCGATGAGACCACCGTACGCGTGTGGTGGAAAAGGCGGGTGTTTTTGCGGCCTTTGACGGCAGGGAAAGGCGGGGTGAGAACGCTCTTTGAAATGTAAGGATTTCGCTATACTCCTGAAAGACAGACCACAGTGGTTTTTCATTCCGTTTTTTGAAGCGATCCGGCCATCCGGACGGAAACAAGCGATTCTGAGAAGGGGAAAAATGCAAAGTGTCAAATTGTAAACCTGGCAGCCGACTCGCCAAACGCCTGAAAAGAACGGTTGAATTTCGATGCGGTCGCACAAAATTGTGATGTCCGAGACCATAGGATAGTCGGGCTTTTCTTACACACTTTGTCTTTTCTTATAGGACAAGTATCCTATTGATGCGCACAGACAAGACATCTCTAAAAATATATTTTATAAAAAAAAGCTCCAAGAGCATTGGCATTATCAGGCAAAGCAGTAACTTTACACTAAATTTAGCATCAAAATGACGAACTTAAAAACAAAAAATTATTTATCAATGATGAAAAAGAATCCATTCACGAAAGGAAAGTTTTTAGAAGATTTCCTTTTAATCAGTGCCCTGACGTTAGGGGCATGCGTCAACAACATCCCCCATGAAGCTTCGACAGAAAGCGAAATTCCCATCCGCTTCGTGGCGGAAGTCAATAGCCAGGGAAACACAAAAGTTTTGAATGCAGCCTTTGAGGAAGAAGACAAAATCGGACTGTTCGCCTGCATTGAAGGTACAGAACTCAACGAAGAACGCTACATCGACAACTTAGAGTTGACATGTGAGAAAGAAAACGTTCTGGCTCCAAAAGAAACGGTGTTTTATCCGCAAGGCGGATCCAAACTGAATTTCACTGCATACTATCCTTACCAGAAAAATGCCCTCCATGACGGCGGAACCACAATGACCCTCCACATACAAGAAGACCAAAGTGACCACGGAAACTTTTCCGAATCGGATTTCCTGATCGCTAAACAAAAAGGCATCACGAGCAGCGAAGAGCCAGTCACACTCAACTTCAGACACGCTTTATCCAAACTGGAGATTGTAATCATACCGGAAAATGACAGCCAACTAAAGGATATGCTGGAAGACTCTCCGGTCATTATCGCCTGCAATTTCTACTCACAAGCTGAATACGACTTGAAAGAAGAAACCATCAATAGCCGCTCTGTTCCCGCAGACATTATAGCTTCCGGCGAATGGCAAGAATCAGACGGGAAGCTGATAGGCAAACGGGTTATCGTCATTCCGCAAAATGTCACACCCGACCAGCAACACATATCCATCGAATGGGACGGACGTATCTTCACCACTGAATTGGAGGCTTACGACCTTCAAGCGAACTCACAACGCACCATCGAAATATCCATGCGGTCGGTGGAAGACAACGTGTTGTCTGGCATGGTAGGAAAAATAGAGGACTGGGGAGAATCTTCCGTCCAAGAAGAGACCGAAGCCAGTCTGGAAACAAAGGGCATCCACACCGCTTCTCTTTCTTTTAAAGCCTCCAACATTTATCACCTCTACAACGAAGGGGAGATAGTAGCTGAAATATGCAAAGAATATTTACTTACCGACAACATTTCCGCACAAGCCATCGTCGCCTATCCCATGACAGGACAAAATGCGGACCTTTCACATGGAACCGTCCTCAAGATCCTGGACGAAACAGAAAATGTGCATGGCGGAAAAGTCTGCTGGAATGAAGAGACCAATGAGCTGGAGTATCAGGAAGGAAGTTCAGAGCCTGTCAGAGTCTTTTATGTCACACCAGAAAGGAACATTGTCTGCAACGGACAGCCCGAAGAAGCCTTGACGATAAGCATCAGCAGCTACACACTGAAGGAAAGAAGACAAAACGAAGTCCATGAATATCCGCTGGTCAAAATCGGCACCCAATACTGGATGAAAGAGAGCCTGAAAGAGACTTGCTATCTGGACAAGACCGAGCTCCCCCACCTGACCGAGCAAGGTGACTATACGCCAGGATATTATAAGCCGGACGGTGTAAACGCCTATTTTTACAATGGAGAAGCCATTCTGGGAAATACGCTTGCTCCCCGAGGCTGGAGAATCCCAAGCACCGAGGACTGGGAAATTCTGTCCGGCTATATACGCAACGAAGCCGCCATACTTCGGGCCGGCGAATGGGAGCCTTTGGATATAGAAGAGAGCCTACTTCCTTGCTCCAATCTGGCTGGATTTGACGGTTATCCCGAAGGCATGTGGCACAGAGGCCAGCATTGGAACGCTCTCAAAATGGTTGGCTATTGGACTTTAGACAATGACGGGACGAAAATACCGGAAGAGACCGTCTTTCTGGTGGGCACCAACTCCGAAATCACCCTAAGCAGCACCGTCTCGTCAATAGGTGATTTCTATAAAGCGCTGTCCGTCCGCTGTGTGCGTATTGACTGAATGGAGAAAAAAGCGTCCGCACACGATACGAATGGCACAAAAGGCAAGTTGACAAGGCCATAAACGGGTCTTGTCCAACTTGCCTTTTTATGGCCCCTTTACCACTAATTATACAGTCGGTTACCCTGTTGGGATCATTTTTATGAGAGAATGCATCAATTTTTGAAATAATATATTTATCTTTGACCAAAGCTTTTAGAGGTGAGTTCTTTCTGGAAGTGCTTAAAGATACTCATTTTCTGTGAAATACAGGACTAAAAGTTATGCTTTTCGCTTGCGGAAGCTTAAATGTCTGAAATCGCCCAACCACCTATGAGAGGCGATTCAGAAAAATGTTGTGAAAAAACATGGGACAATACATTTTTTCATATAATCAGGATAAGAAGCGGGACTGCTGATTGCCAGCATTCTTATTCAAGATAATGTCTAATTTATAAAAAAGAATGGAAACGAAGAAATACATTGCGCCAGGAGGATGGTTCTCCTTGAACTATCCAGCATCATGGAGCGAGTTTGAAGACGAGGAAGGCTCCTTCCTCTTTTACAATCCGATTTGCTGGACAGGCAATTTCCGCATATCCGCTTATCGCGGAAATACCTCCGACTTTGGAATGGAATCGCTCAAGAGGGAGGTAAAAGAAAACGGTGCAGGCACGCAGATACAAAATCTGAATGGCATCCCCTGTGTCTACCGCAAAGAGCCTTTAGTGGAAAATGGCGGACGTTATACAGTACATTATTGGCTGGCTGGAATGGAGGACGTAGTGTTTGAATGCACGTTCACCGCATTTGAGAACGCCCCCATAGACGAAGCATTGGACACCATAAGCTCGCTGGAGCTGAGGAAGGAAAACAAGCATTACAAAGCTGAGCTAATTCCTGTGCGGGTGTTGGAAATATTCGAGATTGACGAAGCGTTCTACCGGGTCACGGAAATGGTCAAAAAAACGCTTTCCATCGATTTTCAGGGACAGGAAAACGACTTGGACCATCTCCAACTTATGCTGGAACAGGCTCCCCTGAACCTGAAGAAACGCAATGTATGGACAATGGTAAGCATCGTGTTGTGTACCATTCTGGCCAACGAAGCGGACGGATGGGAATGGCGGACACTCATCGACGGGAAACGCGAGGCACCCGTCCTGGTGCGTGTGGCGGACAATGCCAGTATCGACCCTTCAAAACTGCTTTGGGAGCAAGTGAAAAAGGGTGAGCGTCCAACAATGCGGACAGTATTCGCCAAACTGACGGAAATAGCATGCCCCGCTCCTGAAAAGCAAAACGAAGAAACGAAGGACGATGAGGGAGGGCGTGAGGCATGATTCCCGTCCTGCAAGTTGAAAACCTGACCAAGTCTTTTGGAGACCGAGTTTTGTTCAGGCAGATCACCTTCGGATTAGACGAAGGACAGAGAGTGGGACTGATCGCCCGAAACGGCACCGGGAAATCAACCCTGCTCAACATTCTTGCCGGACGAGAAAGCTATGACGAAGGGAAATGCACATTCAGACGCGACCTGAAGGTGGGCTATCTGGAACAAAATCCGCATTATCCCGCCGGATATACCGTACTGGAAGCCTGCTTCCGGGAGGAAGGAAATCCCGTGGCAAGGCTTATACGCGACTATGAGCGGTGTGTATCCCATGGCCTGACTGACACCCCCCAATGGGAACACCTGCTTGAACAAATGGACCACGAGAAGGCATGGGACTATGAACACAAGGTGAAGCAGATCCTCTCCCGTTTGCACATCACCGATTTTGACCAACCTGTGGAACAGCTATCCGGAGGACAAACCAAAAGAGTGGCATTGGCCAACGCGCTCATTACAGAACCCCAACTGCTCCTCTTGGACGAGCCGACCAACCATCTGGATCTGGACATGACCGAGTGGCTGGAAGACTACCTGAAACACACCAGCCTAACCCTGCTCATGGTGACCCATGACAGATATTTCTTAGACCGTGTCTGCTCAACCATTCTGGAGCTGGACAGACAGGCTCTCTACGCCTACAGAGGAAATTACTCATACTACCTGGAAAAACGGCAGCAACGTATCGATGCCAAGAATGCGGAAGTAGAACGTGCCAACAACCTCTACCGCACCGAACTGGACTGGATGCGCCGCATGCCTCAGGCGCGCGGACATAAAGCCCGCTATCGCGAAGAGGCTTTTTACGAACTGGAAAAAGTGGCCAAACAGCGCCTTTATGACAAGCAAGTGAAGCTTGACGTAAAAGCTTCTTACATAGGGAACAAAATCTTCGAGGCGGACCACCTCTATAAATCCTTTGGAGAAGTGAAGGTGCTGGACGACTTTTCTTATATCTTCACCCGCTATGAGAAAATGGGCATCGTGGGCAATAACGGCACCGGTAAATCCACCTTCCTGAAAATCCTGATGGGGCTGGAAAAGCCAGACAAAGGCACGCTGGACATAGGCGAAACCGTACGTTTCGGCTATTACTCTCAAGAAGGGCTAACCTTCGATGAAGGCATGAAGGTCATCGATGTGGTGAGAAACATCGCCGAGGTCATTGAGCTTTCGGACGGACGGAGACTTACCGCCTCGCAATTTCTCCAACACTTCCTTTTCTCGCCTGAATCACAATACAGCTACGTTTCTAAGCTGAGCGGAGGAGAGCGCAGGAGGCTTTACCTCTGCACCGTGCTGATGCGCAACCCCAATTTCCTTGTACTAGACGAGCCGACCAACGACCTGGACATCGTCACCCTGAACATCCTGGAGGAGTACCTGCGCACCTTCCGGGGATGCCTGATCGTGGTAAGCCACGACCGCTATTTCATGGACAAAACGGTGGATCACTTGCTGGTGTTCAACGGACAAGGAGACATCCGCGACTTTCCAGGCAATTATACTCAATACCGCGAATGGAAAGAGGCAGAAGAACGGCACAAACGCGCCACCCTCTCTCCCACACCGCAAGAAGCAGCCACGCGTCATCGGCATCCAGAAGGGAAACGGAAGCTTTCCTTCAAGGAAAAACGCGAGCTGGACCAGCTGGAACAAGACATCAACGCACTGGAAACCGAGAAACGCGCCTTGGAAGAAGCTTTATGCAGCGGCACCTTGAGCGTGGAGCTGCTGACCGAATATTCCAAACGACTTCCCGTCCTCACCAGCGAAATAGATGAGAAAACCATCCGCTGGATGGAACTGAGCGAAATAGAGAACCCCTAATCAACTAACCCCTAATCACAAACATGAACCTTACCAACTACCATAGCCATTCCTTTTATTGTGACGGCCGAACCGGCATGGAAGACTTCGCACGCTTTGCACGAAGCAAGAGATTCACTTCCTTCGGATTCTCCTCTCACGCCCCTTTACCTTTCCCCACAGCATGGACGATGGAGTGGGACCGTATAGATGATTATCTGACAGAATTCGCCCGCCTGAAGCAAAAATATTCCGAATGGGTGGAACTGTACATCGGATTGGAGATAGACTATCTCAATGACCTTCACAATCCGGCTTCTGAATATTTCCACACACTCCCTTTGGACTACCGCATCGGCTCCGTCCACTTGCTCTATGACACTCAGGGTGAAATCGTCGACTCTGATGTGCCTGCTCCCGCTTTCTGTCGAATGGTGGAAAAACATTTCCGAGGAGATCTGGACAGGGTGATACACCTCTATTACGAACGCCTGATGCGCATGCTGGAGCTTGGCGGATTCGACATTGTGGGGCATGCTGACAAAATCCATTACAACGCCTCAGCCTTCCGCCCTGGAATATTGGACGAGCCTTGGTATGACGACTTAGTATGCGCCTGCTTCCGCGAGATTGCCCGCCATGGCTATCAGATGGAGATCAACACAAAAGCCTATCGTGAATTAGGCACATTTTACCCTAACGAACGCTATTTCTCCTACCTGCGCCAATTGGGCATTCCTGTCCAAGTAAATAGCGACGCCCACTACCCGGACCGTATCAACTATGGCCGAAAAGAAGCTCTTCAGGCACTGAGACGTGCGGGGTTCAAGAACGTGATGGAAATGCACGGGGGAAGATGGAGGGAGAGGGAAATCATATAAGTTTTTTTAACCGGTTTATAAAATGAAGACTAAATTCATTCCCGTTTTCGGGATGCTGGCCATGCTTGCCGCATGCGGCACCGACCGATGGTCGGAATATTATCCGTTGACTGGTTGTGACTTGTGGATGGATAGTGTGATGAGAGAAGATTATTTATGGTGGGAAGAGATGCCCGGTTTTGATGACCTGAACTATTTTCTCTCCCCGCAAGAGTTTCTGGACAAAGTGCGCTCTGACAAAGACAACGGATATTCCAAAGTGGACACTCTCCGCACCACGCCTGAACCGACCTATGGGTTTGACTATGCTCTCAGCAGGGTTCCAGACAACGACACAGCCTATTACGCTCAGATCACTTACGTCATTCCTCACTCTCCAGCTGAAGAAGCAGGGCTGGAGCGTGGGGGATGGATCATGTCTGTAGACGGAGACTATATCACACTCAAGCGGGAGCCTCTGCTGAAAGGAGGGGGAGACCGCCACTTAGAGCTGGGACGCTACACTCTCCGTCCCGCTTCAGACGAGACCCAGGAAGACACGATGCTGATCGAGCCTGCCGGAAGCACTACCCTCGGCGCGGAAAAACCTGTAGAAGACGCTGTGATACCCTTCTACAGCCTTGTACGACCCTCAAGCAAGGTGGCATACATTGTCTATAACAGTTTCGACCCAGCCACCGATGAGGAGGTGCGCCGTTTCTCCCTCTTCTGCAAGGACAATGGAGTGAAAGACCTCGTTCTTGACCTACGCTACAACGAAGGTGGGAAGACGGAAAGCGCACAGCTCTGGGCAACCGTGATCGCTCCTGCCTCCGCCTTGGGACAGCCTTTCGCCAGCCTCCTTCATAGCGAGAAAAAACAGGATCTGGACAAGACGCTCATCCTGGATGAAGCCCTGCTCGAAGGCGGAACCAACCTCAATCTCTCCCGTCTCTTTGTCATTACGGGAGAAAACACATCGGGCACAGCAGAAATGTTAGTCAATTGTTTGAAGCCTTACATGGAGGTGGTGCTCATCGGCCAGAACACACAAGGCAATCACTACGGAACAAATAGCTACGTAAATGGGAAATTCCCATGGATATTGCGTCCCGTTGTTTGTGAAATAGTGAACGCCGAAGGGACAGCCGACTATACCGAAGGATTTGCCCCCGACCATGCCGCCGACGAGTTGGCCGACCCCTCTAAAGTCCTGCCTTTGGGTCACCCCGATGAAGCCCTGCTGAACATTGCCCTAAACCTTATTGAGGGGAATGAAGAAGAGAATGAGACAACGGAAACGTTCCTCTCAATCATAAAAAAGGTGAGAAACAAACGATCCTTTCAGCGGGGATTGTCGCTGAATTAGAAAACTGTTGGAGTTTTGATGCGGCCGCCTGCAACCCATTCGAGCAGGCGGCACACTCTACATGGCCATTGAGGGCAAAAGCCATCTCTCATTTCGCCCGCTTGGGCAACAGATCCTCCTGAATGTTCGACATGCTTCCCCACAAACTGTAGCGGGCCTCGGGGTTCATGGCTTCCAGCTGGCGCAACACTTGCTTCATGGAAGCGCGGTGGGAACCGGTCTCGTAAGGGCAGCACTTTACCTGTTTCCTATATCCTTTTAGCGCAGCCAGCTCTGCTATATCAGCCTCATGCACCAGACATAGCGGGCGGATAAGGGTCATCTGAAACTTACGCATCTCCAGCCGAGGAGGCATGGTAGAAAACGCCCCTTGAAAAGTCTGGTTAAGCAGAAGGGTCTCCAAAATGTCATCCATGTGGTGCCCCAAGGCAATCTTGTTGCACCCCTGCTCGCGAGCCAGTGTGAAAAGAGCTTTCCGACGGTTCCACGAACAAAGGAAACAGGGGGATTTCCGGTGATCCAAAGAAGCGTCAAATTCCGCCTCAACCAGTACAAAAGGCACATTCCACGAGGCACACACCTCACGCAGGTAATCCACATCGCTCCGATAAGGAATGTTACGCATCACCACGTGAGCAGCCACCAGCGAGAAACGCGGATGAAAGATACGCGAACGGCGCGCCAAAAGCTCCAACATCGCCAACGAATCCTTACCGCCCGACAAAGCCACTAAAATATGATCTCCATCGGCCAACAGTCCATACTCCATCACTCCTTTAACAAATCGCCGTTCAATGCGGCGCAATAAATTATCCATCCGTATTCAGCGGTTTACGATGAACCATGAATCGTGAGTGCAGGCATCCGCATTTCCTCACAAATCCATAAGCCAATCATATTCAATTGTTTATATAAATACCATGGCACAAAATTAATCAATTGTCAGCATTAAATGAAGATTTTAACATTTTAATTCCTTTAGAAATTGTTATTTTATACTTTTTTCTATGTATATTTGACCACTGAAAACAAAAAAACAAAGTATGATGCCCTCAAAATACACTTCCCTCCTGCTCTTATGCGTTTGGCTGATAAGCCATACGGCCTTTGCGCAAACACTTTCACAGGCCCGTACACTCTATAACAAAGGGCAATATGCTGAAGCCAAACCCATGTTTGAACGTTACCTCAAACGCCAGCCCGCTAACGGGAACTATAATCTTTGGTATGGCGTGTGCTGCCTCGAAACGGGAGACGCCAAGCGGGCTGTGGATTGCCTCGAGACAGCCGTACGAAAACGCATACCCAGCGGACAGCTCTATTTAGGGCAAGCCTATTTCGCCACTTACCGCTTTGAGGAAGGACTGAAGGTGCTGGAGGACTATGCGGCCGAACTGAAACGACGCAAAAGAGACACAGCCTTGGCCGAACAATGGATAGAGAAATGCCGCATGGGGATGCGGCTGCTCAGAGGGGTGGAAAATGTATGCGTGGTAGACAGCATGGTGATGGACAAGGACTCGTTTCTCAACGCCTACCGCATAAGCCCTGAGTCTGGACGCATCTTTCTTTACAACGCTTATTTCGGCATCAACGAGGAGAGCCAAACCACCGTTTATCAGACAGAACTCGGAGACAAGATCTTTTATGCCCAACCACAAGCCACAGGCATGAACCTGCTCCTGACCAGCAACCGCACGAACAACGGATGGGGACAAGGCGCGCCCCTGACAGGAGCCGTAGAAAAAGAGATGAACCCTAATTATCCTTACATGATGGCTGATGGCACTACACTCTATTATGCAGCTGAAGGCCCTCATTCCTTAGGAGGATATGACATCTTCGTCACTCGTCTCAACTCTGACAACAACACCTATCTGACTCCAGTAAATATGGGCATGCCCTTCAACTCTCCCGCCAATGATTATATGTATGTGGTGGACGAATTCCGCAATCTGGGATGGTTCGTTTCTGACCGTCATCAGCCCGAAGGCAAGGTATGCGTTTATGTCTTCCTGCCCAATGCCAGCAAACAAGTGTATGACTATGAGAACATCTCTCCTGAGTTCTTGAGAAGGCAGGCATCCATCCATGCCCTAAAAGAAACTTGGAGTGACCAAACCATGGTGGCCGACGCCCTCCAACGCCTGAAAGACACGCAAGATGAAGCCGCGTCCGACAAACGCGAGAGGGACTTTTTTTTCGTGGTGGATGACCGGACAATCTATACACATTACACGGATTTCAAAACGCCCCATGCCAAAGAATTGTTCGGACGTTATCACGCCGCCAACCGGAAACTGAAGCAAGTCCAAAAACGCTTGGACAACTTGCGCATGGACTACATGCAAGCCGACAAGCAAAAGCAAAAACAGATGTCGCCCGCTATGCTGGATCTGGAGAAACGGAAAAAACAGTTATATGAAGAAAAAGCACAATTGGCCATAGAAGTTAGAAAAGCCGTGTTGGAAACTCCCTAACAATGAATGGTTGGTGACAGGCTGGCAGGCGAATGTTGATAAAACAAACCCCAAGCATCGTCTCTAACTCCCTCTAACAGCCAATATAAATACGATTTGCCACTTAATTATAAAAAAACAGACATATGGAAATACTTATCATAATCGCATGTATTGCCGGAGGTACCATCCTGCTCCTGACCGAACTTTTTCTGGTGCCAGGCATCAGCGTTGCCGGACTCCTGTCGGGCGGATGTTTTGTTTATGCCAACTATTACGCCTTTGCTTGCCTCGGTGTGGGGGGAGGGATTGTCACACTGCTCATCTCGTTAGCAGCATGTGCGATCAGCATTGTTTGGTTTATGCGTTCTAAAACCTTGGACAAGCTGGCCTTGACACAAGACATCGGTTCTCAGATTGACCGGAGTGCCGAAGAGGGAGTAAAAGTGGGCGACACAGGTACCGCGACTACGCGCTTGGCTCTCATCGGTTATGCCGACATGGGCGGGAAAATGGTGGAAGTGAAATCGGAAGACGGTTTCTTGGATGAAAAGACTCCCCTCATTGTCTCACGCATCGTAGATGGGGTTATTTTAGTCAAAAAGCAACAAGACCCAACCCAATGACCTTTGATAATTAACCAATAACTATTATAAAAAATGTATCTGACAATCTTTGTAATCGTAGCGGCCATTATCTTTCTGGCCATCTTTTTCCACTATGTGCCCTTCTTCCTTTGGCTATCGGCCAAAGTATCGGGCGTAAACATCTCACTGGTGCAACTCTTTCTGATGCGCATCCGCAAAGTGCCCCCTTACGTCATCGTCCCTGGACTGATCGAAGCGCATAAGGCTGGACTCAGCAACATCACACGTGATGAACTGGAAGCTCACTATTTGGCCGGAGGACACGTAGAAAAGGTGGTGCATGCCTTGGTGTCCGCCTCGAAAGCACGCATCGAACTGCCTTTCCAGATGGCCACCGCCATCGACTTGGCCGGACGTGATGTGTTTGAAGCAGTGCAGATGTCTGTCAACCCTAAAGTGATCGATACGCCTCCCGTCACAGCAGTGGCTAAAGACGGCATCCAGCTCATTGCCAAGGCTCGTGTGACAGTACGTGCCAATATCCGCCAGCTTGTGGGCGGCGCAGGAGAAGACACCGTACTTGCCCGCGTAGGCGAAGGCATTGTGTCGAGCATCGGATCGAGCGAAAGCCATAAGCAAGTGCTGGAAAACCCTGACTCCATTTCCAAGCTGGTGCTGCGCAAAGGGCTGGATGCAGGCACCGCCTTTGAGATCCTGTCCATTGACATTGCCGACATCGACATAGGCAAAAACATCGGTGCCGCCCTCCAGATGGATCAGGCGAATGCGGACAAGAACATCGCCCAAGCAAAAGCTGAAGAAAGACGCGCCATGGCCGTGGCCACTGAACAAGAAATGAAGGCAAAAGCACAAGAAGCCCGCGCCAAAGTGATTGAAGCTGAAGCCGAAGTGCCCAAAGCCATGGCCGAAGCCTTCCGAAACGGGAATTTAGGCATCATGGACTATTACCGCATGAAGAACATCGAAGCCGATACCACTATGCGAGAAACCATCGCTAAGCCAGGGACAACAGAAAAGAAATAAAAAAAACGGAAAGGCACTTAAACGATACCCCCTTTCCACTCCTAAAAACCTATATATTCAATAACTAAATGTTTTTACACAAATGAAAAAGTACAACTTTCATTTCAAATCTGTTGCGATGGCCTTCGCCTGCGGGCTGGCACTCACTTCATGTGGAGACTCGCAACAAGGGAAAGTGGCCGTAGCCCCCGAAATGATCGGCACAGGAAATCCCTATTTACCACTGTGGGAACACCTGCCTGACGGCGAGCCACGTGTGTTTGAAGATCCGGACAACCCCGGAAAATTCCGTGCCTACATCATCGGTTCGCACGACCTGCGTCTGGACAGCTATTGCGGCCCCGACATCCGCATGTGGTCAGCCCCTGTGGAAGACTTGACCGACTGGAGAGACGAAGGACCCCTCTTCACCTATCAGATTGATGGGAAATGGGATGTGATGTACGCACCCGACCTGGTGGAAATCCCCACGAAAGATGGCACTAAGGAATATTACCTCTATCCGCATAGCCGTGGGCCGCGCCGCGAAGCTATGGTGTGTAAAGGTTCTCGCCCTGACGGACCCTTTACCCCCGTCAATCTCACCGAAGACGGAAAATCGGCCCTGCCGGGAAGCATCTTGGGGTTCGACCCCTCCATCTTTGTGGAACCGGTCACCGACCCCAACGATCCTGACTATGAAATAGGGTTCCGCGCATATGGTTTCTGGGGATTCCAGCGCTCATCAGCCGCCCAACTGGACCAGAAGACCATGTACTCAGTGCGTCCTGGCACAAAAGTCATCCCCTACTTTATCCCCGCCAGCCTTCGCTATGGTGAAATACGCGACCCCAAAGGCACTCGCTATCCAGCCCTCTACAAAGGCCAAAAGCCGGAAGATTTCAACTTCTTCGAGGCATCCTCTATCCGTCAGGTAGGGAATAAATATGTCATGATTTTCTCTGGATACTCCGGACCGGACTATGGACTTGGAAGCACCAACTCTACCTTGCGTTATGCATTCGGCGACACCCCACTGGGACCATGGAGAAGCGGAGGTGTGTTAGTTGACTCCAGAGGAGTGGTGCTCAACGAAGACGGAAGCCGTCTCCAGACCACCAATGCCGCCCACAACACACACGGAAGCCTGCAGGAAATCAACGGGCAATGGTATGTATTTTACCACCGTCCGCCACGCGGATTCGGTTTCGCACGCCAAGCAATGGTGGCTCCCGTCACCATCCAATGGGATGAGAAGCCTGTGGCCGAAGGAGGCAAAGTGACAATCTATGGCTATGACCCTTATGCGCCTGATAGCATTTGGACGGCTAAAGCCTCCAACGGAGATGCCTATACGGGGGCGGAAGTCACCTCGGAAGGTTTCCAAGTATTTGGCATGGATCCTTACAAATACTACTCGGCCGGATATGCTTGCTATCTCTCCAACGTAGGCAGCCAGCAAGACTCATGGGACATCTGGAGTAACGACATGCCTATCCTGATGAGAAACAAGGACATCGTAGGATATAAATACTTCGGATTCGGAGGTCTGGACAAAGCACAAAAAGGTTTAAAGCCCTTTGCCGGATCCAAGAACTACGAAAAGACCTACTTCAACCTCTTCCTCACTCCCAAGTCCGGAGCTGCGTTTAAGATCAACGTTTGGCTGGACGGACCGTGGGACAACGAGATTTGGAAGGGTAAGAAAATCGGCGAAATCAACATTCCTGCCGGACTCAACCAAGAGGAAGTGGCCAAATTCACCCTTGACGTGACAGATGCCGTAAAGACGCTTGATAAAAAACATGCAATCTTCCTGACCATAGAAGGCGATGACTCCGAATCCCTCTGCGCTCTTCAAGGATTGGGATTCAGTGCCGATGAAAAGAGTATGGCCTATCCTGCCGCACCAGAAGTGAGCATCCAAGTGAACGGACAAGAAATAGAACTTCCGGCCACCCCCGTACGCTCTAATGACCAAAACGGGTACATTGGTTATGACCAGTATGAAGCTTCCTATACTTTGCCCGACACTGAAAAGGAAAAAGCTCCCGCCATTTCTGCTTCAACAGACCATGCGGATGTGAACATCAATATCACACAACCTGAAAACGCGGATGGAAAGGGTGTCGTCACCTTCGACTATAACGGAGTGGTGAAAACCTATACAATTGACTTTAAATAATAACATCATAAATTGATTATTTGCCATTGTCAATTTGTTTTAATGGTAAGACCTGATCAGAGAGAGAGGAGCCTGAAAGGCGGAAGCCCGACAGGCTCCTTTTGAATAGCGATCAATAATCAGCGCTCAGTAAACAGCCCTTTACCAACTCTCAATTACAAACCATAAACAAAACCCTACGTATGAACACAAAACCGCACTTTCCGCCCTCTGAGCTCATCATCAATGAGGACGGATCCATCTTCCACCTTCATTTGAAACCAGACCAGCTTGCCGACAAGGTAATCCTTGTGGGAGACCCCGAACGGGTAAACCTGGTGGCATCTCATTTCGAACAAAAGGAATGCGACGTGAAAAACCGAGAATTTCACACCATCACCGGCACTACCCACGATGGCAAACGCATCTCAGTCGTTTCCACCGGCATCGGATGTGACAACATCGATATCGTACTCAACGAACTGGACGCATTGGCCAACATAGACTTCAACACCCGTGAGATGAAACCACAAGCCAAAAGCCTCCAGCTTGTTCGCATCGGCACGTGCGGAGGACTCCAACACAACACACCGGCCGGCACCTTCATCTGCTCGGTAATCTCCATCGGTCTGGACGGCCTGCTCAACTTCTACGAAGGAAGAAACGCCGTTTCTGATCTTCCCCTTGAACGTGCCCTCCTCAACCACTTGGGATGGTCGGGAAACCTCTGCGCCCCAAACCTTTATGCCGTCCATGCCAATCCGGAACTGGCAGAGCGCATTGCAGGAGAAGACATGATAAGAGGCATCACCGTAGCATGTGGAGGATTCTTCGGGCCGCAAGGCAGACGCCTGCGCATTCCTTTGGCAGACCCTCGTCAAAACGAAAAAATGAAAAGCTTCCTGTGGCATGGTTTAAGCATCACCAACTACGAAATGGAAAGCTCCGCGTTAGCCGGTCTTGCCCTCCTGCTTGGACACAAGGCCACCACCTGTTGCATGGTCATCGCCAACCGAGTGGAAAAAGAAGCAGACACGAGATACAAGACCCACATCGACACGCTCATCAAAACCGTGCTGGAGAGAATCTGAACCACAGAACAACTATACGATATACAATGTCAGAGGAAAGTAGACGAAAATAGCTTGACCAATGCATTGTCGGCCTATCACCCCATCACACTACTTTTAACTCCTAACAACAAAACCATATGAACGAAGACACCATTTGCGCCATAGCCACCGCACCAGGAGGAGCCATCGGCCTGATCCGCGTGTCAGGGCCGCAAGCCATATCCATTACAGACAAAATATTCACACCGTCCGAAAATTCCTCCACCCCTCTTGCCAGACGTTCCGCCTATACCCTGACCTTCGGCCACATCAGGAGCGAAACGGGAGATATCGTTGATGAAGTGCTTGTCAGCCTTTTCCGCTCCCCCCACTCTTACACAGGCGAAGACTCTACCGAAATCTCATGTCACGGCTCACCCTACATCCTCAATAGAGTGATGCAACTCCTCATAGACAACGGCTGCCGAGCCGCACGAGCCGGCGAGTATACGCAACGAGCCTTCCTCAACGGGAAAATGGATTTGAGCCAAGCCGAAGCTGTGGCCGACCTGATCGCCTCCACCTCTGAAGCACAACACCGCTTGGCCATGAACCAGATGCGAGGAGCCTTCAGCCATGAACTCTCTCTCCTCCGCAACCAGCTCCTCCACCTCACCTCGCTCATGGAGCTGGAATTGGATTTCAGCGACCACGAAGAGCTGGAGTTTGCCGACCGCTCGGAACTTCAAGCCATCGCCTCACAAATCGAAACCCTCATAGCCCGGCTCACCAACTCGTTCAGTACAGGTAACGCCCTGAAAAACGGCATACCCGTGGCGATTATCGGCGAGACCAACGCAGGCAAGTCTACCCTGCTCAATGCCCTTGTAGGCGAAGAACGCGCCATCGTGAGCGACATCCACGGCACCACACGCGATGTAATTGAAGACACCATAAACCTTGGCGGAGCTACCTTCCGCTTCATTGACACAGCCGGCATCCGGAACACCACCGATACTATCGAAACCCTCGGCATCGAACGGAGCTTCCAAGCCATCCGCAAGGCAGACATCGTGCTTTGGGTTATCGACCGGACGGAAGCCGAAAAACAAATCGCAACCCTTTCCGATAAAGTCCTCCCTCTATGTGAAGGCAAAACGCTCATCCTCGTCTTGAATAAGAGCGATCTGACATCCAGGCAATTGTCAATTGTCAATTGTCAATCGCCAATTAATAAAATCGTTTCCCTTTCTGCTAAACATAAGGAAGGTATCGGCAAACTCCAATCCCTTTTGATTGAAGCTGCCCGCCTGCCCCACATCAGTCAAGCGGATGTCATCGTCACCAACATCCGTCATTACGAAGCCCTCACCCGCGCCTTGGAAGCGATTCGCCGTGTACAAGAAGGTCTCTCCACCAACTTGTCCGGCGACCTCATC
The DNA here is from genome assembly GCA_944322335.1 of uncultured Bacteroides sp. Lineage (GTDB taxonomy): Bacteria > Bacteroidota > Bacteroidia > Bacteroidales > Bacteroidaceae > Bacteroides. The sequence continues at coordinate 22,783 of CALUOU010000035.1, forward strand.
TCACAAGACCTCCGCGAATGCATCTTCCACTTGGGCGATATTGTGGGCGAAGTGACCACAGATGAAGTGTTAGGAAATATTTTCAAGCATTTCTGCATCGGAAAATGACCGCAATTTTTACCATGTCAATTCAGATACAAAAAGGATACAACTTATGCGAAATAACACACGATATACCAACGGTTTAGGTACTGTTTGAAAAATAGGGTTATTTTGCACAAGTTGTATCTGATTTGTCGTTTTTTTGTTGTTATTTTGTTGCTCGAATAGTTAGAGCAACAAAAAGCAACAAATTTATGGCACAATCAAAAGAACCTATCCGATTGAGGAAGCGGAAAACCCCGACAGGGTTATACTCCCTTTACCTTGACATCTACCTGAACGGGCAGAGGTCGTATGAGTACCTTAAACTCTACCTTATACCCGAAACAAGCCGGGCAGACAAACACAAGAACCAAGAAACAATGAAGCTCGCCGAAGCCATCCGGGGCAAAAGGCTCGTCGAACTGCAAAACAGCGAGTACGGTTTCAAATCCCCTTTCAAGGAGGACAGCAATTTCTACGAGTATTATGTGGCAATGTGCAAGGAGCGTTTCAGAAGCGAAAGCATGGGGAATTGGGGAAACTGGAACTCCTGTCTGAAACACCTGCTCAAATATGAGCCGAAACTGAAACAATTAAAAAGGAGGGACATCAACCACGATTTTGCCTTGGGCTTCAAGAGTTACCTCGACACCGAGGCTTCCGCATGGTCGGAGGACCGCCGGGAAAGGGTCAAGGACAGGCCGCTCGCCCGGAACAGCAAGGTTTCCTATTTCAACAAGCTGCGAGCCTGTTGTAACCAAGCATACGACGAGCGGATAATAGCGCACAACCCTATACGGGGCATTGAGGGCATAAAAGCGGAAGAGGGGAAACGAATGTACCTCACGATAGACGAGGTACGGATGCTCGCCCAGACGGAATGCCATTACCCGTCCGTCAAACGGGCGTTCCTGTTTTCATGCCTGACAGGTCTGCGCCGGAGCGACATCGAGCGGCTCAAATGGAAAGACGTGTACACGCAGGATAATTTCACACGGATTATTTTCAATCAGAAAAAGACAAACGGGCTTGAATATCCCGACCTCGCCCCAGAAGCCGTCGAGCTTATGGGAGAGCGTGGCAAGCCTGACGACAACGTATTCGATTGGATTCATTCGTCGCACGTGACGAACTCGACAATAAGGGACTGGTGCATGAAAGCCGGGATAGCAAAGCGAATCAGCTTCCATTCAGGACGGCATACATTCGCCGTGATGATGCTTGACCTCGGCACAGACATCTATACCGTGAGCAAGTTGCTTGGGCATAGGGAAATCGGCACGACGCAAATTTATGCCAAGGTATTGGATAAAAACAAACAGGCGGCGGTCGCAAAGATACCGAGCATACTGAACGAAAGCAAAGAGCCTGACGAAGAATGAAACAGGGAGGACGAGGCTATTTATCGGCTTCGCCCTCTTTCTTTTTGTCCTTACTGAACGAAAGTATCTCTCCCCTGCCCGTCAGAAGCCAAGTAGATGAAACGCCGTACTTCTGCACAAGGTAGGTCAGCCACGAAACCTGAAATATGTCACGTGACATATCCTTTTCGAGCGAGTTCAGATTCCAACGGTTTATGCCGAACTCGTTTGTAAACGTCTGCTTGCCCCGGATAATCTTCATATCTTTCAAATAGTACAGGGCTTCAAAAAAACGCTTTATCACTTTTTGGCTGTCCTCTGTCTGCATAATTCCTCCGATTTATTGTTTGCTGCGGCGAATTTCGCGTTTATTTCACTCAAGTTTCTGATTTAGATTTTAGGCAGTTTGTGCATATGCCTGTAGTGCTTCCAGCCTCTTGTTGTTTTCGAT
>CALUOU010000036.1 GCA_944322335.1 uncultured Bacteroides sp.
ATCCATTACCTATCATCAAAACAACTTATCACAATCAACTGATAGATAATGATTTACATTTGGAACGAATAGTTGTTTCCATATCGTTACCTGTTAAGCCGATAATCTTTGTAAGTTTCTTATCTTCAATGGGCAAGAAGAAACGATATGTCTTCTTAAATGCCACGTTTATAGTCTTTTTTATGAAATCAAGTAAAAATGCATTTTTCTAAATTGAACTGTAATCCAACTATTTACATTCACTTGTTATTCCTTTGTTTTCTCCAAAAATATGGGTATTGTATCCGCTTCGAGCACCGCATACAACGCTAATCAATTGAAATTTAATCGATTATCGTTTTTCTTTTGCCGTTTATGCGACTAAAAAAATGTCATCTTATAGCAATACAGAATTGACTTGCAATTATTCGCAAAGCATCTTTGTTTGACTATAATAAGTCGGAAAACCCGCTACCGCCATCTCTTCGACTTGAAAATGAAGTAAGCCACAACACCTGTCAGAAGCATCAGGCACCAAGCCATCAAATAACCGTGCTTCCATCCCAGCTCAGGCATGAACTCAAAATTCATACCCCACACCCCCGCAAGAAAAGTCAGAGGGATGAAGATGGTGGATACAATGGTCAGGCGCTTCATGACATCATTCATCCGCAAATCATTGTTCGAAATATAAAGGTCCGTCAATGATGAAAGCGTCTCGCGGCAGGCATCAATCAGCAATACGGCATTCTGCAAATGGTCGTTTACATCGTTGAAGAACGGCCGGTTCTTGGCAGCTATCAGGTCTGAAGCGGCATGCGTCATCTTCCCGTACTGATCACGCAGTGGCACTACGGCGCGCTTCAATTCGATGTACCGGCGCCTCTGCTGCTGAAGCTGCAAGTTGATGGCCGGGTCGGTAGTGGCTGTCAGCAAAACATCTTCCATATCGTCCAACGCATCGCTGATACTCATAGCTACGGATACGAAACTGGACACCAGCTCATTGACCAGCACAGAAAACAGGTAGTCCGATGAGCGTGTCCTTATTTTCAAGACATTATCCTGAAGTGCCCTGACCACTCCATCAAAAGAGGCACTGTCGCCCTCACTGAAACTGATCACATAATTTTTCCCTTGAATGATGCGGATGGGGACAGGAGCCTCATCGGCGTGGAAAAGCTGTGAGACAAGGAAATTGAAGTTGCCGCAATCCTCCGCCTTAGCAGGATGGTTAACGTTCAGAATATCTTGAATGATCAGAAAATCGATGTCGAAGCGGGTACATATTGCCTTGATGAACTCACTATCCTTCAAACCATGAACACGCAACCAAATCCGTTCGTTAGAAGCGATGTCAAAGGCAATATCCTGATAGCGGTCGTAAACAGCCTCTCGGAATGTCGCCGTATTATAAACGAGCAGATGGACATGGGTGCGGGTGTCACTCGCGCCATTGTAGGCCAAACGCTCAGTCAGCAGGTTGTTCTTCATGCGATCCATAATATACTGAATTTAATTCCTGACAAATATAGGTATAATCTGCGGGATTCTGACCGTCAGAATAAAGAAAACGTTTTCCCCCCCTTAGAGAAACGGCAAATAAAAACGTGATTTTCATGTCCGGTTTATAAGAAAGAATGGAAATTCCTCAAACATCTTTCACGCCTTCACCGACTTCCATCTAATTGGGGGACAAGGCATTGCGGTGAAAGATCATCCTTCAGACCGCTTTCACCACTGCCTTCACCGGCGCATCATGAAGAAATGAGAACAGACTGACGAATGGCAGTATGGAAAAATCGGTCAAAATAGTGTAAAAATCAGTCAAGCCCTTAAAAAGTGTAAGAGAAAAGGACGTTTCACAACAGGCTGGGTGAAAGCAAGGGCATGGGAGACGGATTCACAGTAAACATATGAATATCAACAGATTAACAAAATATACGTAAAACCAAGGAAACGGTGCGTCTTTCACCGGAAACCACTGACAGACAAACAGATGAAAACGCGGTGAAAGCGTGAAGGATTCAAGCCGAATCTCGATCAAAAACAGGTTGAAAAGCAATCAAAATCAAGTTAATTGTATCATAAAATCAAGTTGATTACAAAAAGACACCAGCAAAGAGAGCTGACGGCGAGTCTCGTCTCTACATTTCCGCTGAATCTATTCTGTCTCACTATACAACCGTTATCATAAGCGCGTCAGAACAGGCTTGGTTGAGATACGCACATCGCTCACAGACGGCACGCGTGCGACACATCCGGCTCACGCGTGCGGTCCGTCCGGCTCACGCGTGAATCGGGCTGCACACGACGCGTCCGGTCAGGACACCTGTTCCACCGCCGCTTCAAACAGCAAAAGCTTATAAACCCTGTTCTCATTGACCAGCCTGATGGAAGGAAAAACTTTCAGGGATTTGCGCAACCGGTTTATCAGGGTATGCACGGAAGAGACATTAGCCTTCCCCTGCCACAGGCCATCGACAAGATCCATGCTGGAAAGCTCATGCCTTTCGGCAGCGATGAACATCAGCATGCATGACATTCCAAGGGAGAGAGACTGACGGCTTCTCCGCCTTCTTCCTGCACACAGCAGCCTTCAGGACAGAAATAAAGCTTTTCCTAATTGATAAATGCGTCTTTGGGGAAGATCCACCTGCATAACCGGAGCGACGCCTGTCCACCACGTAAAGGGAATTGCCATGAGGCAAAACCTGAGTCAGCCGCATCAACAGACAACTGTCGTTGGTTTCCAAAGGAACAGCTTCTATGCGAGAAAACAAATCGTCAACACTCGGAGTTGTAAATTCCAAATCTACTTCTAATATCTTACAAGAAGACAAGTCTTGCGGGGAACTGCATGAATGGAGCAGAAAAACTACTGCCACTCCAACAATAACTCTGAATACAAAATTGCACATAACTATCAATATTTTGTGGTTAGATACCTGCACCATGCCGATATCTGCTAAGAATAGCCTTCTGACATCCCCTATTTTCAAGAGTTTTACGAAAGCAAATTTAAAAAGCTTCTTTTGAACGCGCAAAAAGAGATCAAGTCTTTTCCCACCTAACAACCTGATACATACATTTTTGTAAGGTTCCGTCAGGTTTGTTAGAGAGGTTTGTTAGGTTTGGTTAGGTTTAGTCAGAGCCACAAAACACAACTCTCGCTATGCAAAAGCTGATGTCATTCATCCAAATGATAATCGAACAGATACACGGAATCCTCACCTGCCATTCCCGTGCCAAGCAGCATGGATTTATCGGAAGAGACCGCTATATGCGTCAGCTTACGGTCCAGCACATACCGGCGCAAAGGTATACCATATAATAGAATGGGTAAAATTAGAAACCCTGCCCAGCTTAGGAAGATAACAGATTAAAGAGTCCAACCTGTCCCCTGTCATATCCTGCAGGACAAGCGCAACGCGACACACGCCTGACCGCCTGCGGACATTCCTAAACCCTCATCATTGCCCTTCCGCTAATAATAATAAAAGTTCCGGTAGTTGAACTCGGTCAGGGGAGTATGGGCGTTGTCCAGCTCCGCGATGCGGGCGGGAATGTCGCTCAGCCAGACACCCTCGTCCAGCAAGCGGCGCAGGCGGACGGCCAGCAGCGTGTTTTCACGCGCCAGCTCCTCCGGCGAAGTGGGGATGCCGTAAGACACGGCCTCGCTCATCTCCGTCACGATCATGCCTGTGAAGAGCCCGTGCAACCCTTCCGTCCGGGCAAAACGGTCGGCGTCGCACCACATGCCGAAGAGATTGCCCCCATGCTTGCGCAGGCAGTAGGCATGGGAATGATCCAGCAGGAGCCGGAAGCCGTCTGCCGTATCGTCCGGCCGCCAGAAGAGCCCTTTGCCGGAACCGTGGCCCAACAGGAGGATGCGCTCGCGGGCGGGCGTGTGATAGAGCAGGCTGTTGAGAGCGGCCTTGCTCATAGGGCTGTCGGACAGGCGCACATCGTCCCGATCCTGATACAGAGCGGAGAGCATGGCGGTGGTCCGGTCTTGCGGATGAATGACTAACATGACTGTTTCTGATGTTTTTAAGGGTTTGAGCATGCAATAATCGGGAAAATAGACCATAAAGACAAATTTTGATGCTGTTTTTTAGCATAGATTTCTTTTCGCATACCAGAAAAAGCAGTATTTTTGCGGCCTGATAATTATCAAATATACGACGTATGAAACTGGATACACTAACCGCCATCTCCCCGATTGACGGGCGTTACAGAGGAAAGACAGAGCCTTTGGCCGACTATTTCTCTGAATTTGCATTAATCAGGTATCGCGTGCGGGTGGAAGTGGAATACTTCATCGCCTTGTGCGAGCTTCCTTTGCCCCAGCTGAAAAGCGTAGATCCGCAGGTGTTTGAGACATTGCGCGATCTTTACCGCAACTTCTCCGAAACGGATGCCCGGCGCGTGAAAGACATCGAAAGCGTGACCAACCATGACGTGAAGGCCGTGGAATACTTCTTGAAAGAAGCTTTTGACAAAATCGGCGGCATGGAGCCGTATAAGGAATTCATCCATTTCGGCCTGACCTCTCAGGACATCAACAACACGTCCATTCCGCTGTCCGTCAAAGACGTGCTCTCGCAAGTGTACTGTCCCTTGCTGGAAGAGCTGATCGCACAGCTCCGCACCTATGCCGAAGAGTGGGCCGACATTCCTATGCTGGCCAAGACTCACGGACAACCGGCCTCGCCAACCCGCCTGGGCAAGGAAATCCACGTGTTCGCCTATCGGCTGGAACGCCAGCTGGCTATGCTGAAGGCTTGTCCCGTCACAGCTAAGTTCGGCGGCGCGACAGGCAACTATAACGCCCACCACGTGGCCTACCCCGACTTCGACTGGAAAGCGTTCGGCAACCGATTCGTGGCCGAAAAGCTGGGACTGGAACGGGAAGAATATACCACCCAAATCTCGAACTATGACAACTTGGGAGCCATCTTCGACGCACTGAAGCGCATCAATACCGTCATGATCGACATGAACCGCGACTTCTGGCAATACATCTCCATGGAATATTTCAAACAGAAGATCAAAGCCGGCGAAGTGGGCTCCAGCGCCATGCCCCACAAAGTGAACCCCATTGACTTTGAAAACGCGGAAGGCAACCTGGGCATGGCCAACGCCATCCTGACCCACCTCTCGGCCAAGCTGCCCGTCTCACGCCTGCAGCGTGACCTGACCGACTCAACGGTGCTGCGCAACGTGGGTGTGCCCTTGGGACACATCGTCATTGCCATCCAAAGCTCGCTGAAAGGGTTGCGCAAGCTCCTGCTGAACGAGACTGCCATTTCACAAGACTTGGACAACTGCTGGAGCGTGGTGGCCGAAGCCATCCAGACCATCCTGCGCCGAGAAGGCTACCCGCATCCCTACGAAGCATTGAAAGCGCTGACGCGCACCAACCAGGCCATCACCGAAACCTCTATCAAGGACTTCATTGAAGGGCTGAACGTAAACGAAGAGGTCAAAAAGGAGCTGCGCGCCATCACTCCCCATAACTACACGGGAATGTGAGTGCGGAAATACAAATGAAAAAATACGAAATCAAACTATACAACACGTTAATATAATTAATAAGGTAAAAAAGGAACCTGAAACTAAATAGAACGGTATAAAAGGACGGAGAAAAACTTCGTCCTTCTGCCCTGACTTTTCATTCATTAAGCAATAATAACTGGCCGTGAGGCCAATGTCTAATTTTATTCGAATAAAAAAGCAATGAGTACAGAAAACGAAACTTGGCATGATGGCTTCTCCGGAGGAGAAAGCTCAGAGACCAGCCGTGATGGTAACCGATTTGACGGAAGCTACGAACCACGTCCGTCTTTCAACCGTGAAAACAGCGAACGTCCTCATCGGCCGCGCTTCAACACAGGCGGAGAACGGGCAGAACGGGCCTATAGCAGCAACAGCGAACGCCCGCGCCGGCCGCGCTTCAATCCGAATGCGGAAAACGGAGAACGCCCGCAACGAGGAGGAGGATATGGCAACAGCTACCGCCCGCAACGCCCGTATAATGCAAACAGCGACAAGCCGTATCGTCCGCGCTATAACCAAAACAACGATGAGAACGGAGAGCGTCCGCAACGCCCATACAACAACCGGACGTATAACAACAACGAACGGACGTACAACAATGAGCGGACGTACAACAACAGCGAACGGACATACAACAACTACGATCGGACACAACGTCCGCGCTACAACCAGAACAACTCTTCCTACCGTCCGCGCTACAACCAGCCAAACAACGGTGAAGAAGGCGGCAACCGGCCACAGCAGCGGAACAACCGCCCACAACAGCCTCGCCAACGCTTCAACCCCAACGGCGGAGGAAGACCGGCCTATGGCGGCAACACGCGTCCCAACAACCGGCGCACGGGCGACTACAACCCAAACGCCAAATACAGCAAGAAAAAACAGATCGAATACAAAGAACGTTACATCGATCCGAATGAGCCGATCCGCTTGAACAAGTTCCTGGCCAATGCCGGCGTATGCTCCCGTCGGGAAGCTGACGAGTTCATCACGGCCGGTGTGGTTTCGGTGAACGGACAAGTCGTCACTGAACTGGGCACGAAGATCAAACGGGGAGATGAAGTGAAGTTCCACGACCAGACGGTCAGCATCGAACGTAAAATCTACATCCTCCTGAACAAACCCAAAGACACCGTGACCACTTCTGACGACCCGCAGGAACGCCGCACCGTAATGGACCTCGTGAAAGGGGCCTGCAACGAGCGCATCTATCCCGTAGGACGGCTGGACCGCAACACCACCGGCGTGCTGCTACTGACCAACGACGGCGACCTGGCCTCGAAACTGACGCACCCCAAATACCTGAAAAAGAAGATCTATCAGGTGCGCTTAGACAAAAACCTGACCAAGGCAGACATGGAAAAGATAGCCGAAGGCATCCAGCTGGATGACGGCGAAATCCACGCAGACGCCATCAGCTATGTGGACGAAAACAAGAAGAACGAAGTGGGCATCGAAATCCATTCGGGCCGCAACCGCATCGTGCGCCGCATTTTCGAGTCGTTAGGCTATCGGGTGATCAAACTTGACCGGGTGTTCTTTGCCGGACTGACCAAGAAAGGATTGCGCCGGGGCGAATGGCGTTTCCTCACCGAAAAAGAGGTAAACCTGCTGCTCATGGGCGCTTTCGAATAACAAAAAGAAAACTACAATCTATGGAGAAAATTAGCAGAACAAAAATTATTGATTTACTGAAGCGTGAAGACTTCGGAGCGACAGTCAATGTCAAAGGTTGGGTGCGTACCCGCCGGGGAAGCAAACAGGTGAGCTTCATAGCCCTGAACGACGGCTCGACCATACACAATGTGCAGATTGTGGTAGATATAGCCAATTTCGACGCCGCCCTGCTGAAAGACATCACTACGGGTGCCTGCCTGAGTGTGAACGGTGTGCTGGCAGCATCTGTCGGCTCCGGACAGAAAGCGGAAATCCAGGCACGCGAAATCGAGATATTGGGCACATGCGACAACACGTATCCCCTGCAGAAGAAAGGCCATTCCATGGAATTCCTGCGCGAAATAGCCCACCTGCGTCCTCGCACGAACACTTTCGGCGCCGTCTTCCGCCTGCGTCATAACATGGCCATCGCCATCCACAAGTTTTTCCACGAACGGGGCTTCTTCTACTTCCACACGCCCATCATCACAGCCTCCGACTGTGAAGGCGCGGGACAGATGTTCCAGGTGACCACCCAGAACCTCTATGATCTGAAAAAAGACGAGAACGGCTCCATCCGCTACGACGATGACTTCTTCGGCAAGCAGACAAGCCTCACCGTGTCCGGACAGCTGGAAGGCGAACTGGCCGCTACGGCCTTAGGAGCCATCTACACCTTCGGCCCTACTTTCCGCGCAGAAAACTCCAACACGCCTCGCCATCTGGCAGAGTTCTGGATGATTGAGCCGGAAGTCGCCTTCAATGACATCAATGACAACATGGATCTGGCAGAGGAGTTCATCAAGTACTGTGTGCAATGGGCTTTGGACAACTGCTACGACGATGTAAAGTTCCTGAACGACATGTTCGACAAGAGCCTCATCGAACGCCTGCAGGGTGTGGTGAAGGAAAGCTTTGTCCGCCTGCCTTACACGGAAGGGGTCAAAATTCTGGAAGAAGCCGTAGCCAAAGGCCGTAAGTTTGAATACCCCGTCTACTGGGGCATGGACCTGGCTTCTGAGCACGAGCGTTTCCTGGTGGAAGACCACTTCAAGCGTCCGGTGATCCTGACAGACTATCCGAAGGAGATCAAAGCCTTCTATATGAAACAGAATGACGACGGCAAGACCGTGCGCGCCATGGACGTGCTGTTCCCGAAAATCGGCGAGATCATCGGCGGTTCCGAACGTGAGGCCGACTACAACAAACTGCTGACCCGCATCGAAGAGCTGCATATCCCCATGAAAGACATGTGGTGGTATCTCGACACACGCAAGTTCGGCAGCTGTCCTCACTCCGGATTCGGGCTGGGCTTCGAGCGTCTGCTGCTGTTTGTCACCGGCATGACCAACATCCGCGATGTCATTCCTTTCCCCCGCACCCCAAGAAACGCAGAATTTTAAGTTCTACTCGTTTCCATATTTCCCCAAGCCGGACGGCTCCGATCGGATCGGAGCTGTCCGGCTTTCTTTTTTATCAGGAGAATACCTGCCCCTTTCATTTGAAATGCCGACCTATGGAGCCAGCCCGCCCCATCACAACACCGGCAGTCGGGCATGAGTTGAGACAAGAGGAAGAAGTCCAACTGAAACCCTGCATGCAACGGACAATGGAGAGCTCGGCATCCCGCTAAAAATGCTCTTGACAAAGCCTGCACCATTTCATATTCATACGAGCAACTTTCCATGCTAAAAAAAAACAAAATAGCGTATTTTCCCAAAAAAATCGTTTATCTTTGCCAGATAAACTCCTAATTATCATACATTATGAACAAGAAAATTACAATAAGCCTGTTTTCGGCTTTGGCTGCCTTCTCGACAGCAACGGCACAAGAGCTCAACATGCCGATCATTCAAACCAAGTACACAGCAGATCCGGCACCTATGGTGCATGACAACACCGTGTACCTCTACACCTCCCATGACGAAGACGATGCGGAAGGTTTCAAAATGCAAAACTGGCTGCTCTACACTTCCACCGACATGGTGAACTGGCAGGACCGAGGATCAATCGCCTCCCTGAAAGACTTCAAGTGGTATAAAGGCGACAACGGTGCTTGGGCGGCACAAGTGGTGGAGCGCAATGGAAAATTCTACATGTATTGCCCCATTCATGGACATGGCATCGGCGTATTAGTCTCCGACTCTCCCTACGGACCGTTCACCGACCCCATCGGCAAACCGCTGGTGTGGCAAAGAGAACACTGGGATGACATCGACCCCACCGTGTGGATCGATGATGACGGACAAGCCTATATGTATTGGGGAAACCCCAACCTCTACTGTGTCAAACTGAACGAAGACATGATCTCCTACTCCGGCGAAATCATGAAGATGCCACACATCGAGGACTATCAGGAAGGCCCGTGGTTCTACAAACATGACGGACACTACTACCTGGCATTCGCTTCCACATGCTGCCCCGAAGGCATCGGATATGCCATGAGCGACAAGCCGCTGGGGCCGTGGGAATACAAAGGGCACATCATGGACCACACTCCCCGCACACGAGGCAACCATCCGGGCATCATCGAATACAAGGGCAAGTGGTATTGTTTCGGACAAAACTACGACATATTCCGTCTTGAAACCAGCCGCCACGCCGAACGCCGTTCCGTCTCTCTGGCCGAAATGAAATACAACGCCGACGGGACCATCCAGGAGCTGCCTTACTTCTTGGATTGCAAGGTAGAACAGATCGAACACCTCGACCCCTACCGCAAGGTGGAAGCCGAAACCATGGCTTGGGGCTTCGGCCTGAAGACAACTCCAAAAAATTTATGGAGCCCAGAGCGCTGGAACCAGCTGGTGACAGACATCGATGACGGCGAATACCTGAAGGTGAAAGGCGTGGATTTCAAAAACGGCGCAAGCTCATTCACCGTCTCCGCATCCAGCCACTTGTATGGCGGTGTCATGGAGATCCGCGTAGACGATACAGACGGGCCTTGCCTGGGTACAGTCACGATTCCTGAAACCAAAGATGAGCTGAAAGAGCTTACAGTCAACGTACAGCCAGTGAAAGGCGTGCACGACCTTTACTTTGTATTCAAAGGCGGCAAAAACCAGCAAAGAAACCTGTTCATGCTGGATTGGTGGAAATTCACTCCCGCCCGATAATATTTGGCAGAAAAAGCCGCCGGATTACGCGGATTTCCCAAGCCATGTCTTGGAAGTCATCCGAGGAATCCTGCGGCTTTCCATCCCCCCCAAAAAAGAAACTTGCAGCCAAATTGTCCTTCCACTTCCTTCCCCAACCAATGGAAACGGCTCCTTTTTTATAAAACAAAATTAAAAAAATGTCCGTTTTTTCGTCCTTTCAAATAAAACCTGTATATTTGCACGCAATAAATTCTAAAACACTTAAACATCATCTATGTCATTTATTGCAGATAAGATTGCTATGGACGGATTAACGTATGACGATGTCCTGTTGATCCCCGCTTATTCCGAAGTACTCCCCAAAACGGTTGAACTGACAACAAGGTTCTCACGAAACATTGAACTGAAGATCCCATTTGTGACAGCTGCAATGGATACTGTCACAGAAGCAAAAATGGCCATAGCCATTGCCCGCGAAGGTGGCATCGGCGTGATCCACAAGAACATGACGATCGAAGAACAAGCACGCCAAGTAGCCATTGTAAAGCGTGCGGAAAACGGCATGATTTACGACCCCATCACCATCAAACGAGGCTCAACCGTGTCTGACGCACTGGCCTTGATGGCCGAATATAAAATCGGCGGCATCCCTGTGGTAGACGATGAAAAGCGCCTGGTAGGCATTGTGACCAACCGCGACCTGCGTTTCGAAAGAGACCTCAACAAACATATTGATGAGGTGATGACCAAAGAAAACATCATCACAACCAACCAGACCACCGATCTGGAAGCAGCCGCCCAAATCCTGCAGGAACACAAGATAGAAAAGCTCCCCGTTGTAGACAAGGAAGGGAGACTGGTTGGCTTGATCACCTATAAAGACATCACCAAGGCCAAAGACAAACCCATGGCTTGCAAAGACAGCAAAGGACGGCTGCGCGTGGCAGCCGGCGTGGGTGTCACCAACGATACTCTGGAACGCATGCATGCCTTGGTTGAAGCCGGAGCGGATGCCATTGTCATCGATACGGCACACGGACATTCCTATTTTGTCATTGAAAAGCTGAAAGAAGCCAAACGCACTTTCCCCAATATCGACATTGTAGTGGGCAATGTAGCCACGGGCGAGGCCGCCAAAGCGCTGGTCGAGGCCGGTGCGGACGGCATCAAAGTAGGTATCGGTCCGGGCTCGATCTGTACGACCCGTATCGTCGCCGGCGTGGGTGTTCCGCAGTTGACTGCCGTTTATGACGTGGCCAAAGCGCTGGAAGGCACCGGTGTTCCCCTGATTGCCGATGGCGGCTTGCGCTATTCAGGTGACGTGGTGAAAGCATTGGCAGCCGGAGGATGGAGCGTGATGATCGGCTCTTTGGTGGCCGGTACGGAAGAATCGCCGGGCGACACCATCATCTTCAACGGACGCAAGTTCAAGGCATACCGCGGCATGGGCTCTCTGGAAGCCATGGAAAACGGTTCTAAAGACCGCTATTTCCAAAGCAGCACCAGCGATGTGAAAAAGCTGGTGCCGGAAGGCATTTCCGGACGTGTCCCCTACAAAGGCACCCTTTTCGAGGTCATCTACCAGCTGGTGGGCGGCCTGCGTGCCGGCATGGGCTATTGCGGAGCTGCCAATATCGAACAGCTGCACAACGCCAAATTTACGCGTATCACCAACGCCGGTGTGCTCGAAAGCCACCCGCACGATGTAGCCATCACGAGTGAAGCACCGAACTATAGCCGTCCTGAATAAAGACGCATAACGCTGAAAAACAGCGTTTATTCTCTCTGAACGCGGATTACGCAGAACAAGTGCGGAGTTCTCTCTGCCTTCCCGCGTAATCCGCGTTTACACTATATCTTAATCTTAGCAACGCTCCCCTGTCAACTGAAAAAAATGATGCGAATCGGCTGTGTACTCCTTTTCTGGATAATCGGACGGACTTGCTTGCAGTCAGCCAATCCTACTTCCCCCGTACTGATGCACATCAACGGGAAAGCCGTCACTCTGGCGGAATTCCAACAGGCTTGCCAGACATGCGGCCCGTCTTTCCCAAAGGTTCACCACACCCTACAAGCGCAACTCGACTGGTTTATCGACCGCAAACTGAAAGCAGCCGAAGCAGAAGAAGCCGGATTGGATACGCTTCCGGCCATCCGCAGCCGCTTAGACCGTTACCGCAACGTCTTGGCACAAATATACCTGACTGATGCGCAAGCCCTTGAATCGGCAGCCCGCCAACGGTACGAACAGCTGAGAGCCAAGTCTCCATCCGGACGGGTATGGGTACAGCACATCTTCCGCCGTCTTTCTCAAAACATCTCGCCCACAGCATTGCGACAGGCGGAATTACAGATGGACTCCCTCTACCATGCCTTGTGTCAAGGAGCGCCTTTTGAGACCCTCGCACAACGGTATTCTGACGAAAAGGAACCATTCCGGATCAGCCGCCTGCAAATGCCGGCCGAATTTGAAGAAACGGCCTTCACCTTGCAGCCCGGCACCTTCTCGGCTCCATTCTTTACCCCTCAAGGCATCCACATCGTCCTCGTGCTGAGACAAGAGCCTTTGCCGCCTTTTGAGCAGGTTAAGGAAAGGCTCGTCCGCGAACAAGCCATTAACCTGTCTCAGTCACAGGCCGCCACATCCGCTACGGTGGAAAGGCTGAAACAGACCTACCGCTTCACCCCCGACGCGAAAGGACTGTCTGAGCTCCACGCTCAAGGACACACCTCTCTCCCCCTCTTTACAATAGACGGAAAGACCTACAGCGGAAGTGATTTCGCCTTGTTCGCCACAGCCCATCCGGGCAGCATCAGCTGCCAGCTGGAAGGATTCATCTCCAAGTCCGTTTTAGACCATGCGCATCATTGTCTGGAACAGCAACCGGCCATCGGCATCCGCCTGCAAGTCTACCGGGACAGCCTCCTGGCTTCCGCCATTGAACGGCAAAACGAACAGCTGCCCGCCAGCGAGCAAGAGCTGCAAGCCTACTTCAAGAAAAACCGCGCACATTACCGATGGAAGCATCCACGCTACAAAGGGGTTGTGCTGCACGGAGCGACCAAACACATAACCAAACAAGCACGCAAGTTTCTGAAAAGGCTGCCTAAGGAAGAATGGGCCGATGCCATCCGAATGACCTTCCCTCCCGAACAGTCGGAAGTGAGAGCGGAAATCGGTCTGTTTGCCTTGGGCGACAATGCCTATGTTGACGAACTGGTGTTCAAACAGGGCGACGCCTCCCCCTTGCCGGCCTTCCCTTTTACGGCCGTAGTCGGCAAAAAGCTGAAAGGCCCGGAAAACTATCGGGAAGTGTATGAACAGCTGGTCAGCGACTATCGGAACGAACAGGAAAAGCGGCGAATGGCCCGAATGTATGCCCAATGTAAGGTTGAAATTAACCAAGAGGTTTTAAAAACAGTTAATAATCAATGAGGCAACCGATTAAAGCCGTATCTTCGTGACCCAAATAGATAAATAACCGATGCCTTACGCACCTAAAGAACAAATAGAAACATTTTTATTAGCATTAGACAACAGCATGAAGAAGTTTATGAACTTTAAATGGATCGCTTTCCTTGCGCTGACCCTCCTGAGCTTTACAACGTCCTACGGACAAGACAATGTCATCGACGAAGTGGTATGGGTCGTAGGCGATGAAGCGATCTGGAAGTCTGAAGTGGAAGAGGCCCGACTGAGCGCCTTATACGAAGGACGCCGGTTTGAGGGAGACCCCTATTGCGTGATTCCCGAAGAGATAGCCGTACAGAAACTGTTCCTCCACCAAGCCGCGCTGGACAGTATTGAGGTGTCGGAAAGTGAGGTGATCCAGCAAGTGGATTATATGATCAACCTGTACATCAACAACATCGGCTCGCGCGAGAAGATGGAGGAATACTTCAACAAGACTTCCACCCAGATCCGGGAAAGCCTTCGGGAAAACGCCCGCGAAGGACTGACCGTACAGAAGATGCAGCAGCAGCTGGTGGGCGAAGTGAAGGTGACTCCTGCTGAAGTGCGCCGCTACTTCAAGGATCTTCCGCCCGACAGCATCCCCTATATCCCCACCCAAGTGGAAGTGGAGATCATCACCCAACAACCCAAAGTCCCGCTGGAAGAGATTGAAAGCGTGAAAGAGCGGCTGCGTGAGTTCACCGACCGCGTCAACAAGGGCGAAAGCTTCACCATGTTGGCCCGTATGTATTCCGAAGACAGGGGATCGGCCATGAACGGCGGCGAGCTGCCCCGCTTCATGGGACGCGCGGAGCTGGATCCGGCATTCGCCAACGTGGCTTTCAACCTGCAAAGCCCTGACAAGGTTTCCAAAATTGTGGAATCAGAATTCGGCTTCCACATCATCCAGCTGGTAGAGAAACGGGGTGACCGCATCAAGGTGCGCCACATCCTGCTGAAACCGCACATTCCGGAAGAATCCATCACGGCGGCCAACGCACGGCTGGACTCTATCGCCGATGACGTGCGCAAAGGCACCTTCACGTTCGAAGAAGCGGCCGAGCGTCTCTCGCATGACAAAGATACACGGAACAACCACGGCCTGCTGCCTAACCCTCACAACAACACGTCGAAATTTGAGATGCAGGAACTGCCTCCCGAAATAGCCAAAGTAGTAGACCAAATGGAAGTAGGAGAAATCTCGCACGCCTTCACCATGATACCGGAAGATACCGGCAAAGAGGAGTGCGTCATTGTCAAACTGAAAAGCCGCACCAACGGCCACAAGGCTACAGTGGCGGACGACTACCAGAACCTGAAGAACATCGTACTGGAGAAACGGCGGCAGGAGCTGCTGGAAAAATGGATCCGCGGAAAGCAAAGACACACCTACGTCCGCATCGCCGACAGCTGGAAAAAGAATTGCACCTTCAAATACCCGGGCTGGATTAAAGAGTAAGTATGGCACATCACACACCAAGTTTCATCTACAGGCATAGATACTTGCTGGCAGGTATCCTATGCCTTTTTGGCATTTGCCTGACAGGAGCGCAAGACAAAAAGCCGCTCTTGCGGCACACGGCCAATGCGCCGAAAATGATTGTAAAGAAGGACACTGCCGCTCCTGCCAGACTGCGGGAAGACACACTCCCCGCCATCCCCCGGAAACAGCGGAACGACACCACCGTGCGCCGGGCCGCTCCTCCCGTGCCTGCAACACAGCCCACAACGCCCCGCCCGCAGCACAGGTCTGACGAAAAACCGGCCAGCCAGGCAGACGGCCAGCAGAAGACACGGGTGGACTTGCTCTATGCGGACGAAGCGCAGGCCGACGAACAGACGCGGCCGGGCGTGCAGACCCTGATCGGATCGGTACAGCTGAAACACGACAGCATGTACATGTATTGCGACAGCGCCCTGATCTTCACCAAAATCAATTCGGTGGAGGCTTTCGGAAACGTGCGCATGGAGCAGGGGGATACGCTCTTCATCTATGGAGACTATCTATACTACGACGGCATGACCCAACTGGCCATGCTGCGCGAGCACGTGCGCATGATCAACCGCAACACGGTACTCACAACCGATAGCCTGAACTATGACCGGCTCTACAACCTCGGTTACTATTTCGAGGGAGGAACCTTGACGGACGAGGAAAACGTGCTGACCTCAGACTGGGGAGAATACAGCCCGGCCACCAAGCTGGCTGTGTTCAATCACGATGTCAGACTGGTCAATCCGCAATTCGTGCTTACCTCAGACACCTTGAAATACAGCACGCTCACCAAGATAGCCACCATCCTCGGACCGTCGGACATCGTGAGCGAAAACAACCATATCTACTCCGAACGGGGGATCTATAACACCACCACAGACCAGGCCGAACTGCTGGACCGATCGGTGCTGACCAATCAAGGGAAGAAACTGACAGGCGACAGCCTGTTCTACGACCGGCAGCTGGGATACGGAGAAGCCTTTGACAACGTGCAGATGAACGACACCGTGAACCGGAACATGCTGACAGGCGACTATTGTTTCTACAACGAGCTGACCGGAAACGCCATCGCCACCAGACGGGCAGTGGCCGTGGACTACTCGCAAGGAGACAGCCTGTTCATGCACGCCGACACCCTGCGGATGTTCACCTACAACCTGAACACCGACTCCATGTACCGCGAAATGAGAGCTTACCACAAGGTACGGGCTTACCGCACCGACCTGCAGGCCGTGTGCGACTCACTGGTGTATAACTCCAAGGACTCGTGCATGACCATGTACACCGACCCTATCCTGTGGTATGGCGAACAACAGCTTCTGGGCGAGGAAATCAAAATCTACACCAACGACAGCACCATCGACTGGGCACACATCATCAATCAAGCCCTGACCGTGGAGCGGAAAGACTCCATCCACTACAATCAAGTCTCCGGACAGGAAATGAAAGCTTATTTCACCAACGGCGAGATGAGGCAGGTGGATGTGGACGGCAGTGTACTGGTGGTGTTCTATCCGGTGGAAGAACGGGACAGCACACTGATGATGCTCAACTATTCGGAAGGCGGTTTCCTGCGCATGCTGCTGAAAGACCGCAAAATGGAACAAGGCGCCTTTATCGGCAAAGCCAACGGCATCGCCTATCCCATGGACCAGATTCCACCGGACAAGTACAGGTTGCCGTCATTTGTATGGTTCGACTATATCCGCCCCCTGAACAAAGAGGACATCTTCAACTGGCGGAGCAAAAAAGCGGAAGACCAGTTGCAGAAGAGCGACCGCAAGCCGGTGACCTCTCCACGCGACCTGCACATCGAACGGCCTAAAAAATAGCAGCCATGAGACTGTTTTACACCCGAAAGCCAAGGAGCTTTCAACATACCTATATATATGCGGACGAGCGTAAGGAACGCTTGGAGCGACTGAAAGAAAAAGCCAAACGTGAAATGGGCTTGCCGGACACTCGCCCCTATAACCCTGAGACAATACGGGGGAAATTCACAACGCCCCGCCTGGAACAGCGGAAAGCGGCCAGACAAAAGCCCATGCGTACCGCGACAGTACTGACGCTTATCGCCCTCCTGTCCTGCCTGTGGTATGCCATCAGCCGGGGGATCGCATAAAAGCTTTCTCCCTTATACGTTAATCTAACAAACAACTGTCATGAGCGATATCATTCATTTACTGCCCGACTCGGTTGCCAATCAGATTGCAGCCGGAGAAGTGATTCAACGACCGGCCTCTGTCGTGAAGGAACTGGTGGAAAACGCCATTGATGCCGAAGCCACAGAGGTTCATGTGCTGGTAACGGACGCAGGAAAGACCTGCATACAAGTGATAGACAATGGCAAAGGCATGTCTGAGACCGACGCGCGCCTCTCCTTTGAACGCCATGCCACTTCCAAAATCCGAAATGCCGAAGACCTCTTCGCCCTCCATACCATGGGGTTTCGAGGGGAAGCGTTGGCCTCTATCGCGGCCGTGGCCGAGGTGCAGCTGAAGACCCGTACAGCCGACGAGGAACTGGGCACGCGCATCGTCATCTCCGGCTCAAAGGTGGAAAGCCAAGAACCTGTGTCGTGCTCCAAAGGAAGCAACTTCATGGTGAACAATCTCTTCTTCAACGTCCCGGCAAGGCGCAAGTTCCTGAAAGCCAATTCTACCGAACTGAGCAACATCCTGACAGAGTTCGAACGCATAGCCTTGGCCCACCCCGAAGTGGCTTTCTACCTCTACAGCAACGATGCCGAACTGTTCAGCCTGCATGTCGTGCCGCTCCGCCAACGCATTCTGAACATTTTCGGGAAAAAGCTGAACCAGCAGCTGCTCAGTGTAGAGGTAGAGACCAGCCTGGTGAAGATTTCCGGATATGTGGCCAAGCCTGAGACTTCCCGCAAAAAAGGGTCGCACCAATACTTCTTTGTCAACAGACGCTACATGCGCCACCCGTATTTCCACAAAGCGGTGATGGACGCCTACGAACGGCTCATTCCGGCAGGAGAACAAATCTCTTATTTCCTCTATTTTGAAGTGGATCCGGCCAACATCGATGTCAACATCCATCCCACCAAGACCGAAATCAAGTTTGAAAACGAACAGGCCATCTGGCAAATCCTCTCGGCAGCCGTCAGAGAATCGTTGGGACGCTTCAGCGCCATTCCGCAAATCGACTTCGACACCGAAGGCATGCCTGAGTTTCCGACCCTTGAGCAAGATGACTCTGTCGCTCCGCCTCAAGTGCAATACAACGAAGACTTCAATCCCTTCAAAAGCAGCGGAAGCCAACCGGACAAGTCCGTCGACCGCTCCTACAGCCGCCCCAAGGTGGAATGGGAACAGCTGTATTCCGGACTGGCCAAAGCCAGCCGCATGAATGACGCCGGAAACGCCTTGCCTCCCGACAACGGGACAGAAGCCTGCGCGCCTTTCCCTAAAACCGCAGGCAACAGCCAGCCCCCCACGGGACACATCCTCCAGGAAAGCTCCTCCAGCGAGACGGGCGTACAGCAACTCCAGTTCAAAGGCCGGTTCATCCTGACTTCCGTCAAGTCCGGACTGATGCTCATTGACCAGCACCGGGCACATGTGCGCGTGCTGTACGATCAGTACATCCAGCAGATCAACCAGCAGAAAGGCATCTCGCAAGGTGTGCTCTTCCCTGAGATCGTGCAGTTCCCGGCTTCAGAAGCCACCATGCTCGAAAGCATCACGGACGACCTGTCGGCCGTTGGCTTTGAGCTGACTTCCTTGGGAGGAGGCAGCTATGCCATCAACGGCATCCCGGCCGGCATCGAAGGGCTGAACCCCGTGGAGCTGGTGCAGGACATGGTACACACGGCACTGGAAAAAGGCAACGATGTAAAGGAAGAAATCCGCCACCAGCTGGCACTGACCTTGGCACGGGCGGCAGCCATCGCATACGGCCAAGTGCTGACCGACGATGAAATGGCAAACCTGGTGGACAGCCTCTTTGCCTGCCCCTCGCCCAACTATACTCCGGACGGACACACCGTGCTGGCCACCATCAAAGAAGAAGAAATAGAGAAGCTTTTTAAATGAAAATGCGGACTTTTCCTGCAAATTCACGCCTTTCCGACTGTTTTTAATGCCTTTACTTGCGTTTCTCACAAATAAATCGTTTCTTTGCAAACATTAAAAGTGACTGAAATGCAATCACAAACATGTGAAAACAAGCAGAACTATCTTTATCGGACGCCGCTTGCCCCCGTCCGGTGGCCGATAGACTGCTTTTTTTATGCCAGTCTATTACAACTTCAACCTAAGAATATATGGAAAAAAAACTAAAGAAAGTGCTCGTTTTGGGCTCAGGCGCGCTCAAAATCGGTCAAGCCGGAGAGTTCGACTATTCCGGCTCGCAAGCGCTGAAAGCGTTGCGTGAAGAGGGTATCAGCTCCGTGCTGGTCAATCCCAATATCGCCACCATCCAGACCTCAGAGGGCATTGCCGACAAAGTCTACTTCCTGCCGGTAACCCCCCATTTTGTAGAAGAAATCATTAAGAAAGAACATCCGGACGGCATCCTGCTGGCCTTTGGCGGACAAACAGCCCTGAACTGCGGAACGGAACTGTACACACAAGGCATCCTGCAGAAATATGGCGTGCAAGTGCTGGGCACTTCGGTGGAAGCCATCATGAACACCGAAGACCGCGACTTGTTTGTGAAGAAGCTGGACGAAATCCCCATGAAGACGCCCAAAAGCCACGCCGTAGAAAGCATGGCAGACGCCCTGAAGGCTGCCCATGACATTGGCTACCCTGTCATGGTGAGATCGGCATATGCCTTGGGCGGACAAGGCAGCGGCATCTGTCCCGATGAAGAGACTTTCCTGAAGTTGGCCGAGAGCGCTTTTACTTTTTCCAAGCAAATCCTGGTGGAAGAATCTCTCAAAGGGTGGAAGGAAATCGAATTCGAGGTCATCCGCGACGCTAACGACCACTGCTTCACCGTGGCAAGCATGGAAAACTTCGACCCGCTGGGCATCCATACGGGAGAAAGCATCGTAGTGGCCCCCACCTGCTCGCTCACTCCCGAACAAGTGGAAAACCTGCAGGCCCTGTCCCGCCAGTGTGTGCGCCACCTCAACATCGTGGGCGAATGCAACATCCAATACGCCTTCAATGCAGAGACCAACGACTACCGCGTCATCGAGGTCAACGCCCGCCTCTCCCGCTC
Source organism: uncultured Bacteroides sp. (assembly GCA_944322335.1). Classification (GTDB taxonomy): domain Bacteria; phylum Bacteroidota; class Bacteroidia; order Bacteroidales; family Bacteroidaceae; genus Bacteroides. Next base: position 20,441 of record CALUOU010000036.1, read on the forward strand.
ATCGGCGCTGGCGTCCAAAGCCACCGGCTATCCGCTGGCCTTCGTGGCCGCCAAGATCGCGTTAGGCTACACGCTGGACCAGATCGGCGAAATGGGCACCGCCAACTCTGCCTACGTGGCTCCGCAGCTGGACTACCTCATCTGCAAGATTCCGCGCTGGGACTTGACCAAGTTCGTAGGCGTCAGCCGCGAAATCGGTTCCAGCATGAAGTCTGTGGGCGAAATCATGTCCATCGGACGCTCCTTTGAGGAAATCATCCAAAAAGGCTTGCGCATGATCGGACAAGGCATGCACGGCTTTGTGGGCAATGAAGACCTGCACTTCGACAACGTGGAGCACGAGCTGGCGCATCCCACAGACCTGCGCATCTTCGCCATCGCACAGGCATTGGAAGAAGGGCTGGGCATCGACCGCATTTACGAGCTGACCAAAATAGACCCCTGGTTCCTGGAAAGGCTGAAAAACATCGTAGACTACAAGCACAAGCTTGGCCAGTACACCAGCGTCGAGGACATTCCGGCCGATGTGTTGCGCCAAGCCAAGGTCTTGGGCTTCTCCGACTTCCAGATCGCGCGCTTCGTGCTGCGTCCCCAAGGGAATATGGAGAAAGAAAACCTGCAAGTCCGCGCCCGCCGCAAGGAGCTGGGCATCGTGCCGGCCGTGAAACGCATCAACACCGTGGCCAGCGAGCATCCCGAACTGACCAATTACCTCTACATGACATACGCCGTGCAAGGCTATGATGTCAACTACTATAAGAACGAGAAATCGGTGGTGGTGCTCGGATCGGGAGCATACCGCATCGGCTCGTCGGTAGAGTTCGACTGGTGCTCGGTGAACGCCGTACAGACTGCCCGCAAACTGGGCTACAAGTCCATCATGATCAACTATAACCCGGAAACGGTTTCCACGGACTACGACATGTGTGACCGCCTTTACTTCGACGAGCTCTCCTTCGAGCGTGTGCTCGATGTCATCGACCTGGAACAGCCGCGCGGCGTCATCGTCTCTGTGGGCGGACAGATTCCGAACAACCTGGCCATGAAGCTCCACCGCCAGTCGGTGCCCATCCTGGGAACCTCGCCCGTCTCCATCGACCGCGCCGAAAACCGCAACAAGTTCTCAGCCATGCTGGACCAGCTGGGCATCGACCAGCCCGCCTGGCAGGAGCTGACCAGCGTGGACGACGTGAAGCAGTTCATCGGAAAAGTGGGCTATCCCGTGCTGGTGCGTCCTTCCTACGTGCTATCGGGCGCAGCCATGAATGTCTGCTACGATGAGGAAGAGCTGGAAGGCTTCCTGAAGCAAGCGGCCGCCGTGTCCAAAGAATATCCGGTAGTGGTGTCGCAATTCCTGCAAAACACCAAGGAAATAGAGTTTGACGCCGTGGCACAAAACGGGGAAGTGGTGGAATATGCCATTTCCGAACACGTTGAGTTTGCAGGCGTACACTCTGGCGACGCCACCCTGGTCTTCCCGGCTCAGAAGATCTACTTCGCCACAGCCCGCCGCATCAAGCAGATCAGCCGCCAGATTGCCAAGGCACTCAACATTTCGGGCCCGTTCAACATCCAGTTCCTGGCCCGCAACAACGAGGTGAAAGTCATCGAGTGCAACCTGCGCGCATCGCGCAGCTTCCCCTTCGTCTCGAAGGTGCTGAAGCGCAACTTCATCGAGACTGCCACACGCATCATGCTCGACGCTCCCTACACACGTCCGGACAAGTCGGAGTTTGACATCGACTGGATCGGCGTGAAGGCCAGCCAGTTCTCCTTCTCCCGCCTGCACAAGGCCGACCCCGTATTGGGCGTGGACATGTCTTCCACGGGCGAAGTGGGATGCCTGGGCGACAGCTTCGACGAGGCGCTGCTGAACGCCCTCATTGCGACCGGATTCAAGATCCCCTCTCCGGAACGGGGCGTGATGTTCTCTTCCGGAGCCATGAAGTCTAAGGTGGACCTGCTCGACGCCAGCCGCATCCTTTTCCGCAAAGGATATAAAATCTACGCGACGGCAGGAACAGCCGCCTTCCTCAACGCTCACGGCGTGGACACGATTCCCGTGTTCTGGCCAGACGAACGTCCCGATGCGGAAAACAATGTGATGAAGATGATAGCCGGACACTGCTTCGACCTGATCGTCAACATTCCGAAGAACCACAGCAAGCGTGAGCTGACCAACGGCTATAAGATCCGCCGGGCCGCCATCGACCACAACATTCCTCTCATCACCAATGCCCGCCTGGCAAGCGCCTTTATCGAAGCGTTCTGCAACATGACCCTTGAAGACATCCAAATCAAGAGCTGGCAGGAATATAAATAAAGGAATGGAATAAAAAAAACAGGCTACGCCAAGCTTTTTCCAAACCCGGCACTCTTTCTTACAGGAGGGTGCCGGGCGTTTTTTTCACCCTGTTTCCGTTTGGCTGTATAAGCGGCGATGGATGCGCATGTATAAAGCGAGCCTTTTTCACACGTCAATCATGACGCGCCGCACGCGTGAGACGGACGTGCCGCACGCGTGAGACGGATGCGCCGCACGCGTGAACTGGAAATGCCGCACGCGTGCCGTCCGCGAGAGATGTGCGTATCTTACAATGCCTGCCGCAATGCCAGGCTGTCAAAATACAACTGACGCATTAACCGCTAACCGTTACCAGCTTGATCCTATCACACAACCAACTTGATTTTGTCACACAATCAACTTGATTTCATCTCTTAACCAACCTGCTTTTTACAGAAAACCGCCTTGAAAGCTTCACGCTTTCATGCAGCCTTCAATCCATTGCATTACAAACAGTTACGGTGAAACGTAGGTTTACTTTCACCTTTCACACTTTTTTCTCCTCTTCCTCATTGCCTTCACCGCAAACCATTCATCTACAACGCTATACGGTGAAACTTCACCAGAACATACCCTTCACGAAGCTCTCCTTTCACCCTCCCGCGTGAAAGATCACACTTATTGACATCACTAACAGTCCCCGACCTGTTTACACACACTGCCTGACCGATTTCTATACCCTATTTGACCGATTTTTACCCCCCAGATAATGCCAATTGACCACCTGCCCATTAATCATCGCCCACGATAACGGCCATTGAAATCGTCTCTACATGAGGCATAAGACATCGGCAAATACAGGGGATAACAGGGCAAATCAGGCTAAAAAATGAGTTTTACTAAAAAAATATGCGGCAGACTATTGCAGATTCCAAAAAAAGCAGTACCTTTGCATCGCTTTTGAAACGGAAGTGAAAAGGGCGTTTAGCTCAGCTGGTTCAGAGCATCTGCCTTACAAGCAGAGGGTCGGCGGTTCGAATCCGTCAACGCCCACT
>CALUOU010000037.1 GCA_944322335.1 uncultured Bacteroides sp.
CTGAAAAGTAGGAAAATCGAAAATCAGCTCAAACAAATTAAGAACGAAAACGAAAAAACGCGCTCAAAAACTTCTTCATCCAGAAGTTTTTTGTACCTTTGCCCCAAATTTTCTGCTCTAATGAAAATTAAAGAAATAGTAAGTGCCCTTGAAAGATTCGCACCTTTGCCCTTGCAAGACGGATTTGATAATGCCGGTTTGCAAATCGGATTGACAGAGGTGGAAGCGACAGGAGTTTTGTTGTGCCTCGACGTGACTGAAACTATCTTGGATGAAGCGATAGCCTTAGGCTATAATCTAGTGATCTCCCATCATCCTCTTCTTTTTCAAGGATGTAAGTCCATTACAGGGAAAAACTATGTGGAACGCTGCATCTTGAAAGCGATAAAAAATGATTTGGTTATTTATGCCGCCCATACAAATTTGGACAATGTGGCAGGAGGTGTGAACCATAAGATAGCCGAGAAAATAGGATTAACCAATGTGAAAGTACTGGACCCTAAGGAGGATTCACTTCTGAAACTGGTTACTTTTGTCCCTTTCGCACAAGCCGAAAAAGTCCGGAAAACTTTATTCGATGCGGGGTGCGGCTGTATAGGCGGGTATGACTCATGCAGCTATAATGTGGAAGGGAAAGGAACTTTTCGTGCTAAAGAGGGGAGGCATCCTTATTGTGGTCACATTGGAGAGCTTTATGTGGAGTCAGAAGTGCGTATCGAGACAATTCTGCCGAATTATCAGAAAACAAAAGTTTTGAAAGCATTACTGGATGCACATCCGTATGAGGAGCCTGCATACGATTTCTATCCAGTGCAAAACCTTTGGCAACAGGCCGGAGCAGGAGTCATTGGCGAGCTTGAACAGCCGGAAACGGAATTAGGCTTTCTGCGACGAATAAAAAAAACTTTTGAAGTGGAATGCTTGCGGCACAATAAGCTGACTGGTCGTAAAATCCAGAAAGTGGCGCTGTGTGGAGGAGCAGGGGCTTTCTTGCTGCCTCTTGCCATACGCAGTCAGGCTGATGCATTTCTTACAGGCGAAATAAAGTATCACGATTATTTCGGACATGAAGCTGAAATCTTATTGGCTGAGATAGGACATTACGAGAGCGAGCAATATACGAAAGAAATATTTTATACAATCATCCGGGATTTGTTTCCAAATTTGGAAGTGCAGATGACCAAAGTGAATACAAACCCCATAAAATATCTGTAAACAAAATGGCTAAAGAAGCAAAAAAAGATTCGCAGGAACTGACCGTTGAACAAAAGCTGAAGACATTGTATCAATTGCAGACGACTTTGTCTAAGATTGATGAAATCAAAACATTGCGAGGTGAGCTTCCCTTGGAAGTTCAAGATCTGGAAGATGAAATCGCCGGTCTTGAAACCCGCATCGAGAGAATCAAGTCGGAAATTGCCGAACTGAAAACGAATATTGCTGGGAAAAAAGTGGAAATTGAAACCGCAAAAGCTTCCGTGGCAAAGTACAAAGATCAGCAAAACAATGTGCGTAACAATCGGGAATATGATTTTCTGAGCAAGGAAATCGAATTCCAGACTTTGGAAATCGAATTGTGTGAAAAACGTATCCGGGAATTTACGGAACAAGAGAAGGCCAAGTCGGAAGAATTGGACAACAGCATAGCGACTCTGGAAGAGCGGAAGAAAGATTTAGAGATAAAGAAAGGAGAATTGGACGAAATTATCTCAGAGACAAAACAAGAAGAGGAAAAGTTGAGAGATAAGGCCAAGGATCTGGAAACTAAAATAGACCCCCGCTTGCTCCAGTCCTTTAAGCGCATCCGTAAAAATTCCCGCAACGGGCTTGGCATAGTGTATGTGCAGCGTGATGCATGCGGCGGTTGCTTTAATAAGATTCCGCCTCAGAAGCAACTGGATATCCGTTCGCGCAAAAAAATCATTGTGTGCGAATATTGCGGGCGTATTATGATAGATCCTGAATTAGCAGGAGTGTCAGAACATAAGGAAGAGACCATAAAAGAAAAGTCGGTTCGCAGAAGAAGAACAGCAACAGAAAAAGCTGAATAAAAGTAGTATACATTAAGAACAGGGGATGCATTCTATAAAAAAAGAAGAGTGCATCCCCTGTTGCATATCATAGCATGGAGTAGTCTGGAATATCTTTCAAAAAAGTGTAGTTGCCATGCTCATAGTCCAAACGGCAACAATAATGTTGCAATCCATTGCTGACAATCAGATAATCCACTTTCAATACCATGTTATAGCGAGTTATTTGGTCAAAAACAGATTGGCTGATTCCCACATGAGGAGCCTTATACTCTACGATCATGCGGGCAGACAAGTCGCGCCTATAAAGTATTGTGTCACAACGTTTCTTGGTGTTATTTAATTGCACTTGCACTTCATTGGCCATCAAGCTTTTCGGATAGCCTTTATAAGTGATTAGAAAATGTACAAAATGCTGGCGTACCCATTCTTCCGGCGTTAAGGCTACGTATCGGTGTCGAAGTATATCAAAAATTGTACTTTTCCCATTTTTCGTGGCGATTTTTGCGTCAAAAGTAGGCAGATTTAATGATAACATTGCTTATATTTGTTGGGTGAAACAATAAAAACCTCTTTTTGGGAGGCAAAAATAATGAAATCTTATGAAAACGAAAGAAGAAATTGTCGCAAACTGGTTACCTCGTTATACCAAACGTAAGTTAGAAGACTTTAGCCAACACATCCTGTTGACTAACTTCAATAAGTATGTAGAGATCTTTGCTGATAAGTTTAATGTTCCGATTTTAGGAAGAGATGCCAACATGATCTCGGCAAGCGCAGAGGGCATTACTATCGTTAATTTTGGCATGGGCAGTCCGAATGCGGCTATTATCATGGATTTGCTAAGTGCCATACGTCCGAAAGCGTGCCTGTTTTTAGGCAAATGTGGGGGGATAGATAAGAAAAATCAGATTGGCGATCTGATTCTGCCTATAGCCGCAATCCGAGGAGAAGGAACTTCCAATGACTATTTTCCGCCAGAAGTGCCGGCCTTGCCTGCATTTATGCTCCAACGGGCAGTCTCATCTGCTATCCGTGATCACGCTAAGGACTATTGGACCGGTACTGTTTATACCACAAACCGACGTATTTGGGAACATGATGAGAAATTTAAAGAATATTTAAAAAGGACGCGAGCCATGGCTGTGGATATGGAAACGGCAACTTTATTCAGCTGCGGCTTTGCCAATCACATTCCTACAGGAGCATTGTTGCTTGTTTCTGATCAGCCGATGGTTCCTGAAGGAGTAAAAACAGATAAGAGTGACGACATGGTTACTCAGAATTTTGTAGATGCCCATGTAGCTATCGGAATTGAGGCGTTGCGGATGATTATCGATGAGAAAAAAACCGTTAGGCATTTGAAATTTGATTGGTAAATTGTATAGAGCCATACGCTTTTAGCGAAATAAATCACACTTTAAAATCCATTTAAAAACAATTCATATATGCCAAAGTCAGAACTGACATGCGATGACATCTTAAAAGAATTGCATGCCAAACAATACCGGCCTATTTACTACCTGATGGGAGAGGAGTCATACTACATAGATCTGATAGCAGACTACATCATCGACAATGTGCTGACTGAAACAGAAAAAGAATTTAACCTGACAGTAATGTATGGAGCGGATGTGGATATTGCTACCGTCATCAATGCTGCTAAACGTTACCCGATGATGTCAGAACATCAGGTAATAGTGGTGAAAGAAGCTCAGGCCATTCGGAACATGGAGGAATTGACTTATTATTTGCAGAAACCTCTTCGCTCAACTATTTTAGTTCTTTGCCATAAACACGGATCTCTGGACAGAAGAAAGAAACTGGCAGTGGAGATAGAAAAGACGGGAGTCTTGTTTGAATCAAAAAAAATAAGAGAGAGCCAGCTCCCTGGTTTCATCACTTCCTATTTGAAGTGCAAACAGGTAGATATCGAGCCTAAGGCAAGTGCTATGCTGGCTGAATTTGTCGGTGCAGATCTTAGCCGGTTAGTTGGAGAATTAGATAAGCTTATCTTGACATTGAAGCCCGGACAAAATCGCATTACACCTGAGCAAATCGAACGAAATATAGGAATAAGCAAAGACTACAACAACTTTGAGCTTCGTAGCGCCTTAGTTGAAAAGGACGTTCTGAAGGCTAATCGTATAGTGAAATATTTTACAGAAAATCCAAAAAGCAATCCGCTTCAAATGACTTTATCTTTACTTTTTGGTTTTTATTCCAACCTGATGTTGGCCTATTACGCACCAGAAAAATCAGAGCGGGGCATTTCTGCTTTTTTGGGATTGAAAAGTCCTTGGCAAGCGCGAGAATATCTGAATGCCATGCATCGGTATAGCGGCGTAAAGACAATGCAAATAATTGGAGAAATAAGATATGCGGACGCAAAATCAAAAGGAGTAGGCAATAGCTCTTTGAGCGATGCTGAAATACTTCGGGAACTAGTGTTCAAGATTTTGCATTGAATCTGGTAGTGTAGCATATATGCTATCTAAAATATAGGATCGCATGTCGCGATTCCTCTGGCTCCTGATAGAAGCTCATCATATGAGACAGCTTCTATCAGGATTTTTTTTGCAGTATAATGAAAAGGGGGGGACAGTCCGAAAAGTCGGTTGCAAGGTAGCTGGAAGAAGTAGGTTGATCATCGGGACAAAATTCTGTCCGGGCTTTTTTCAGCAGCATAGGTTACTTGCCAAAGTATTATTGCTTCGTTGGCCATTTAATATTGCTTCGATGGCCAAGTATTATTGCTTCGTTGGCCAAGTGTCCAATCATGCTTCGCAACCGTATTTTCCGTCTGATCCGAAAAAGGCATGATCCGTTTATAGAGCCTCTGCATAAATGCTTATTGCTTTTCGATTAAAATCAAGTTGATTGCAACATGAAATCAACTTGATTTCCTCATAGAAGTAGGAAGAAAAACATTGCCCAGCAAACGAGATTCCTATCGTTATTGCCTAAAAAGCGATAGGACTGTGTAAAACTGCAACAATAGTTGTGTCTGCAACAAGTATTATTTTCAATTGTAATAATTACCAATGTAATACACCAGGAAAGCAATCACATATGGAAATATATAAATAACAACTGTAATATACACAAATGTAAATGACCTTATTTACAACAGGTTATTCCGAACAATATAACAGTAAAATGTAATTTTTCACACAGCGTAATACATTTATATAGTGCATATTATCAGATAAATATGCTCTTTTGATCTATAATTAAGTCAATAATAAGGGAAAATCATTCATAACATTTGTGATAACAGGCAGAATATTATGTTTATAAGATGATAATATAATGATAACCAAGCATAAAATCAATTTTATTAAACTAAGAAAACAATACTTATATGTGGACATATTTTTATTGTAATACAAATGTGATAACGTAGTGTACTCATGTAAAATCGTAATATTCATAATTATAATTTTGCCATATTACATAATTTATGTACTTTTGTAAATGATAAGCGTAAATATATTAATGTAATAAAGGTGTATATATAGTTATGGAAGATAGTATAAAAGATAGGTTTAAGCAGATAATGGATAGGGAGCAACTTACGGCAGGTGCTTTTGCCGAGAGTATAGGGGTAGCTCAAGCCACTATCTCACATATTTTAGGAGCAAGAAACAAATATCCTAGCACGGAAGTCATTCTTCGTTTGCATCAACATTATCCGGACATTAATCTGGAATGGCTTTTGACCGGCAAAGGTAGCATGAGCTCAAGCTCTAGCAAAGGCGTGTCATCTTGCTATCCTTTGTTTGCCGAGAGTGCTGAAAATTCGCCCGAAGATACAGGCCGTTCTGAAAATCGCAAGGAAATAGCGTCAGAGACTGTCAAAAATGCCCGTAATAGTCCTGTCAAACAGGAAATTATATATAAAGAGTTGCCACCAAGAAAAATCACTGAAATACGAATATTCTTTGATGACAATACTTATGAAATCTTTCGGCCTGAAAAATGAAGCCACAGAAGTGTTTCTTTGGGTAAAATCGTGTATCTTTGCGTCATAAACACAATGAATATGAAAAAATACATTTTAGATTTGACTGTGCTTGAGAACGTCCGCATACATGCCAACTATGTATTGCTCAAGCTGACAGCTCCTCAGCCGCTTCCGGATATGCGTCCTGGACAATTTGCGGAAATACGTGTGGACGGTTCTCCTACCACTTTTCTCCGCCGTCCTATTTCTATTAATTACGTGGACAGAGTAAAGAATGAAATCTGGTTTTTGATCCAACTGATAGGTGATGGAACAAGACATTTGGGAGAAACTCCAATAGGAAGCACGCTTAATGTGATACTTCCTTTGGGGAACGGATTCACTATGCTTGAAGATGCATCTAAAAAAGCCTTGTTAGTAGGTGGTGGTGTAGGTACGGCTCCCTTGTTGTATTTAGGCGAACAGTTGGCCGCTAAAGGATGTAAACCAACCTTCTTATTAGGTGCTAAGAGCAACAAGGATCTGCTTCAGTTAGAGCATTTTGAGACTTATGGAAAGGTCTGCACTACTACAGAAGACGGAAGTCATGGAGAGAAAGGATACGTCACACAACATTCATTGCTAGCCCAACAGACATTCGATCAGATTTATGCATGTGGCCCTAAGCCCATGATGATGGCTGTGGCTCAATATGCGCATGAGAAAGGAATTTGTTGTGAAGTCTCTTTGGAAAATACGATGGCCTGTGGTATTGGAGCTTGTTTGTGCTGCGTGGAAAACACAAAAGAGGGGCATGTGTGTGTATGTAAAGAAGGTCCGGTTTTTAATATAGACAAATTGTTATGGCAAATTTAAATGTAAATATAGGCGATTTAAAGCTAAAGAATCCGGTAATGACCGCATCGGGTACATTTGGATATGGTGAAGAATTTGCAGATTTCATAGATTTATCACGAATAGGGGCTATTATTGTAAAGGGGACGACCCTTCACAAGCGTGAGGGAAATCCTTATCCCCGAATGGCAGAGACTCCATCCGGCATGTTAAATGCTGTAGGACTGCAAAATAAAGGGGTACATTATTTTGTAGACACTATATATCCGCGTATTAAGGACATTCACACCAATATGATTGTGAACGTCTCTGGATCTACTATTGAAGATTATGTGGAAACAGCAGCTATTATTAATGAGTTAGACAAAATTCCTGCTATCGAATTGAATATATCCTGCCCTAATGTAAAACAAGGCGGAATGGCATTTGGTGTCACAAGCAAAGGCGCTGAAGAAGTCGTCAAAGAGGTGAGAAAAGTCTATAAGAAAACACTAATTGTAAAACTGTCTCCTAATGTGACTAACATTGCGGATATTGCTTTAGCCGCAGAAGCGGGCGGTGCTGATAGTGTGTCATTGATCAATACTCTTTTAGGCATGGCCATTGACGCGGAGAAACGTCGGCCTATACTCTCAACTATAACAGGAGGAATGTCTGGAGCAGCTGTCAAGCCCATTGCCTTACGCATGGTATGGCAAGTGGCAAATGCTGTAAAAATACCAGTCATCGGGTTAGGCGGGATCATGAATAGTAGAGATGCGGTGGAATTTATGCTTGCCGGAGCTTCTGCTATACAAATTGGTACAGCAAACTTTATAGATCCCACCATTACCATAAAAGTAATAGAAGGAATTGAAAACTATTTAGACAGGCACGGATGTAAATCAATAAAAGAGATAATAGGCGCACTTGAAATATAGCAAACTGTTTGGATACGCCTCTTCGCTATTGATTAAGAAAAAGTGACAATGCAATGCAAAGTCACTTTTTTGATTTTAAACAGTCCTTTTATTCTTTCAACAAGTCAGGTCTGAGCCGCTTGGTTCGTTCTAAAGATTGCTGCAATTCCCATTCTTTAATTTTAGCTTCATGACCGGACAGTAAAATATCTGGCACTTTCCAACCTTTGTAATCTGCCGGCCGAGTGTAGACAGGAGCTGCCAACAGGTTGTCTTGGAAGGAATCTGAAAGAGCGGATTGCTCATCAGAAATAACTCCAGGGATGATGCGCACTATAGCATCTGCCATGACCGCAGCCGCCAATTCGCCACCTGTCAGCACATAATCTCCAATGCTGATTTCTTTTGTGACCAAATGTTCTCTGATGCGATAATCGATCCCCTTGAAATGCCCGCATAGAATTATTAAGTTTTGAGCAAGCGATAATGTGTTTGCTGTATGTTGGTTGAACTGCTCGCCATCTGGGGTTGTGAATATGATCTCGTCATACGCCCTTTCTTCTTTCAGATGGTTGATGCAACGTTCTATCGGCTCTATCTTCATGACCATACCAGCAAAGCCTCCAAAAGGGTAATCGTCCACCCTACGATACTTGTCATTCGTATAGTCTCTCAAATTGTGTATACAAATTTCAGCCAATCCTTTGTCTTGGGCACGCTTCATGATAGAGCAATTGAAAAAGCCCTCGATCATTTCAGGTAAAACAGTGATAATGTCAATGCGCATATTGTTTTCTTATTTTTCCTGCAAAAATACAAATATTCGGGAAGAAACACTTATTTTTGCCTCCAAACAAATGAAGCATTATGAATATTAAGGAAAGAATCGATCATTTACGTGCGGAATTGCATCGGCATAATTATAATTACTACGTTTTGAACGCACCCGAAATATCAGACAGACAGTTTGATGATATGATGCGCGAGCTGCAAGATCTGGAAGACGCTTATCCGGAATATAGGGACTCCAATTCCCCTACAATGCGTGTCGGTAGTGATATAAATAAGAATTTTGTGCAAGTGCCTCACAAATATCCGATGCTGTCGTTAGGCAATACTTATTCTGAAAGCGAAGTGGCCGATTTTTATGATCGGATAAAAAAAGCCTTGAACGAGGATTTTGAGATCTGCTGTGAATTGAAATTTGACGGGACTTCCATTTCGTTGACTTATGAGGATGGGAAGTTGATTCGTGCTGTAACACGCGGTGACGGAGAGAAAGGGGATGATGTGACTGACAACGTAAGGACCATTCGTGCCATTCCGCTGGTATTGCACGGAGATTATCCAAAGAGTTTTGAAATCAGGGGGGAAATATTAATGCCGTGGACGGTTTTTGAAGAGCTGAACAAGGAAAAAGAAGCACGTGAAGAGCCTCTTTTCGCCAATCCGCGCAATGCCGCTTCAGGAACCTTAAAGCTACAGAATTCTGCTATCGTAGCTTCTCGCAAACTGGATTCTTACCTTTATTATTTATTAGGAGAAGAGCTCCCCAGCAATGGACATTATGAAAATTTGCAGGCGGCTAAAAGATGGGGATTTAAGATTTCCGAGCATATGAGGAAAGTCCGTACCCTAAATGACATTTATGATTATATCAACTATTGGGATAAAGAGCGTAAAAATTTGCCAGTGGCGACAGACGGCATTGTATTAAAAGTAAATAGCCTGCGGCAGCAAAGGTATTTGGGTTATACAGCCAAATCTCCTCGATGGGCTATCGCTTACAAGTTTCAGGCGGAACGGGCTTTGACGCGATTGGATAAGGTCTCTTATCAAGTGGGAAGAACAGGCGCCGTGACTCCTGTAGCTAATTTAGAGCCTGTCCAACTGGCCGGGACAATTGTGAAAAGAGCCTCCTTGCACAATGCTGACATTATTGAATCTTTAGACTTGCATATTGGCGATATGGTATATGTGGAAAAGGGTGGGGAGATCATTCCTAAAATAACAGGTGTCGCCAAGGAAATGCGTGGAATGCTTTTGGGCGATAAGGTGAGGTTTATCACACATTGTCCGGAATGTGGAAGCCGTTTGATCCGGTACGAAAATGAAGCTGCTTATTATTGTCCGAACGAAACAGCTTGTCCGCCACAGATTAAAGGCAAAATAGAGCATTTCATTAGTCGGAGGGCTATGAATATCGAAGGGTTAGGTCCAGAAACAGTAGATATGTTTTATAGGGTAGGGCTTATTAAGACCGTTGCCGACTTGTATTCATTAAAAGTTAGTGACATTAGTCAATTGAACCGGATGGGGAATAAATCTGCCGAAAATATCATTAAGGGCATTGAAGCGAGCAGGCAGGTTCCTTTTGAGCGTGTTTTGTTTGCTTTAGGCATTCGCTTTGTCGGCGAGACTGTTGCCAAGAAGCTTTGCAGGACATTCAGCAATATCGACGAATTGTCTAACGCTTCTATCGAATCCCTGAAAGGCATCGATGAGATCGGGGAAAAAATAGCGCAGAGTGTCATTGCCTATTTTTCAAATCCACAGAACCTGCTCTTAATCGAAAAGTTAAAATCTGCAGGGCTGCAATTTGCCCGAAGTTCGCAAGACGATGGAGAAGGACGTACAGATAAGCTTAAAGGACAATCTGTTGTCATCAGTGGAGTATTCAGCCATTATTCCCGTGATGAATATAAAGCCATGATTGAGAATAATGGCGGGAAAAATGTCGGCAGCATATCTTCTAAAACTAGCTTTATTTTAGCGGGGGAGAATATGGGGCCAGCCAAATTGGAAAAAGCCCAGAAGCTAGGAATTAAAATTATGAGCGAAGAAGAGTTTTTAGCGTTAATATCATGACATTTTTTTAATGAAAAGCTTTTTTATACATATATTTGTTTGTTGAAAACGGGAAAAATTGTATTTTTGCAAGCTATTAAATTAATGACAATACATTATCAAACTCATGATACAAACAAGATTAAAAGGAATGGGAGTCGCCCTGATCACTCCGTTCAAAGAAGATGAAAGCGTTGATTATGAAGCGTTGATGCGCATGGTAGATTATTTACTCCAAAACAATGCGGATTTCTTGTGCGTGTTAGGCACGACTGCGGAAACTCCGACTTTGACAGAAGAGGAAAAACGCAAGATCAAGCGATTGGTTATTGAACGTGTCAATGGCAAGGTTCCTATTCTGTTAGGGGTCGGAGGAAACAATACGCGTGCTGTCGTAGAAACTTTGCAAAAAGATGACTATGCCGGAGTAGACGCTATCTTGTCTGTTGTGCCTTATTACAATAAGCCTTCACAAGAAGGTATCTATCAGCATTATAAAGCTATCGCTGAATCAACAGACCTTCCCATAGTCCTGTATAATGTTCCAGGACGTACGGGAGTTAACATGAAGGCGGAAACGACATTGCGCATCGCACGGGACTTCAAAAATGTGATAGCTGTAAAAGAAGCGTCCGGAGATATCACGCAAATGGATGACATCATTAAAAATAAGCCTGATACATTTGATGTGATTTCGGGCGATGATGGCATTACTTTCCCTTTGATAACTTTGGGCGCTGTGGGTATTATATCTGTCATTGGCAATGCTTTCCCACGTGAATTTAGCCGAATGGTGCGGCTGGCTTTGCAAGGAGACTATGCCAATGCACTGACCATTCATCATAAGTTTGCGGAACTGTTCAAATTGCTTTTCGTTGACGGAAACCCAGCCGGTGTTAAAGCCATGCTGCATGCCATGGGCATGATTGAAAATAAACTTCGATTGCCTTTGGTGCCTACACGTATCACAACTTTTGAAGCCATGCGCAAGATCTTGGACGAACTGAATATCAAGTGCTAACAGAGCAAGGCTGGTGAAGCAAAAAATCGAACTAACTGAAAAAACGAAAGCAGTTCTCTTTTTCTGCTTTCGTTTTTTGTATATTCCCATTCTATTTTTTGCCTCTTCGATTTTTAATCATGATTATGTTTAATATAAAGGGCGCATCATTCAAAAGAGCCGCCCATATGCCTACCGAAAGCGTATGCGATGAAAAAAACGAAGTAGGAAGAAATATTTCCTCCTACTTCGGCTAAAAAGAGGAAGCGCCTTTTTTGACGCATCCTCTCATCCCATAATACTTTTAATGCTGCATCATGTTATCGATCTCTTGGAATTCGGGTCCCATATCCAGATTGTAGTAAACGCGATACAAGCCGTTCATCCACAAGTCCTTTTGATCAGGCTTCAAAGCTCTTGCTTTCTCATAGCAAGGTCTTGCCTTCTCATAGAAAGCCTTCAGTGTCTCCTGATCCTTTTGATATTGCGGATCGTTGACATCTGTAGTGGCTTTTTCTGAGAAATCTTGAGCCTGCAAGCAATAGATCAATCCCATATTGGAATAAGCTTCCGCGTAACTCGGATCTGCTTCAACGGCCTTGCCATAAAATTCGATAGCCTCGTCATACTGTTCCATATTGTGGTAAAGGTAGCCTTTCACATACAAGCCGAAAGCGTCATTAGGATTTTTCGCCAACATTTCGTCAGCAAAGGCCATAGCCTCATCATACTTGTTGTGGCTGCTATAGTAGTCAATCAAGTGGCCAAAGAAGAACGGATGATCAGGATATTTCTGAATACCTTCTTTTAAGGCGACTGTCCATTTCACCGTATCCCCCTGTGCCTTCAAAGCTGTACAGATGAATTCCATATTGTTCTTGCCGACTTCTTTATCGTCTTTACCATAGGGGGCATATTTCAGAACACTTGTATAGTCTTCACATTTAATGCCGGCCAGACTTGCATAGTATGCGATTTGCGGAATTACTGTATCTTTTTGAAGCAGGTTTTCTTCCTCAAACATGGGATTCGCTGCCATGTCAATATAAGTTCCGAAGAATTCCAGTGACTTCTTATTGTACTCTTTTGCCTGGTCCCCACTCATGTTGGCAGCTCTGTTGAAGTATTCGATACCACCGTTAATCAAGTTATTACGCTCAGCCAACATAACTGTGATGTTGTTCTTCCGATACTTGTTTTTGATTTTTCCCTTTTCATTGGGAATCTGAGCCAGCTCATCACATTTGAAGAAATACTTGCACATGTTCAGCGCACTGTTGTAAACCTGAAGAGTGTCATACGGCTTTCTCAAATACGCATTTTTCAGCTGCTCCTCACTTTTTCTTCTTTCGATAAGGCCGGCTACGTTCCATGTTTCAGCCTGATCTTTCGTTTCAGAATTGGTGAGGGCACCTTGGATCAATTGTTCTGCTTTAGCAAAGTCCGGATTCGCTCCATTGGCGATCTTTTTAGCTTCTTTTACAGCCTTTTCCTGGGCAAAAGCTACGCTTGCGGCTAGCAGTAAAGCCATTGAAAAAATTACCTTTTTCATAACTGTTGAAATTTTAAGTTAATATTTATGTCTATTCTTCGTTTTCTTTTTCGTCATTCCTTCTCCTGTTCTCCTCTCCTACTTCGTCAGCGCTCATGTCTTGGGCAAACAAATCCAATTGACGTGCGGCAGACGTCGTTTCATTATCATCATCAGTATCCATTTCCATTTCCGCAATGTTTTCTTCAGCGCTTTCCGAAGTGACTTTGCAGACAGATCCGATTTCATCGCTCCTTTTTTCGAGGTTGATCAGTTTCACCCCTTGTGTAGCACGTCCCATAATGCGCACATCAGCCACCTTCAAGCGGATTGTGATGCCGGATTTGTTTATTATCATCAGATCGTTCTCATCTGTAACAGATTTGATGGCAACCAATTTACCGGTTTTCTCCGTTATGCTAAGGGTCTTCACACCTTTTCCGCCACGGTTGGTCTTACGGTAATCTTCCAGATCGGAACGTTTGCCATACCCTTGTTCAGAAACCACCATAATACTCTCTGTCTCAGGGTTTTTAATGCAAATCATTCCTACCACTTCGTCTTGTCCGTCATCATCTAACGTGATGCCCCGCACTCCTGTTGCAGTCCGCCCCATGGATCTTACAGCACTTTCGTGGAAACGGATGGCGCGGCCATTCCGGTTTGCAATGATAATTTCATTGTTCCCATTTGTCATACGTACTTCAATCACACGGTCATCTTCCTGAATGTTGATGGCATTTACTCCATTCTGACGCGGGCGAGAGAATTGTTCCAACAATGTTTTCTTGATGACTCCTTGCTTAGTGCAGAACAAGACATAATGACTGTTGATGAATTCCTTGTCATTCAGGTCTTTAACACGCAAATAAGCATTGACCGCATCATCCGAATCAATGTTCAGCAGGTTTTGAATGGCTCTTCCCTTAGAGTTTTTCGACCCTTCTGGAATTTCATACACTTTCAACCAATAACATTTTCCTTTTTGGGTGAAAAACATCATGGTGTTGTGCATCGTGGCCGGATAGATATGCTCTATGAAGTCTTCATCACGTGTGTCTGTTCCCTTCGAGCCTATGCCGCCTCTGTTTTGGGCATGAAATTCACTCAGCGGCGTCCGTTTGATGTATCCCATATGTGAAATGGTTATAATCATTTGGTCATCTGCATAAAAGTCTTCCGGATTAAATTCTTCTGAAGAGTATACGATTTCCGAACGCCGTTCATCGCCATATTTTGTTTTCACTTCCAGCAGCTCATCTTTGATGACTTTCCGGCATAGCTCATCGTTTGAAAGCACTTCTTCCAAATATGCTATTTGCTTTTGGACTTGTTCATACTCGGCATGCAGCTGATCTTGCATCAGTCCTGTCAATTGACGCAGACGCATTTCCACGATAGCACGTGCTTGTATTTCTGTCAGTTCAAAGCGTTCCATCAGTCCGCCAATGGCATCATTCGGAGTTTTGGCAGCTCGGATTATTCTGATAACTTCATCAATGTTGTCTGACGCAATGATCAGACCTTCCAGTATGTGAGCCCGCTCTTTGGCTTTGCGCAGATCGTACTGGCTGCGTCTGATGACCACGTCATGGCGGTGTTCGATGAAGTATTTTATCAAGTCCTTCAGGTTTAACAGACGCGGACGGCCATGTACCAGGGCTACATTATTGACTCCGAAAGAAGTCTGCAGCTGAGTCATCTTATAGAGCTTGTTCAACACAACGCTTGCATTGGCATCACGTTTCACGTCTATGACTATGCGCATGCCTTTACGGTCGCTCTCATCGTTGGCGTTAGAGATCCCTTCTATCTTCTTTTCATTGGCCAAATCAGCAATTGATTTAATCAGCTCAGCCTTGTTGACACCGTACGGGATTTCCGTAATGACAATTTTGTCATGCGTGTTTCCTGTCTCTATTTCAGCTTTGGCGCGCATCACGACTCTCCCCTTTCCGGTTCGGTATGCCTCGCGCACACCGTTCATTCCATAGATGTATCCGCCTGTAGGAAAATCGGGAGCTTTTACATAGTCCATCAAATCTTCTATGTCAATATCGTTATTGTCTACGTAAGCGATACAAGCGTCAATAACCTCACTTAAATTATGTGTCGGCATATTGGTCGCCATTCCGACGGCAATGCCCGAAGCCCCGTTAATCAGCAAGTTGGGAATACGTGTAGGCATAACGGTAGGCTCTAGCAACGATTCGTCGAAGTTCTTCTGCATGTCCACCGTCTCTTTGTCGATGTCTTGCATCATTTCCTCGCCGATTTTGCGCAGCCGGCATTCAGTGTAACGCATAGCCGCTGCCGAATCGCCGTCCACCGAGCCGTAATTTCCTTGTCCGTCGATGAGGGTATATCGCATAGCCCATGGCTGCGCCATTCTGACAAGCGCTCCATATACAGACGAGTCGCCATGGGGGTGATACTTACCAAGCACCTCACCCACTACTCTGGCAGATTTTTTATAAGGTTTATCAGATGTATTCCCTAACCCCATCATACCGAATAAGATTCTTCGGTGGACAGGCTTAAAACCGTCTCTAACATCCGGAAGGGCACGCGCAACGATAACCGACATTGAATAGTCAATGTATGATGACTTCATCTCCTCCTCGATGTTAATCTTTATAATTCTGTCTTGTTCAAGCATTTAAAAAGATTATTAATTATACAAATCTGGGTTTCCCATGAAAACCCACGCTAAAGTACTGCTTTTTTGCGACATACAAAAATTTTCGTTCAGAAACTTTATAATACTTAGCCGAAAGCTGACATGCGAAGGTTGTCCGCTTCGGAAAAGCCGACCGACATCCTTACACCTTATTTATAATATAACGGGGTCCGCTTCATTAAGTTTCTTCGCCATGAGGGTGATCAGAAACCCCTTTTTCCATTTGAGAAGCAGATTAACCGTTTCAACCGTTTTGCACCCGCACGTGCAAAGTTCTGCATCCGTGTGTGCAAGACTTTGCATTCATGTGTGCAAGATTTTGCATACGCATGTGCTCAGCTCTTGCGACCTCTGGATTGTAATAGGCAAGCAAGTACCAGGTTGCACATGATTGATGGAGTGAGGCAACTCTTGAGCATATATCCCATGAATGCTTTTACGGCCGGGACTTCTGACTGATTCCAATTTTGTGGCACAGAGTTTGCTATTAAAAAAGAAAAACCTGATGCACTGAATAAATAAATGTGTATCTTTGCCACGAATAATCCGTTAAAAAGGAGATTTATATAATATGAACAACCAATTTTCACAAAGAGTTTCTGACATTATCTTGTATAGCAAGGAAGAAGCCTATCGATTGAAAAACAATTATATAGGGCCTGAACACATCCTGCTTGGCATGCTGCGTGACGGTGGCGGGAAGGCTATCGAGATACTGCACAAACTGGACATTGATCTGAAGCAGGTAAAAAAGCGCATTGAAAGTTTTTTGCGGCTGAATGAGGATGAAACGCTTTCAGCCAGTGCAGACATTCCTCTATCGCCTGCCACCGCTCGTATCCTTAAGATCGGCATGCTGGAAGCCCGCTTGTTGAAAAGCGCTGTTGCAGACAGCGAGCATGTATTGCTGGCCATTCTAAAAGAAGGGGATAATTTGGCCGCTTCTGTGCTGGGAGAAAATGAAGTGTATTATCACACTGTATTTGAGCAGCTTACGCTGCAATCAACCAACCCTACGGCCGGCATGTTTACCGAAGATGATGAAGAAGATGAAGAGGATATGGGAATGCCCCACTCTTCACAACAAAATAAAGGAAATGTAGGAGCTTCCGCACAAACAGCCCCCAAAAAACCTTCGAATGACACGCCTGTGCTTGATAACTTTGGCATGGACATGACTGCCGCAGCCTCTGAAGGCAAATTGGATCCGGTGGTGGGACGTGAAAAGGAAATAGAGCGTGTCGCCCAAATCTTGAGCCGGCGTAAGAAGAACAACCCTGTGCTCATTGGCGAACCGGGAGTCGGGAAGTCTGCCATTGTGGAAGGACTGGCCTTGCGGATTGTGCAAAAGAAAGTGTCACGCATCCTGTTTGACAAGCGTGTGGTGATGCTTGACATGGCGTCAGTAGTTGCCGGAACCAAATACAGAGGGCAGTTTGAGGAGCGTATCCGCTCGATCATCAACGAGCTGCAAAAAAATCCCAATGTTATCTTATTCATTGATGAGATCCATACTATTGTGGGCGCAGGCGCGGCGGCGGGCTCCATGGACGCGGCCAACATGCTGAAACCCGCATTAGCCCGAGGTGAAATCCAATGTATTGGAGCCACCACTTTGGACGAATACCGGAAGAACATTGAAAAAGACGGTGCTTTGGAACGCCGTTTTCAGAAAGTTGTAGTAGAGCCTACCACACCGGAAGAAACGTTGCAGATTCTGAAAAACATTAAATGCAAGTACGAAGACCATCACAATGTGACTTATACTGATGCGGCATTGGAAGCTTGTGTCAGATTGGCCGACCGCTATATTACAGACCGGAATTTCCCGGATAAGGCCATTGACGCGTTGGATGAAGCGGGATCACGGGTGCATTTGACCAATATCAATGTGCCCAAGGAGATAGAAGATCAGGAAAAACTGATTGAAAAAGCCTGTGCGATGAAGGCAGAAGCTGTCCGTTCACAAAAATATGAACTGGCGGCAAGTTGCCGGGATCGGGAAAGAGAACTGACAGCCCAGCTGGACGAGATGAAAGCCAAATGGGAAAATCAGTTGAAAGACGACCGGAAAACGGTGGATGAAGACGAGATAGCGAATGTCATATCCATGATGTCTGGAGTGCCGGTACAGCGCATGGCACAAACCGAAGGTCTGAAACTGGCGAAAATGAAAGAAATGCTGCAATCGAAAGTCATCGCTCAAGACGCCGCCATAGACAAGCTGGTAAAAGCCATCTTGAGAAGCCGTGTCGGACTGAAGGATCCGAACCGCCCCATCGGCACTTTCATGTTCTTAGGGCCGACAGGAGTAGGCAAGACCCATTTAGCCAAACAGCTGGCTAAACAGATGTTTGGATCTGCGGATGCAATGATCCGGATTGACATGAGCGAGTATATGGAGAAATTCACGGTCTCCCGTCTGGTCGGAGCGCCTCCCGGATATGTAGGATATGAGGAAGGAGGACAGTTGACCGAAAAAGTCCGTAGGAAGCCCTACTCTATAATTCTGCTTGACGAGATAGAGAAAGCTCATCCGGACGTGTTCAACCTCTTGCTTCAAGTCATGGATGAAGGAAGGCTGACCGACAGCTATGGCAGAACCATAGACTTCAAGAACACCGTTATCATAATGACTTCCAATGTGGGGACCCGCCAATTGAAAGAGTTTGGACGCGGCGTAGGCTTTGCCGCACAAAACCGTGCGGATGATAAGGAATACTCCCGAAGTATTATCCAAAAAGCGCTGAACAAGTCTTTCTCGCCTGAGTTTCTGAACCGTATTGATGAGATCATCACTTTTGACCAGCTCTCCTTGGATGCCATCGTCCGGATTGTAGACATCGAGCTGAGGGGATTGTATGAAAGAGTCGAGGCTATGGGATATAAGCTTTCCATTGACGAAGATGCGAAACGTTTCATCGCCGCCAAAGGCTATGATGTGCAGTTTGGGGCACGTCCCTTGAAACGGGCCATCCAGACATACGTGGAAGACGCTTTGTCAGAGTTGATCATCTCTGAACAGTTACAGCCGGGCGATGAAATCCTGGCTTCGGCAGACAAAGACAATGAAAAACTCTTTATACGGAAAAGATGACGCATATATCACTTCGCTTGCGCCAAAATGTCAGTCCTGATGGACTGGCATTTTTTTTGCCAAGGGAAGGACAGATTTAGAATGTATAAACTTAAAAACAACATCAATATGCAAAAAGGAAACATTGGGGTTACAACAGAAAACATATTCCCCGTTATTAAAAAGTTCTTGTACAGCGATCATGAGATATTCCTTCGCGAACTGATTTCCAATGCCGTAGACGCCACTCAGAAACTAAAGACACTGGCTTCTATGGGTGAGTTCAATGGTGAACAGGGAGACTTGACCGTTCATGTCACGTTGGGTAAAGACACGATTACCGTATCAGACCACGGCTTGGGCATGACGGCCGATGAAATTGACAAGTACATCAATCAGATAGCATTTTCTGGCGCCAATGATTTCTTGGAAAAATATAAGAATGACGCAAACGCCATTATCGGACATTTCGGATTAGGCTTTTATTCCGCTTTTATGGTAGCCAGGAAAGTGGAGCTTATCACCAGATCTTATAAAGAAGGAGCACAAGCGGTGAAATGGACGTGTGACGGCAGCCCTGAGTTCTCCATTGAGAACGTGGACAAAGCTGAACGCGGCACAGACATCGTGTTATACATAGACGATGACTGCAAGGAGTTTCTGGAAGCGGACCGCATCTCTTCCCTTTTGAAGAAATATTGCAGTTTCCTCCCCGTACCTATCGCATTCGGTAAGAAGAAAGAATGGAAAGACGGAAAAGAAGTAGAGACCGGAGAAGACAACATTATCAATGACGTGGAACCGTTGTGGACCAAGAAACCGAGTGAGCTGAAAGAGGAGGATTACAAGAAGTTCTATAAGGAGCTCTATCCGATGTCTGATGAACCTTTGTTTTGGATTCATCTGAATGTAGACTACCCGTTCCACTTGACCGGCATCCTTTACTTCCCAAAGGTGAAAAGCAATATCGAATTGACCCACAACAAAATACAATTATATTGCAATCAGGTCTATGTGACAGACTCAGTGGAAGGAATTGTACCCGACTTCCTGACATTGCTTCATGGCGTGCTTGATTCTCCGGACATCCCGTTGAATGTGTCACGCTCCTATCTGCAAAGCGACTCCAACGTCAAGAAAATCTCCACCTATATAACCAAGAAGGTCTCCGACCGCCTGCAATCCATCTTCAAAACAGACCGGAAACAGTTTGAAGAGAAATGGAACGATCTGAAGATTTTCATCCACTATGGCATGCTGACACAAGAGGATTTCTACGAACGTGCAAAAGATTTCGCCCTGTTAGCCGATACGGATGGCAAATACTATACATTCGAAGATTATAAGACGCTCATCAAAGATAATCAGACAGATAAAGAGGGCTATCTGATTTATCTGTATGCCAACAACCAGGATGAACAATACAGCTATATCGAAGCGGCCAAGAACAAAGGCTATAATGTGCTGTTGATGAATGGCCAATTGGACATTGCCGTGGTTAGCATGTTGGAGCAGAAATTGGGAAAGGTGCGTTTTACCCGTGTGGACAGCGATGTGATAGACAATCTGATCGTGAAAGAAGACAAGAAAGACAACGACTTGCTTTCCGAACAGGCAGAAGCTCTTTCGGCTGCGTTCAAGAGCCAGCTGCCTAAAATGGACAAGACCGATTTTATTGTGACCACTCAGGCATTAGGTGAAACCGCTTTCCCGGTCATGATAACTCAAGGAGAATACTTGAGACGCATGAAGGAAATGGCCAACATTCAGACGGGCATGAATTTCTATTCAGAAATGCCTGATATGTTCAGTCTGATCTTGAACAGTGACCATGCACTGATCAAAGAGATCCTAAAAGGCGAAGAGGATGCTTGCGGTGCAGAAGCCGCTTCGTTGAAGCAGGAAATCGACAATGTAAGCAAGGAATGTGATGAACTGAGGAAGAGTCAGGAAGGAAAGAAGGCTGAAGAGATTACAACGGAGGAGAAAGACAAAATAGAGCAGTTAGATAAAAAACGTGATGAGCTGAAAGCGAAGAAGGAGCAGCTCTACTCTTCATATGCCTCGCAAAACAAAGTGGTCCGTCAGCTTATAGACTTGGCTTTGTTGCAAAATGGCATGCTGAAAGGTGAGGCTTTGAGCAATTTTGTAAAACGGAGCATTGAATTGATTCATTGAAGCTTTGTCTGAAGACTTAAAATAACAGGTGTCATTCCGAACTAAAAGGGATGGCGCCTGTTTTGTTTATAGCTCCAAATGGCTTTTTTATAGTCTAAAGCATGTTTTTTTCTTAAGAAATGAAGTGTTTATTGAAACAATTGACTATATTTGGAGGCAAAACCAATATAGTTTCTTATTTTCAATGGCATGGATTATGAAAAAATCAATAATGTTCTTGGTTCTTTCCCTTTTTCTGTTTATGGAGATGCATGCTCAAACAGTCGGCTTAGTCCTAAGTGGCGGCGGAGCCAAGGGAATGACACATATCGGCATTATCCGGGCATTGGAGGAAAATGACATTCCTATCGACTATGTTGCAGGGACTTCTATGGGAGCGATCATAGGTTCCTTGTACGCTATGGGATATTCCCCGGATGAAATGGAGGAACTTTTACGGTCACCTGATTTTCATCGGTGGTACACAGGACAGGTGGAGCCTCAATATGAGTATTATTTCAAAAAGAACCGCCCTACTCCTGAATTTTTCAACCTCCGCTTTTCACTGATAGATTCCCTACATGTCAATCCGTTGAAGATTCCGACCAATATGGTCAGTCCCATACAGATGAACATCGCTTTTCTGCAGCTGTTTGCTCAGGCCACAGCTGAGTGTGGAGGAGACTTCGATCATCTGTTCATCCCTTTCCGCTGCGTAGCTTCCGATGTATACAACAAGCGTCCCCTGATCATGCGGAAAGGGGATCTGGGCGATGCTGTTCGTGCTTCGATGAGTTTCCCGTTTGTTTTTAAGCCCATTGAAATGGACAGTGTGCTGGTTTATGACGGTGGCATTTACAACAATTTCCCAACCGACGTGATGCGTGAGGATTTTCATCCGGACATTATAATAGGCAGTGTCGTGGCTGCCAATCCAAGCAAACCCAAGGAGAACGACCTGATGAGCCAGATCGAAAATATGGTTATGCAAAGAACCGATTATTCGATCCCGGACTCTGTGGGCATTCTGATGACATTTAAGTACAATGATGTCAATCTCCTAGATTTCGACCGCCTTCAGGAATTGCATGACATTGGCTATAAGCGTACCATCAGCATGATGGACTCCATTAAAAAACGCATCAAACGGAGAGTCAGCGCCGATAACATACGGTTGAAACGGCTGATCTACAAAAGCAACCTGCCTTCTCTGCGTTTTCGTGACATCTACATCCAGGGAGCCAATGAGCAACAACAGGTCTACATAAAGAAAGAATTTCATAGTGAAGCCAACGAGATTTTTGATTATGAAGACTTGAAACGCGGATATTTTCGTTTGCTTGTCGATGACATGATTTCTGAAATCATTCCACATGCCGTTTACAATCCTCAGACCAAGCTTTATGAACTTCATCTGAAAGTCAGGATGGAAGATGATTTTTCAGTCCGCATTGGCGGGAGTGTCTCGACAACCAGTTCCAACCAGATTTACCTGGGGATAGGTTATCAGAACTTGAATTATTACTCTAAGGAAGTGACCTTTGATGGCCAGTTAGGCAAGATTTATAACAATGCCCAGCTGATGGCACGTATTGACTTGCCTACCCGGCTTCCGACTTCATACCGTTTTATCGCTTCTATCAGCACGTTTGACTATTTTAAGAAAGATAAACTGTTCTCCAAGAATGACAGACCTTCTTTCAACTCAAAAGACGAACGGTTCATGAAATTAATGATTGCCTTGCCTTTTTTAGCCAATAAGCGGGCTGAGTTTAGTTTTGGCATCGGACGACTTAAGGACAACTATTTTCAGTCCAATGTGATCGATTTCGATAGAGACCGTTCTGATCAAAGTGTATATAAGCTGGTAGGCGGTTCCATAGGTTTCTATGGAAGCACAGTCAATGCACGGCAATACCCCACACGTGGATATTACGAGAAACTGATAGCCCAAGTATTTACCGGCAGAGAGAAATTCATTCCCGGAAACGTGCCGGAAGGGACGGCTACGATCGAGCCTGAATGGAAAGAGCGTCAGTCGTGGCTGCAAATTTCCTACATGAAAGAGGCATACCACTCTATGGCTCCTAAATTCACCTTGGGCTGGATGGCAGAGGCGGTCTATTCTTCAAAGAACTTCTCTGAGAACTATACAGCCACCAAAATGCAGGCATGTGAATTTGCCCCTACCCCCCATAGCAAACTGATGTACAATGAGGCTTTCCGAGCCAACCAATACATAGCGGCCGGCATCAAACCTATTTATGTGTTCAATGACTTGTTTCAGCTGCGCACTGAATTTTATGGATTCCTGCCCATTTTTCCTATCGAGAAGAACAGCTCAAACAAGGCATATTATGGAAAAGCCTTCTCTCAGTTTGAATATATAGGTGAAATTTCCGTTGTCTGCCAGTTGCCTTTTGGCGCCATCGCAGCATACGTAAATCATTATAGCTCACCGAAAAGGGAATGGAACGTCGGATTGACCATTGGCTGGCAATTGTTCAATTATCGGTTTATAGAATGATTTTTTCTCAAAAAAAGTACGGGAAATCTTTGCCGTTCTCAAAAATATGCGTACCTTTGCACCCGTTAAGAGAAAAGGCCGCGTAGCTCAACTGAATAGAGTAGCTGACTACGGATCAGCCGGTTACAGGTTTGAATCCTGTCGCGGTC
>CALUOU010000038.1 GCA_944322335.1 uncultured Bacteroides sp.
AGGTTGATCATCGGGACAAAATCCTGTCCGGGCTTTTTTCAGCAGCATAGGTTACTTGCCAAAGTATTATTGCTGCGTTGGCCATTTAATCTTGTTCCGATGGCAAAGTATTATTGCTTCGTTGGCCAAGTATCCAATCATGCCTCGCAACCGTATTTTCCGTCTGTGTCCCTTATAAGCTTTAACGTTTTGCATACGCCTATGCAAAGTCTTGCATAAGTTTGTGCAAGGTCTTGCATACGTTTGTGCAAAGTCTTGCATAAGCATGTGCAACACCTGGATCACACTGTGTCTTTACAAAGTCCTTGCCATAGTAAGATGAATCGGACGCTTACGGAACTTGAATCCGAAACCTTACCGCCAGTCTTTTTCCGGTAAAACAGCAAAGCCTGGCATCCGTTCGCGTCGCTCGGCATGCCAGGCTTTATCCATTTGGGGATTTCGTTTTCAATTATAATTCTTCTTCCCTCATTCTTTGACCAACACCAGCATCAATGCACCGGTCTCGTCATACAGTCCCATGTTTCCATTGGCCAATCTCCCGAAAGAACGCACAGCGTTCAAAGCTCCCAATACACGGCTTTCGACCGCCATATCCGGACATGCCATCATGGTAGCGGCAAGCTGGGGGAAAGAAATGGAAGTGGCTTTCGCCGCATCGGTCTGAAACCCTCCGTTCACCAAGTTACATCCTGTCTGCCCGTGCACTTTTCTTTCAGCCACATTAAATTCTATAAACGGCCTGTTCTCCAAAGTGTCCGGAATGGCCTCACCGGCAGCCTCTTGAATCATCCATTTGCCTTCAAGCGACTCCAATGTGACAGTCGCAGCCTTTCTCTTTTGCAAGATAAGCGCCGGATGTCTGGAGGAAATACACAAAGCGATGCTGCCGTCCTCCAGCTTCCTATATTTCTTCACTTTCCCTAAAGCTGCCAGCACATTCCTCTCGACCGTCATGTCAGGACACATCATGCGAGTGGTTCCCAACGCGCTAAGGTCGATGACACCAGGTTTGGCATGGACATCAAAGCTGCCTATAATACGGTTACATCCGGCATTGCCTGAAACCTTGCCGCTCTCCACATCGAAAGCGATATAAGGAAATTCCTGTCCGGGAGCCGGAACCACAGCCGTACCTTCTATTTCCACAATATTCCACTCACCGTCAATGGCTTCTACCGGAACAGTAACATACTTGGTGGAAGCGCAAGACGAAAAAGCCGCAATTACTCCTGCCATACAAAAAGAAACAAATAGTTTACACATAATACTTTAAATGTTTTAAGTTAAAATCCGCAGCAAATATAGGCAAAATAAACCATTGCCGACATATGTTTCGCATAAAATACCAAGTTTATAAGATTTATTAGGGTTTAATAATCGAGCACAGACAAAATGCATCCTCTCCCGTCCCCCAAAGGTCTTAGCGCCCGGCAGCAATACTTTTCTGAATGTTTTGGCAAGAAATTAATGCTTTTCTGAAAATTATCCCTATATTTGCTCACCATAAATCCGGCGACTTCCCCACAAGAAAGAGAAACCGGTAAAAAAGCTGAATCATAACTATAATAATTTGAAATAAGAAAAAAATGGGTAAAGTTCTCATTATCGGTGCAGGCGGCGTAGGTACCGTTGTTGCACACAAAGTAGCTCAGAATCCGGAAGTATTTACCGAAATCATGATTGCCAGCCGCACAAAAGCGAAATGTGATGCGGTTGTAAAGGCTATCGGGAATCCGAATATCCAGACCGCACAGGTCGATGCGGACAAGGTGGACGAGCTGGTCGCACTGTTCGAGTCATTCCGGCCGGAAATTGTCATCAATGTAGCCCTCCCCTATCAGGACCTGACCATCATGGAGGCATGTCTGAAGACAGGTGTCAACTACTTAGACACAGCCAATTACGAGCCGAAAGACGTGGCACATTTTGAATACAGCTGGCAATGGGCCTACAAAAAGCGCTTTGAAGAGGCTGGTCTGACCGCCATCTTGGGATGCGGATTCGATCCGGGAGTCAGCGGAGTCTACACCGCCTATGCCGCCAAACATCATTTCGATGAAATACAATACCTGGACATCGTCGACTGTAATGCCGGCAATCACCATAAGGCTTTCGCCACCAATTTCAACCCTGAAATCAACATCCGCGAAATCACTCAAAACGGACGTTATTACGAAAACGGACAATGGATCACCACCCAACCGCTGGAAATCCACAAGCCCCTCACCTATCCGAATATCGGACCGCGTGAATCGTACTTGCTGTACCACGAGGAACTGGAATCGCTGGTGAAGAACTTCCCCACCATCAAACGGGCCCGCTTCTGGATGACATTCGGACAGGAATACCTCACACACTTGCGAGTCATTCAAGACATCGGCATGGCACGCATCGACGAGGTGGACTATAACGGCGTAAAGATTGTTCCGCTCCAATTCCTGAAAGCGGTGCTTCCCAACCCGCAGGATTTAGGCAAAAACTACGATGGGGAAACATCCATCGGCTGCCGCATCCGAGGTCTGAAAGACGGCAAAGAGCACACCTATTATATATATAACAACTGCAGCCACCAAGCCGCTTACAAAGAAACCGGCATGCAAGGCGTAAGCTACACCACGGGCGTGCCGGCCATGATCGGAGCCATGATGTTCCTGAAGGGCATCTGGAAAAAGCCGGGCGTATGGAACGTGGAAGAGTTTGACCCGGATCCTTTCATGGAACAGCTCAACAAACAAGGATTGCCGTGGCATGAAGTGATGGATGGAGACTTGGAACTGTAAAAAAAATGAATTCCTAAAAAAACAAGACATGGTGAACATCGGAGACAAAGCCCCAGACTTATTGGGCATCAACCAAAACGGAGAGGAAGTACACCTGAGCGACTACAAAGGACGCAAAGTGGCGCTTTACTTCTATCCGAAGGACATGACCGCCGGCTGCACCGCGCAAGCCTGCAACCTGCGCGATCATTACACTACCCTGCGTGAAGCCGGATATGAAATCATCGGTGTCAGCGTGGATGACGTAAAATCACACCAGAAGTTTATCGAGAAAC
This sequence comes from uncultured Bacteroides sp., assembly GCA_944322335.1. Classification (GTDB taxonomy): domain Bacteria; phylum Bacteroidota; class Bacteroidia; order Bacteroidales; family Bacteroidaceae; genus Bacteroides. The sequence goes on from CALUOU010000038.1 coordinate 3,059, forward strand.
ACAGCCTGCCTTTCACGCTCATCGCCGATACCGACAAAAAACTGGTGGAGCAATTCGGCGTGTGGGGGGAAAAGAGCATGTGCGGACGCAAATATATGGGCACTTTCCGCACGACCTTCATCCTCAACGAAGAAGGGATTGTGGAGCGCATTATCACCCCCAAACAAGTGAAAACCAAAATACATGCAGAGCAAATATTAGAAAAACCAACCATAAATTAAATACAAATCTTATGGCTAAAAAAGACGAACTAAACTTTGAAAACGAAAACGGCACAGCTCCAGCTCCCAGTGAAAAACTGAAAGCGCTGCAAGCCGCTATGGATAAAATCGAAAAAAGCTTCGGGAAAGGATCCATCATGAGAATGGGCGAGAATGTCACCGAGTCCGTTGAAGTGATCCCCACCGGCTCCATCGGACTGAATGTGGCGTTGGGGGTAGGCGGTTACCCGCGCGGACGTATCATCGAAATTTACGGACCGGAGTCATCCGGCAAAACGACATTGGCCATTCACGCCATAGCCGAAACGCAAAAGATGGGAGGCATCGCAGCCTTTATCGACGCGGAACACGCCTTCGACCGTTTCTACGCGGCCAATTTAGGAGTGGACATAAACAACCTGTTCATCTCGCAGCCCGACAACGGCGAGCAGGCTCTGGAAATAGCCGACCAGCTGATCCGCTCCTCCGCCATTGACATCATCGTGATCGACTCTGTGGCCGCCCTGACTCCCAAAGCAGAAATAGAAGGAGACATGGGAGACAACAAAGTGGGTCTGCAAGCCCGCCTGATGTCTCAAGCGTTGCGTAAACTGACTGCAACTGTCAGCAAGACAGGCACCACCTGTATCTTCATCAACCAGCTGCGTGAGAAAATCGGCGTCATGTTTGGCAATCCGGAAACGACCACCGGCGGCAATGCCCTGAAATTCTACGCTTCTATACGCATCGACATACGTCCGGGACAAGCCATCAAGAACGGCGAAGAGATTCTAGGCAGACAAACCAAAGTGAAAGTGGTCAAAAACAAAGTGGCTCCTCCTTTCCGCAGAGCAGAATTTGACATCATGTTCGGCGAAGGCATTTCCAAGGCAGGAGAAATCATCGACTTGGGAGCAGAATTGGGCATCATTAAAAAAAGCGGATCGTGGTTTAGCTACAACGACACCAAGCTGGCTCAAGGACGCGACGCAGCCAAACAAGTCATCATTGACAATCCTGAACTGGCGGAAGAACTGGAAGCCTTGATCACTGAAGAGCTGAAAAAACAAGAATAAGCCCCCCTTTCCAGCATTTGCTTTTTCCAACGCGGAGCGTCCAGGTTTGAACCTGAATGTTCCGCGTTTCGCTTTTCCGCCTCAAAAAGCCTCTTTTGACAGCTTTTATCCATAAAATCTATATTTTTATCGTAAAAATATCACCAAAAGTGATACATTGAACATTTTTATTGTTACTTTTGCACCACCTATCAATCCAAGACAGAAAAGAGCCTATGAACGAGTATTATCCATCTATTGTCACTGCCACACGAACCATGACCCTTAGGGGTTAGGGGAAGTATTATTTTGCGTGTAACTACGCGTGACACGGTTTTGGCTGTTTTTTCTAAATATTCACTTTTAAATCTACGTCCCCGTTAAGGGCTGCAACCGGACGGAGACAAAAATCGTATCAACTCTATTAAAATATGAAAGTTATCAAATTTGGAGGGACATCCGTAGGTACCCCCAGCAGCATTTTAAATGTCAAACACATCGTGGAAGCGGTAAGCGAGCCTGTAATTGTTGTAGTGTCCGCCTTGGGAGGCATCACAGACAAACTGATCAATGCCTCCAGAATGGCCGCCGAAGGAAACCCGACATACGAAAACGAATTCCGGGAAATCGTAGGCAGGCATGTGGAAATGATCGAAGAAGTCATTCCCGCAGGGGAACAGCAGAGGGGACTGCAACGACGGGTAGGAGAACTTCTGAATGAGCTGAAAGACATCTTCCAAGGCATCTATCTTATCAAGGACCTTTCGCAAAAGACAGAGGATACCATCGTAAGCTATGGAGAAAGGCTCTCGTCCATCATTGTCGCCCAGCTGACCGGCGCGCAATGGTTCGACTCACGGGAATTCATCAAAACCGAAAAGAAGTTTTCCAAACATGTGCTGGATACGGAGTTGACCAACATGCTGATACGCAAAACGTTTGACCACCTGCCCAAACGGTCGCTCGTGCCTGGATTCATCGCTTCAGACAAAACGACAGGCTATGTGACCAACCTGGGACGAGGAGGATCAGACTATACAGCCGCCATTCTGGCCGCTGCATTGGACGCGGACAGCTTAGAGATATGGACAGACGTGGACGGATTCATGACGGCTGACCCAAGGGTGATCTCAACAGCCTATACCATCAACGAGCTGAGCTACGTGGAAGCTACGGAGCTTTGCAACTTCGGCGCAAAGGTGGTGTATCCGCCTACCATCTATCCAGTGTGCCACAAAAACATCCCCATCCTCATCAAAAACACTTTCAATCCGCAAGGGGAAGGCACCATCATCAAGCAAAAAGTGTCCGACCCGCAAAGCAAAGCCATCAAAGGCATCTCGTCCATCAACGATACCAGCCTGATCACCGTGCAAGGACTGGGCATGGTGGGAGTGATCGGCGTGAACTACCGCATCTTCAAAGCCTTGGCGAAAAACGGAATCAGCGTATTCTTAGTGTCGCAGGCATCATCGGAAAACTCCACTTCCATCGGAGTGAGAAATGCCGATGCGGATCTGGCATGCGGAGTGCTGAACGAAGAATTCGCCAAAGAAATAGAGATGGGCGAAATCTCTCCCATACAGGCTGAGAAGAACCTGGCCACCATAGCCATTGTGGGGGAAAACATGAAACACACGCCGGGCATTGCCGGAAAACTGTTCGGCACCCTGGGAAGAAACGGCATCAATGTCATAGCCTGCGCACAGGGAGCTTCGGAAACGAACATCTCGTTTGTGGTGGAAAGCAAATCATTGAGAAAGTCACTGAACGTCATACACGACTCTTTCTTCTTATCAGAATACCAAGTGCTCAATCTTTTCATTTGCGGCATCGGAACCGTGGGAGGCAGGCTGATCGAGCAGATCCATAGCCAACGGAAGAAGCTGATGCAGGAAAACGGGCTGCAGCTGAACGTGGTGGGCATTGCCGATGCCAGCAAAGCCATGTTCGCCAGAGAAGGACTGGACCTGTCCGACTATCGGGAAGAACTGAAGACAAAAGGGAAAGACAACTCTCCCGGCGTGCTGCGCAACGAAATTATCGGCATGAACATTTTCAACTCGGTGTTTGTAGATTGCACAGCCAGCGCAGATGTGGCCGCGCTCTACAAAGACCTGCTGCAACACAATGTATCCGTAGTGGCAGCCAACAAGATCGCGGCTTCCTCAAAATATGAGAACTACAGGGAACTGAAACAAATCGCCCGGCAACGGGGCGTGAAATTCCTGTTTGAGACCAACGTGGGTGCCGGACTGCCCATCATCAACACCATCAATGACCTGATACACAGCGGAGACAAGATTCTCAAAATAGAAGCGGTATTGAGCGGAACGCTGAACTTCATCTTCAACAAGCTGAGCGCAGACGTGCCTTTCAGCAGCACCATCAGAATGGCGCAAGAAGAACGCTATTCCGAACCGGATCCGCGCATCGACTTGAGCGGAAAAGATGTCATCCGGAAGCTGGTCATCCTGGCACGGGAAGCAGGATACGAACTGGAGCAGGAAGACGTGGAAAAACATCTGTTCGTGCCCGATGAATACTTCGAAGGATCTTTGGAAGAGTTCTGGAAAAAGATTCCCGCACTGGACAGCGGCTTTGAAGAACGGCGCAAAGTGCTGGAAGCAGAGCACAAACACTGGCGGTTTGTGGCCAGACTGGATAACGGAAAAGCGTCTGTGGGCCTGCAGGAAGTGGACACAAGCCATCCGTTCTACAACCTGGAAGGAAGCAACAACATCATCTTGCTCACAACCGAACGCTACAAAGAATATCCCATGATGATCCAAGGCTATGGAGCCGGAGCTGACGTGACGGCGGCCGGAGTCTTTGCTGACATCATGAGCATTGCTAACGTATAAAAAAACGGCTCGTCATGAAACATATCATCATTCTGGGCGACGGTATGGCCGATTGGCCTGTGAAGGAATTGGGGGGAAAGACTCTGCTGCAGGCGGCAGACACTCCGTATATGGACAAACTGGCACGCATGGGACGCAGCGGAAGGCTCATCACCGTGGCTGAAGGATTTCATCCAGGCAGTGAAGTGGCCAACATGTCTGTATTGGGCTATGACCTGCCACAAGTGTACGAAGGAAGAGGAGTGCTGGAAGCAGCCAGTATCGGCATCGGCCTGAAAACGGGAGAAATGGCCATGAGATGCAACCTGATCTGCATCGAACAGGAACTGATCAAAAACCATTCAGCCGGACATATCACTACGGAAGAGGCAGATGTCCTGATCCGCTTCCTGCAGGAACAGCTGGGAGACGAACGGATACAATTCTACACCGGCGTGCAATACCGGCACCTGCTGGTCATCAAAGGAGGAGACAAACGCATCGCCTGTGTGCCTCCGCACGATGTCCCGCTGAAGCCGTTCCGTCCCTTGCTGGCCAAGCCAGAGCCTGCCGCAGAAAACATCTCCTCGCCCGAAGGGCACGCCGACCTGACTCCCCGGCAAACAGCGGATTTGGTCAACAGCCTGATCCTGCGTTCTCAGGAACTGCTGAAGAATCATCCCATCAACCTGAAACGTCAGGCGGAAGACAAAGACCCGGCCAACAGCATCTGGCCATGGAGCCCAGGCTACAGACCGCAGATGACCACTCTCGCCCAGATGTTTCCGCAAATCAGGAAAGGGGCTGTCATCTCCGCTGTCGACCTGATCAATGGCATCGGATATTATGCCGGATTAAGACGGATCGCCGTGGAAGGAGCTACCGGCCTTTACGATACAAATTATGAAAACAAAGTAGCCGCCGCTTTGGATGCACTGAAGACAGACGATTTTGTCTACCTGCATATCGAGGCCAGCGATGAAGCCGGGCATGAAGGAAATATACCGTTGAAAATCAAAACGATCGAGAACTTGGACAAACGGGCTGTCGGCCCCATTTACGAGGCTGTGAAGGATTGGGAAGAGCCTGTAAGCATTGCAGTGCTCCCCGACCACCCCACCCCCTGTGAACTGCGCACCCATACGGCAGAACCCGTCCCGTTCCTGATATGGCATCCCGGCATCCAGCCCGATGAGGTGGAAACATTTGATGAAGTGGCCGCCTGCAACGGTTCTTACGGACTGTTGAAAGGAGACGAATTCATCAAAAAAATGATGAATGACGAATAAGGCCATGACCTGCTTATCCCATTTGCCATCAAAGACACTTATATCACGAACCTCATAGTTTCGGCAACCCAAACAACTCAAAAAACTTAAAAATATGAACTATTACAGCACTAACCATCAGACCCCAGAAGTCAGCCTGGAAGAAGCCGTCGTAAAAGGACTGGCAGCCGACAAAGGTCTGTATATGCCCTGTTCCATCGCTGCGCTGACTCAAAGCTTTTATGAACAAGCTGACTCACTCAGCTTCCAGGAAATCGCTTATCGGGTGGCAGACGCCTTCTTTGGCGAAGACATTCCTGCCGACACTCTCAAGCAGATTGTCTATGACACACTGAACTTTGACGTGCCGCTGGTGCCAGTCACGGAGTCCATCTATTCACTGGAACTGTTCCACGGCCCTACTTTGGCTTTTAAAGACGTGGGAGGACGCTTCATGGCACGTCTGCTAAGCTATTTTATCCAAAAGGAAGGCAAACGGCAAGTCAATGTGTTAGTAGCCACATCCGGAGACACTGGCAGCGCGGTGGCTAATGGATTCTTAGGAGTGGAAGGCATACACGTCTATGTGCTCTATCCCCAAGGAAAGGTCAGCGAAATCCAGGAAAAGCAGTTCACCACTTTAGGACAGAACATCACGGCACTGGAGGTAGACGGCACTTTTGATGACTGCCAAGCTTTGGTGAAAGCGGCTTTTATGGACAAAGAGCTGAACGAGCGCCTGCAGCTGACCAGCGCCAACTCTATTAATGTGGCCCGTTTCCTTCCTCAGGCTTTCTATTACTTCTACGCATACGCCCAGCTGAAGCGGATGGGGAAAGCTGAAAACGCCGTTATCTGCGTGCCCAGCGGGAACTTTGGCAACATCACAGCCGGCCTGTTCGGCAAGCGGATGGGGCTGCCGGTGAAACGTTTCATTGCCGCCAACAACCGGAACGACATCTTCTACCAATACCTGAAAACAGGCATTTATACACCACGCCCCAGCATTGCCACCATAGCCAACGCCATGGATGTGGGCGATCCCAGCAACTTCGCGCGAGTGCTTGACCTCTATGGACACAGCCATAAGGCCATTTGCGAAGACATAAGCGGAGCGACTTACACGGACGAGCAAATAGCCGAGACCATCCGGCTGGTCTGGAAAGAGCGACGCTACCTGCTCGATCCCCACGGCGCATGCGGCTTCCGGGCTTTGGCAGAAGGGCTGCAGCCCCATGAGACCGGTGTATTCCTGGAAACAGCCCACCCTGCCAAGTTCAAAGACACGGTGGAAAGAATCATCGGCGAGCCTGTGCCTGTCCCGGAAAAGCTGCAAGCTTTCATGCGGGGCGAAAAGAAGAGTCTGCCCATGTCCAAAGACTTTGCAGCCTTCAAACAGTTCCTTATGGGAAGATAGGCAAAGGGAACGGACTTTATGACAACCGAACAATATTTGAAATAGAAAATGCTCCTTATTGGAAAAAACTAAAAAAACGACAGAAGAATATGACACACTCATTCCTGCTTCTGCTCCCCAACATTATCGAAAAAGAGGCAGCAGAAACGATAGAAAACGTAGAAAAGGCAGTGGGAACCGCAGACAATGTGGTGAAAAGTACAGACAAGCTGGATGTCTTGCTCCAGCAATTCATCACTTGGGGTATAGATGCTGGAGGGCGAATCATCGGCGCCTTGCTGATTTTCCTTATCGGACGATTCATCATCAAGTTCCTCAACAAGATTGTAAGCAACATGCTTGTCCGCCGGAAAGTGGAGCCGAGCATCCAAAGTTTCGTCAAAAGCCTGGTGAATATCTTGCTCACCGTATTGCTCATCGTAGCCATTGTGGGCGAACTGGGAATAGAGACCACTTCTTTCGCCGCCTTGCTAGCCTCTGCAGGTGTGGCTGTAGGCATGGCGTTATCCGGCAACCTGCAGAACTTCGCAGGCGGCCTCATTGTCCTGTTGTTCCGCCCGTTCAAGGTAGGCGACTGGATTGAGAGCCAAGGGCAAAGCGGAACAGTCCGGGAAATCCAGATCTTCCATACTATCCTGACCACAGCCGACAACAAGGTGGTCTACATTCCGAACGGCGCATTGAGCGGCGGCACCATCGTCAACTATAGCCGCGAAGAGACACGCCGCATTGACTGGGTAGTAGGCGTGGAATACGGCGAACACTTTGAGAAGGTGGAAGAGACGGTGCGCCAGATCATCGCTGCCGAAAGCCGCATCCTCTCTGCCCCTGCACCCTACATCGCTCTCAATGCTTTAGACGCCAGCAGTGTCAACATCCTCATCCGGGTATGGGTGAAAAACAGTGATTATTGGGGCGTTTACTACGATGTCAATAAATGCATCTACAATGTGTTCAATAAGGAAGGCATCGGCTTCCCGTTCCCGCAACTGACCGTACATCAAGCGAAGGAATAAAAGATGGTTCAGACAAGTTGGAAAGGGCATGTCTCCATGCTGGCGGCCAACACCATGTGGGGACTGATGTCACCGCTGGCCAAACTGGTAATGGCCAGCGGTGCTGTCACTTCACTCGTGGTGACCGACCTCCGGATCTGCGGTGCCATGATCCTGTTTTGGATCACTTCGTTTTTTTGCAAGCCAGAGCATGTGAACCACAAGGATCTGGCCAAACTGTTTGGCGCGTCTTTGCTAGCCATCGTGTTCAACCAAGGATGTTTCATCACAGGTGTGGGACTTACCTCGCCGGCCGACGCTTCCATCATCACGACCAGCATGCCGCTATGGGCCATGATTCTGGCCGCATTCTTCCTGAAAGAGCCGATCACCGGAAAAAAGGTATTGGGAATCGCCGCAGGAGCCGGCGGTGCGCTGCTGCTCATCATCGGCAGCCAACCGGCCACCAGCGCTCCCGTCAAAGATACGCACATTCTGGGAGACATGCTGGTGCTCTTGGCGCAGCTGAGCTATGCTTTCTACATTGTGCTTTTCAAGAATTTCGTGAACAAATACTCATTGATCACCATCATGAAATGGATGTTCACGTATGCCTTTATCTGCATTCTGCCTTTCTCCTACCGGGATCTGATCCAAACCGACTGGACCAGCCTGCAACTGCCGGAGATCGGTGCGCTGACCTTCATCGTGGTGGGGGCTACTTTCATCTGCTACATTCTTGTAGTGGTCGGACAGAAGGCGTTGCGCCCCACCGTGGCAGGCATGTACAACTACATCCAACCCTTAGTGGCTTGTATCGTAGCCGTCTGCTTAGGCATGGATTCCTTCAATGTGGTCAAAGGCATTGCCATCGCACTCATTTTCTGCGGGGTCTACTTGGTAACAGCCAGCCGAAGCAGGGCGGAAATGGAGAAATATGAAGCAGAGAAGCTAAAGACACCCTAAATCCGCCTCCACACAAAAAGACACGGAACTTTCCCATAAAAAAGGTTCCGTGTCTTTCGTTGATGCGGAGACATGCGGTTCGCGAAGCCAAGCTTTTCTTATTCGATATCAATCCGCGAGACTTCGTCCACATTCTGTATGCCGGCAATCATATCGATCGCCTTCTGCAATTCGTTGGCTGAATGCACTGCAAAATCAACCGTTGTTTCCACGATCCTGTCCACAGTCTCGGTCATGAGACGGGAGATGGAAAGATTCTGCTGTTCCGTCACGCAAGACACGATGTCGCTTAACAAATGGTTGCGGTCCACACTGCGGATGCGAACACGTACCGGATAGAGAAGCTGCGCATTCTCCTCAAAATTGACATCCACAATGGAGTCGCCATATTCTGACGCCAGTCTGATGGCAGTAGGGCAATTGCGTTTATGCAGGGTGATATGTCCGTCATTGTCTTTGAAGCCTATCACCTCGTCACCCGGAAGCGGATGGCAGCAGGCACACCGCGCATGTTGCAGATGAGGCTGATTGGCAAAATAGCTGTGCAGGCTCCGCTTGGCCTTATAGGTGAGGACATGGGAAGCCCAGTCCAAGTCGGGAGCCGCTTCGTCAGAAGTCACTATCTCCACACAATCTCCCCGCTGAAGCACTTTTTTGACAGAAGACAATCTCCCGTTCACCCGTGCATAGAGCGCATGCAGTCCTGCCTCGCTGTCGGTCTCAAAGGCAAAATCCAATGCGGTGGCATCCTTTGGCAGAATAATGCCCTTCCCTTTCGGAGTAAACACCATGATGTCGTCATTGTAAAACGAAGCGGTCACTCCATCCATGTAATCCATCTCCTGATTGTGATAGGCCACATCCTGCAAGATAGACTTGAATTTCTCCAGCCATGCCTTGACATTGTCTTCTGTGCGCTCAGCCGCACATCCCAGACGGGAATTGCGCACCATCCGTTCCGAAGCGATGTGTATCTCCTCCCATTCGCCTTGTATGCTAAGCAGTTTGACATGGAAACTCTGATAGCCGTTCTCCTTAGGAGCGTTGATAAAGTTGGCCACACTTCCCGGACGCTCTTTGAAGTGGTCGGTCAATATGGCATAGATGTGCAAGCTCGTCTTTTTCTCTTCGTGTTGATCGGCTGCATTGTAAATGATGCGTATGTAATGCTTTCCGCTCGCATGGTTGAAGTCACATCGTTTTGACTGCATCTTCCTCCAGATGCTGCAAGCCTTCCGGTAACGCAACTCAATGCGCACATTCACTCCGTTTTCTCTCAGCAGCAGCCTGATTTTCTCCATAAATTCGTCTATGTACGCCTTCTCGCTCTCCTGCTCTGTCTTCATCAGCATGCGAAGATGCTCATATTCACGCGGACAACGGTATTGGAAAGACAGATCCTCCAACTCCGACTTCACATGATACAGCCCCAAACGATTGGCAAGCGGGGCATAAAAATAGTCCGTCTCTCCGGCTATTTTCATCTGTTTCTCAGAACTCATGCTGTCCAAGGTGCGCATGTTATGCAAGCGGTCGGCCAGCTTGATCAGAATGGCACGCACATCAAACTGCACGGAAGCTAATATCTGACGGAAATTGTCCACCTGCTTGGAACGCTCATACGTCTCTTTCTTTTGCTTAGTGACTACTCCCACCAGAAAAGCCACATCTTCGCCGAAACGTTTACGGATGTCATCAATGGTGTAAGAAGTGTCTTCCACCACATCATGCAGAAAAGCCGCAATCACAGGATTCGGCCCTAATTCCAATTCTTCGGCCACGATGCGCGCCACGGCAATCGGATGGATTATATACGGCTCACCCGTCTTACGCTTCTGGTCTTTGTGGGCATCGGCAGCCAAAGCATACGCATCGCGGATGCGACACATGTCTTCTGCTGAAACTCTTTGTTCCAAGAAATGGAACAATTGGCTCACGATCTCGTTGACGTGAGCAGTGTAGTCATCATTCATAATTCTTCTTGTGTATTAAGGATGGTATCATGATTCTTGTCACTCGGCTGACATGCCACAAAGGTAATACTTTTTGCGGTAATCTTACAAAACTGTTACAATAAAATCAGTCAATCCTCCACACTTTTTTAAGGACGGGAAAAAAACAGCCAGAAGGAGCTACAGGCAGAGCCGCTTCCAAATAGCCAAGCCATAGTCCCTAAATCTCCGAGCGAAACGAAAGCCCCCTATAGCTCCTCCCAACTTCCAGCGCATATCATAAAGCCATTCGCTATTCCTTAGACGCGCCGCCGTCTATTTCCGTCAACAGCTCCTCCACTGCTGTCTTGAGCTGGGTGTCTTCCCCTTTGACCACGGTTTCGGGAGAGTTGCTTACCTTGACATCCGGCTCCAGCTGTGTGTTTTCCAAATAGCTGCCGTCGGGCAAGCGGTATCCGACGATAGGGATGCCGAACACCAGCGAAGGATCCTGCAGCTGCTCCCACGAGACACTGGTCATGGTGCCCGGCACTGGCATTCCCACCAGTTTGCCCAGCCCGCAATGGCCATACACCCAAGGAGTGCCATGGTCGTTGGAATAATTGGCCTCGCAGACCAACATGATGGAAGGCTTGTTCCATCGCCGACTGGGCATGTCACACGCTTCTCGCCCACGGATGACTTGGGTGAAATATTTCTTCCCGCTAAACAGCACCTCAATGTCTTCATGCAAGCGGCCGCCTCCATTGAAACGGGTATCGACAACGATGCCTTCACACTGGTTATACTTTTCCAAAATGTCTGCATAGACATCCCGGAAGCTATCGTCATCCATCGACTGGATATGTACGTAGCCCAACCTGCCGTCAGACCATTTTGCGACATCGGCGGCACGCTGCCTCACCCATCGGCGATAAAGCAAATCGCTGTTCTCCCCCTGACTGACAGGGACGGCCACTTCCTCCCAGCGACGATCTGTCTGCGGATCGTAAAAGGAAACCAAAGTCTTGCGGCCTGCTCTGTCATTGAGCAAGACGCTCATATCTGCTTCTGGCGTGATTTCCCGATTGTCTATCTTCTCCACTATGTGTCCCGCCTTTACCTTGGAGAAGGCTTTGTCAAAGGGGCCTTTTTCCAACACCTCAGCAATGCGAAGTCCCTCTCCCCGATAATTCCAATCAAAGAGCAAGCCTAACTGGGATGTTTTATCGCCACCATTGGAAGGATAATAACGCCCGCCGGTATGCGACACATTCAGTTCGCCTAACCATTCGCTCAGCAGTTCGGCAAAGTCATAGTTGTTGCTGATGTGCGGCAGGAATTTACGGTAAGCCTCAGTCATGGCCTCCCAGTCTACTCCGTGCATCCGCTCGCTGTAGAAACGTTTCTTCTCCTGCTTATACACATGGTCAAACATATAGGCACGTTCAGCCTCCAGATCCATCTTGACCGCAGCATGATAGGAGATAGGCTTCAATTCCTTTCCGGAAAAGCTCATCCTCTGCATCTTCTGCCCGCTCAAGAGGAAAAGGCTTTTTCCGTCCTTGTCGATATCAAGCGAAGCCCACCCGCTACTCAGCTTATGCAGGAGTTTCGTCTCTTTTTTGCGCAAGTCCATCTCCCACAGAGCAAGTCCGGCTTCGTAAGCCGCCACATAATACAAGGATTCCCCGTCAGGCGAGGTAATGGCACTGCCCATATCCGACGAGCTGGGAGTAAGACGCACCATCCGGTCCTCCCATCCTTCCGTCTCCACCACAAGAGGCTTGACAGCTTGCCGTTCACCATTTTCCTTACCGGCCTTGGTTTTCTTCTTGCCCAGCTTTTCCTCGGCAGCCTTTTCTTGCTGTTCTTCTTCCATCTCTTTGCGCAACTCATAATCCTCTTCACTCAGACAGAACTTATCGTAAGCGTCCTGATTGAGAAAGACAAGCATGGCATCGTTCTGCGACCCCCAAGAAGCATGAGCACGCATTCCGTAACGTTCGGTCTTGAAAAGGATGGCATTGCCGTCCAACACGAAACGGGGCGATTCGCTGGCATATCCGCTATGAGTCAAATTAATGATGGGCTGGCCGCCTGCCGCGCTGACCAAGCCGATGTCGCTATAAGGATCGTGCTTATTCCCTATAAATTCGAGCGCAAACCATTTTCCATCGGGAGACCATTGGTAGGCAAAGCCTCCATTCGTCTTATACCAAGTGGATCCGTCTGTGATCTGGCGCACTTTCTTCGTCTGCAGTTCCATCACCATCAAACGGTTGCGGTCTTCGATGAAAGCCAATTCCTTGCCATCTGGCGAGAACTGCGGATAAGCGCGTTCCACGGTTTCCGAAGGAAGCAGCACCTCTTCCGCAATGGCAGTAGCGTTGGGAAAGTTCGGGTCTTCTTCCCGTCCGATCCTGGCCAGATAAAGCTGCCAGTTTCCTGTACGTTCACTGGCATAAGCCAAGGTACGGCTGTCCGGGCCAAAGCTTAGCCCTTTTTCCGCTGCTGGAGTATGGGTGATCTGCGGGTTGTCCCGTAATCTACAGAAGTGACAAACACCTCGCCACGCACGACAAAGGCCACCTGTTTCCCGTCGGGCGATACCGTAGCCGAAGTGGCTCCGCGCGAATATTTCAGAGTGACCAGCTGGGGAGCGTCGTCGCGCACCAAATCTATGTGCAGCTTTTCAGGTTTTCCTTGAACAGGCTGAACGTAGATCTCTCCGTCATACGTATAACACAACGTTCCTTCTCGACTCATCGAGAGGAAACGGACAGGGTGGGTGTGGAAACGGGTCACGGCACGGACTGCCTGCGGATTGCCCAACGGCAACGCATAGACATTAAACGACCCTCCATTGCGCTCACTCAGAAAATAGAGCGTCTGCCCGTCCGGAGCCAGCACCGGATTGCGGTCTTCTCCCTCCCGCGCCGTCAGATTGGTGTGACGCGCTGTTGCGGTCTCATACATCCAGACATCACGGGTAATGGAAGACGTATGATGCTTGCGCCATTCGCTTTCCGATCCCTTGCAATCCTGATAGAAGAAACGCTTGCCGTCCGGATCATAGCAGACAGCCTCGGCGGGAGTTCCCAGCACCTGCTCTGTGCGCCCTCCTTGTGCGGGAACACGATAGAGTTCCGTCAGCACCGATTTCGGGAAAAGCGCACTCTCGACAGGATCTTGAATCGCAGCTGAAAAAAGAACATATTTCCCGTCAGGCGTGAATGCCGACGGAATTTCCGCACTGGAATGGAATGTCAGCCTGCGTGCCGCTCCTCCCTCTGCCGCCATCACATAAACATCGAAATTCCCCCTACGGTCGCTGGCAAAGGCAATCTCTTTCCCGTCAGGAGACCATACCGGATTGCATTCATAAGAATCCAGCGTTGTCAGCCGCACCGCTTTTCCTCCCTTTGCTGAAACCTTGTAGAGGTCTCCTTTGTAACAGAATACGATGTTTTTTCCGTCTGGCGATATGCTTACATCGCGCAACCAAAGCGGAATGTCAGCTTTAGCCGTCAGCGCGGCCAAAGCGAGCACACCTAAAATGATTATCCTTTTCATCTGTGTATCGTTTTTTAATTAATAATCCATTGTCTGAGCCGCAGACGCCAATGTCCACAGCTAAGCAGATATTCAACGGCAAGCTGTCGGCAACTCGTATGCCGGAACACGGATTGCCCGCCCCCCTATTCCTCCGAAGCCGGATCTTTGCCAAGGGCATGGTTATAGTCAGTCTCCCGGTTGGGGATACGCCACGTCCAACGGTTGTTGTCGCCCGGCCCGATCGTGACGGCCAAGACTGTGATGAAATTTCCGCCGTCGGCAAACGACTTACGTTCGATAGCATCTCCCCAACGTTTCAGATCGAACCATTCAAAGCCTTCTCCCCACAATTCGATGGCACGGTATTTTTTGATTTCCTCCAAGAGCTCCGTACCCGTCTGAGCGCAAGCATACTCCGGATCACGTCCGCTATCCCGCGTCAAGGCGAGCAAAGCCTTGCGTGCAGCGTCTTCATCACGCAGGAAATAATCGGCCTCAGCTTCGATCAAGTACATCTCTGAAGAACGGAAATGATTCAGATGTCCCACGCCAGGCATGTCCTCTGCCGCTATCTTAAACTGCATGTAAGCATAGACCGTAGCATTGCTTTGCAGACCGGGACACTCCTCACGCGCCCGTGCGTCCAAAACGCTGTTGCTGGCCGCTTTTCCCGTGTTTGCATCGTATTCATCGGTCTGCGGATCAAGGAACAGGCACTTGCGGATGTCTGTTGCCGGAATCCGGTCATACAATTCTTTACTGATGCATTTCGGATAGCTTCTGACAGCACTCGCACTGGAATTATAGGCGATGTAGGCAAAGTAAGAATAATAATAGAGCGTCTCGTCCAAAGCGCCGTAGCTGCTCCATATCCATTCGCTGTTGGGCGTGCAGAAACCAGCCTCATAGTCTGAAACGCTCATCAGAGGATAGCCCTCACGCGCCAGAACGGCATACTCGCGTGCCCGCTGATAATCCTGCTTCGTCAGGGCGGCACGCGCATAAACGGCATAAGCCACATTCAGATCGGGGCTGTAGTTGTCATCACTGGCCCGCTCCATGCCTGAAGCCTTATAGAGTCTGACCGCATTGTCCAAATCGTTATAAATAAGCTCATACACCTCACCTAATGTAGAAAGCGGCATGTCATCCATGGTCGGCTCAGTACGCAGCACCAGTGCCTCGGACGTTCCCTCATTGGAGTCTGCCCAACGGTTTCCATACAGCTGTGCCAGCATCAGATAGCTGTAAGCACGGAACGTGTAAGCTTGCGCCTTGATAAAATCCTTTTCCCCCTGCGGACCGCTGGCACGGTCAATGTTGGCCAGCAACGTATTGGCATTGCCTATCAACTTATAGTAATAGTACCAAGGATAATAGCCATAAGTACTGGTCGTGTTGTCGAGGTAACGTCCGTTGATGGTGTTGCTCCACCCGGGCAAATTGACAGAGAAATTCTCACTGGGATAATTTCCATAATACATCTTGATAGTACCTTCCCCGTTGAAACCTTGTGACTCAAGATATTGGCGGGTCATCATCTTGCATAAACCATTGATGGCCATGGCCGCATTTTCCGTGGTCTCAAAAGCCGTGGCAGAGCCTGTTGACGAAGTGGGAGCTGTATCCAGCCAGCCGCTTCCGCAAGAGCAGAACAGACTGATAGCCCATCCGAAGGCTACGATCTTTTTATATCTTCTCATATTCATATTCGTAAGTTATTTAGTGTCTTGTTTTCAGTTGACAAGCGGACTTGTCCGCAAATCCGCCCGATCTTGACTTTTCAACTCCCTTATCCCACCCTTTCCGATACATTAAAAACTGACATTAACCCCCAAGGTAAACACTCTGGGAGTCACCAATACATCCGAACTGGTTCCGCTGAAGTTCTGTTGCGGGTTCATGCCCTTCCGATGAGTAAAGGTAGCCAGGTTTTCGATGGAAGCGTTCAGACGCAACGATCTCAGGTCAATCTTCTGAATGAGCTGTTTAGGGAAGTCATAACTCAGCGTGACATTTTTGATCACCAGATAGGAAGCGTCGGTCAGGAAGCGTGTAGACTGAGCGTTGTTCTTCGAGCTAAGCCCATAATTGATGGCCGGAATCCCGTCAGGGTCTATGCGGCCAGGCGAATCTTCGGTCATTCCATCCGGCACTCCCTGCCAAGACTTCAATATGTCTTTATGGGCAGCGCCCGGATTGCTGGTCATGCCCATCAGGCTGGCGTATGAATAGTCGTAGATCTTGCCTCCTAAGGAGTAAGTAAACAGGCCGGAAAGCGTCAGATTCCTCCATTGCAAAGAAGTGGAAAAACTGCCGTACACCTTCGGAATGGCTCTTCCGCTCCAGTCCCGTCTGGCATAAGTGGTGTAGGTCGTATAATACTGATCCCCTATCTGCACCAAGTATTCTTCCGGAATCTCTTCCAGACTATAGGCTTCCAGATCGGGCAGGTAAAGAGAGTTGCCGGTCATCTGATCCACTCCCACATATTGGTACATCCAAAAGTCATAGATACTATGTCCTTCCATGTACTTTTTCGTGCCGTTGATCAGGCCGTTTTCTCTGTGCTGTTCAGGCAGGCGGACAATTCTGTTCTTCAGGAAAGTGGCGTTCAATCCCACGTTCCACACCCAATCCCGGCTCCGGACCACATCCCCGCTCACACTGATTTCCACGCCCCGGTTGGACACGCTTCCCAAATTCTCAGTAATAGTGGCTACGGCAGAAGTAGAAGTGGTGGCTCCCACAGAGAGAGGCAGATTGACATCGAACAGCAGATCCCGGGAGCGTTTGTCGAAATATTCCAGAGAGAGCTCCATCCGGCCAAACAAAGTTCCTTCCAAAGCCACACCAAACGAGCTGGTCGTCTCCCATCTGATGTCGGAAGCCTCGTTCTGCCTCTTATACAAGGCAGCCAGATTGGCATTCTGATCGATGGTATAAAGAGCCATGTAGCCATAATAGCCCACACCGGCATCGTTCCCTACTTCACCGTAAGAGGCTCTCAGTTTCAACATGTCAATCCATTGATAGGGCTTAATGAACGCTTCTTCGCTCAACACCCAGCTTCCGCCTATGCTCCAGAAATTGCCCCAGCGGTTATCCGGATGGAAACGGGAAGAGCCGTCTCTGCGAAAAGCCGCTTCCAAGTGGTATTTCTCCGCATAATTGTAGCGCACACGTCCCAAATAGCTCTCCGTGCGGTAGTTGTTCTCATAATCGGTCAAGTCAGTGATTTCCGTAAAGTTCACCATATCCGCCATTCCGGCAAAGGTCTCGCTGGCCTTGCTGCCAAACAAGTAATTGTATTGATAGGAATACGCCTCATGAGCAGCCAGCACATCCACAAAATGCTTGCCGAACATGCGGTGCCAGTTTAATTGCTGTTGCACAGTGTAGTTCTTATAACGGTAGATCACACGACTGGCACGTCCGTTGTTGCCTGCCCCATCGCCTATCTCTGAGTTATTATAGACACGGTTTTCTGTGTTGCGCACATTCAGATCCCCCTTCAGCGTAAAGGTGAAATCCCGAAGGAATTTGAACTCGGCATAAAGTTGCGCATTCAACGTGTTACGATAAGTGCGATCCAGATTCAGCTCATTCTCCCAGACAATGTGCCGGCCGTTATATTGCGGACGGCCATACTCCGATCCTCCGTCATACATCAGGTTGCCGCTTTCGTCATAGAGATAAGCGCCGGTCTCCATGTCATGCATGTGTACGGGATAGACGGGAGCCATGCTGCGCGCATACATGAAAGGGTTGGTATAGGATCCTGTCTCGTCTCCGTTAGTCAGGTTGGTCACCTGATGAGTGCCGGACAAAGAGATTCCCGCCTTGAACCATCGGGTGGGCTTCAAGTTCGCGTTAGCCCTTCCGGTCAGCCGTTCAAAGCCCGAATTGCTGATATACCCCTGCTCATTCAGGTAACCGGCTGAGAAATAGAAATCACTCTTTTCATAGGCCGCGCCGCCACTGAGGTTATATTCCTGACGGTAGCCGATGCGTTCGACAGGATCATACCAGTCTAAGTCATCTTTAAATCCGTCTTTAATACGCGCGTCTGGCACCAGTTTTCCATTGGCATCAAACAGTTCGCCATCTCCTTTGTTATAGATATTGTAAACGATCACCTCAGGAATAAGATTTTGAGAAGCCATAGCATTGGCCTCTGTCAGCGACGTTCCGTTTGTGAGAAGCTGGTTCCGATAGCCCAACCACATGGCCTCCATCCAGTCATCCGCACCCAAGCGGTCATACTCAGGAATGCCGCGTGTGTACATGCCCTGAGTGATGGAGATATCCACACTGACCCGATCGCTCTTGCCTCTCTTAGTGGTGATCAGAATGACTCCATTGGCAGCCCTGTTGCCATAAAGAGCGGCCGATGAAGCGTCTTTCAGCACGGAAATGCTCTCAATGTCCGCCGAATTAAGGTCGGATATGTTTCCTCCGAAAGGCACCCCGTCCAACACGTACAAAGGACTGTTGTCTCCATTGACGGTATTGAAACCGCGAATACGTATGCTAGGACCTTCGCCCGGCTGTCCGTAAGTGTTGTTCACCTGAATGCCTGTGGCCGTCCCTTCCAGCGCCGCCGTCACACTGCTCACCGGCCTTTTGGCAATTTCCTCAGCTGTCACACTGGAAATGGCGCCTGTCAACGAAGTTCGTTTGGCCGTTCCGTAAGCCACCTGTATCTCCACTTCGTCCAATGCCTGTATGTCGCTTTCCAGCCTCACCACCATGTCAGGCCGGATGTCCGCTTCCTGCGTTTTCATACCGATGAAAGACACCACTATCTTATCCACCCCTTCCGGAATATTGTCCAGCCTGAACAGTCCGTCAGCATCGGTAATGGTTCCCCAGCCGGCTCCTTCCAGTTGCACAGAGGCTCCCACAATGGGGTCTCCGCTCTCGTCCGCAACCACCCTGCCGCTCACATGAGCGACTTGCGCTGCCACTATTCCTACATAAAATAGAAATGCTAAACATAACTCTATCCTCTTTCTCATAAACTTAATAAGTTAAGCATTAAAATGATTGCAAATATATTAAATTATATTTATATATACAAGAATAAACAACTTTTTGGTAGTTTATGGAAGGAATCTACATCTTTATCAGGGTAGCCGCATCAAAACAGAGTGCGAAACCGGGATAAGCTGCCATCAGAAAGCGTCCGCCGTTTTTTTCTTGCCAATGTGTACAGGCGTTCATGACAGACTAACTGTCAGCGGGATCCATATTTTGCTATCATAAAGATGCGGATATCCTGCATTTGCTTACAGCATATATTTTCAAAACCGGCCAGACAGGAGCGTTGAGTATATCATTTTTGTATAAAGATACAAAACAGACCGTGTCGGAAAGGTGATTCACGTGTGACAAGAGGAGAGATGACGCATGGGAACGATGCCGGAACATGCGTGCGGCGGTTCCGGTTTACACGTGCGGCGCGCGGACGATGCGCGTGCGGTGAAAATATCGTATGCGTGTAGTGGAAAAGGCGGATGTTTTTGCGGCCTTTGAAGGCAGGAAAAGGCGGGGTGAAAACGCTCTTTGAAATGTAAGGATTTCGCTATATTACTACAAGACAGACGATTGTGGATTTTCATTCCGTTTTTTGAAGCGCTCCGATCATCCGGACGGAAACAAGCGATTCTGAGGCGGTTAGAAATGCAAAGTGTCAGATTGTAACCAGACAGCCGGTTCGCCAAATGCCTGAAAAGGTGGTCGGTATTTTTGATGCGGTTGCCCTGACTAATCAAAAATGATGTGGCGGTGGGCGGCGTTGATGTCGCGGCGCACTTGCCGTATTTCGGCGGACTCGGCTTCTATCTCCCTTATCCGCTCCCGTTCATGCAGCAAAAATGCTGGCCATGCCCCACGATGACCGTCACTGTCGTGAACACCCATGCAAATATATTCAAAAAGAAAGCCGCCTGCCTCTTGCGGTCGTTCGCAAAGGGCAGGCGGAATAATGGAGTATTATATGTTTCGTCTATGGGGTTGTTCTTTCCACAATGGTTCTTCGTCGGGCTGGTATAGTATGATTTCTCCTTGATTCTCCATTATTCACTTTC
>CALUOU010000039.1 GCA_944322335.1 uncultured Bacteroides sp.
ATTTGCAAAAAAGTGGAGAATCATGCTTTTTCCATGAATAGGCAATCACGCGCCAGCCAATTCCGCCGCACGCGTCAACCGGTTCCGCCGCATGCGTGCCGTCCGTCCGCCGCACGCGTCATCCGGTTCCGCCGCACGCGTTATCCGGTTCCGCCGCATGCGTGCCGTCCGTCCGCCGCACGCGTCATCCGGTTCCGCCGCACGCGTGCCGTCTGTACAAGATACGCGCCATCTGCTTCAGAAAAGCCATCTGCTTCAAAAATCAAGTCATTTTCGGGGAATATCCAACTTGATTCCGCCCTCTTTTCAACTTAGTTTTTATAAAAATCAGCTTGAAAGCTTCACGCTTTCATCAAGGATGCAATGGCTTGTCTTACAACTTGTTTTGGTGAAGGCTAAGGCCGGTTTCACCCTTCACGAGCATTTGTGGTGGTTTCACCTGAAAATGCTGGAATACAGTAGTTTGAGGTGAAACTTCACTTTGAGACCTTCTTCGTCTCCTTGTTTCTGCTCACGTCTGTGTGAAAGCTCGTCTATGTTGACACCGGATATGGGGTCTGACCGATTTTTACACCATATTTGACCGATTTTCACACGATGGGAAAGGAGGCGGATGTCGCCGGGGGTTGTGAAATTCCGGCCAAAAACAGACCCTTTTCCGCAAGAGCCACGCTTCGGCAGGCATTTTGCGACAACTGTACATGCATCCTGCTGAAAATGGCCAGAATAAATGTTCTACAGCATGAAATGCTTTTCTTTCTCGAAAAAAAAGAATGAATCTTAAGGTTATTAGAAATAAATGCCTACATTTGCAAAGTATAGACATGTAAAATCAGAAACAGTATATTAACTTATTAAAAAGGACTATTATGAAGAAAAGTGTATTAGTCAGCGCATTTGCTGCATTTTTGATGATGTTTGCCATCAGTGTTAACGCACAGGTACGTGCTACGGGAGATGACTACAAGGATTTAAAGAAACATGAAAAGATCTTGGATAAAGAATTGAAGAAAAAAGCCATCAAGGAAGCCCGGAAAGAAGCCAAAAGGTTGACAAAAGAAGGCTTCAGAACCCCCGTGGGCAAGCTCCCCTTGGCCAAACAGCTGGAGGATGCGTGGGAACGCCAGGCTGAGCTGACCATGGAAGGCGAGCCGTTCTGGTATGTCGCGTCGTCCAGAGCGATCGGCGGAAACCAGTCGTCTGCCGCTCTGCAGGCCACCAACGCCGCCAAGATTGACCTGGCCGGACAAATCCAGACCAGAGTGTCGCAGATGATAGACACGAAAGTGGCCAACGACGATATGGGGCAGGAAGAGGCTGCCAGCCTGTCCAGTGTGGTGGCTGCCAGCAAGAGTGTGATCTCGGCGACCTTAGGGCGCACCATTCCTTTGGTGGAAGTGTACCGCACGTTGGAGAACAACAATGTGGAAGTGATGGTGACCATAGGCTATAGCACGCAGGAAGCCAATAAAGCGGCGATCGACGCCATCCGCAAACAGCTGGGCGACAAGGCCGACGAGCTGGGCAAGAGTTTGGATAAACTGGGCTATTGATACGGCACACACATATTTATTTAAAAAAATACAGAGGAGACATTGATGAGACAGAAACTATGGGCGGCAGGCATTTTCTGCCTGCTGCTGTTAGGAACATCTGCCACGCTTTTCGCGCAGAAGCCCGTCAAGGTGAAAGGCGCCCAAGGACGCTGGCAGGTGAGTGATAACGTGACCTTGAAGGAGGCCGAGGAGCGCGCCTTTCTGGAAGCGAAGAAGGAGGCCCTGCGCAAGGCGGGTGTGATGGAGAATGTGTGGTCGGTGTTCGGACAAATCACTCAGGAAAGCGGGACTGAATTCAGCGAAGCCTATTCTCAGATGAACGTCCTGGCCATTGGCGGCATGGTGAATGTCACCAGGAAGGAGGTGGAGGAAATATGGGATGTGGACAGCCGGAGCCTTTACAAGGTGGTGACCATCGATGCGGAAGTGCAAAAAAACAATCAGGTGGACAAGACATACGCCTTGGAGGTGAAAGGCATGGAAACCCTCTACAAAGAGGGCGACGTGTTTACCTGCACCCTGAAGGTGCGCGGCACGGACTCGTACCTGAAATTCTTCTGGTTTGACAGCAACGGGGGAGCGCTGCTCTATCCCAACGACTACGAGGGGGACGCCCTGCTGACCGCCGAAAAGGAATACCATATACCCTTCAGCGACGCTGTGGACTACCGCATGGAGAAACAGGGGGAACCCAGCGAGAAAATCAACATGATGTTTGTAGCCACGAAGGAAAACATCCCCTTCACCGAGAATGTGACCTATGAGAATGTGCTGAAGTGGATTTACGCCATCCCCGGCGACAAGCGGTGCGCCTCCTATGACATGGTGATTATACAATGAGACTTTTGAAAAACAGACATTTATGAACAAAGCAAGATATTGGCTGATGGCCTGCGCCTGCCTCGCATGGCCTGCCTGCTCATACGCGCAAGACATCGAGAAGGAGTTTGAAGAGTTCGCCAAGCAGCAGCAGCAAGCGTTCGACGACTTCAAGAACAAGGCTGACGCCGAATTTGAGACGTTCTTGCGGCAGACGTGGGAGGAATACAACGCGTTTGCTCCCATCCCTGTTCCCACCCGTCCGGAGCCGGTGAATCCGGTAGAGTTTGAAAAAGACCGCCCGCAACTGCCTCCCGTGGAAATCAAGCCGGGCAAGCTGAAAGTGCCTGAAAGCCCTGTGCCCGGAATGCCGGAAAGCACAGGCCCCGACGTACGCAAGCCTGACCTGCCCGACATGGCCGACATGCCTGCGCCGGGCATCTACATTCCCGGATTGCCTTATACTCCTATACAGATCCCCACTCCGACAGTGCAGCCGGGGCGGGCTGTCTTCCGTACGGAAGTGGACTTCTACGGAACTTCTTTCCTGGTGGATCTTGACGCTGTGGAAGACCTGGAGCTGAAGGGCAACAAAGAGGGCAACGTGGCCGATGCGTGGAAGGCCGTCTGCAAACAGCCTTACGAACAGCTGCTGAAAGACTGTCTCACCCTGAAAAAGGAGAAGCGGCTGAGCGACTGGGCATACCTGCTGCTGACCAAGCGGATAGGTATGCAGCTTTATGGAGCGGAGCGCCCCAACGAAGTGGTGTTCCTGCAAATGTTCCTCCTCAGCAAGTCGGGCTACAAGGTGAAGCTGGCCAAGATTGACAACCGGCTGAAGCTGATGGTGGCCACAGCCGGCACGATTTATTCCACTCCCTATTTGTCAATCGACGGAGACAAATACTACGTGTTTGAGCCGGATCCCGACAGCTCTCTGCAGATCTATACCTATAAGCGGAACTTTGCGGAAGCCAAGAACCTGGTCAGCCTCAGCCTCAGCCAAGTGCCTGCCTTTGACGAGCAAGCCTTGACACGGACGCTGACCCCTTCCACAAAAGCCGTGACCGTGCAGACCACTGTCAACCGGAACCTGATCGATTTCTATCGTGACTATCCGCAATGTGATGTGGCCTTGCACTATCACACGCCTATGAGCGAGAGGCTGAGAGGCAGCCTTTATCCTGCATTGAAGCAGGCCATTGAGGGAAAATCGCAGAAAGACGCGGCCAACCTTTTGCTGAACTTCGTGCAGACAGCTTTCGAGTATCAGACGGACGGCGACCAGTTCGGCTACGAGAAACCGTTTTTCCCCGATGAGACGTTCTTCTACCCGTATTGTGACTGCGAGGACCGCGCCATGCTTTATGCCACGCTGGTGAAAGACCTGCTGGGATTGAAAGCCATTCTGCTGGACTACCCCAACCACATTGCCGCTGCCGTTTGCTTCGATGAGGACATTCCGGGCGACTATGTTGTCTTGGGCGACGGCACACGCTACTTGGTTTGTGACCCGACTTACATAGGCGCCCCTATCGGCGTGTGCATGGACCAGTACAAAGGGGTTTCGCCGGAAGTGATCCGGTGAGTGTTAAATATTCCAATATTTGCCATACACGCCATAAAAACAGGCGGTATTGCAATATTCATATAGCAGAATTGTGTACTTTTGCAGGGCAGTTCAAACTGCTGAATATTCTATACATTATATAATATGCAAAGATTAATCAATGAAATCGTTGAGCGGGCCAAAGCGAACCGCCAACGTATCGTCCTTCCCGAAGGAACGGAAGAACGCACTTTGAAAGCTGCCAACCGAGTGCTGACAGACGGAGTAGCCGACCTTATCTTGCTGGGAAAACCTGCGGAAATCGAAGCGTGTGCAAAGGAATGGGGGCTGGGCAATATCAGCAAAGCCACCATTGTCGATCCGGAAGATCACCCGAAAAAGGAAGAGTATGCCCAGTTGCTCTATGAGTTGCGCAAGAAAAAAGGCATGACTCTGGAAGAAGCCAATGAACTGGTGCTGAACCCGCTCTATTTAGGCTGCCTCATGATTAAGAATGGTGATGCGGACGGACAGCTGGCCGGCGCGCGCAACACTACGGGCAATGTGCTTCGTCCTGCCCTGCAGATCATCAAGACCGCGCCGGGCATCACGTGCGTGTCGGGAGCCATGCTGCTGCTGACCCATGCGCCCGAATACGGCAAGAACGGAATCCTGGTGATGGGCGATGTGGCTGTGACACCGGTGCCCGATGCCGCGCAGCTGGCGCAAATCGCTGTCTGTACCGCACGCACGGCCAAAGCCATCGTGGATATGGATCCGAAAGTCGCCTTGCTGAGCTTCTCTACCAAAGGCTCCGCCAAGCATGAAGTGGTGGACAAGGTGGTCGAAGCCCTCAAGCTGGCTAAGGAAATGGCTCCGGACATCGCCATCGACGGCGAGCTGCAGGCCGATGCCGCTTTGGTGCCTGAAGTCGGTGCCAGCAAGGCTCCCGGATCAGCCATTGCCGGACATGCCAATGTGTTGGTAGTTCCTTCGCTGGAGGTGGGCAACATCTCTTACAAACTGGTGCAGCGTCTCGGACATGCTGATGCCGTAGGTCCCATCCTGCAAGGCATCGCACGACCGGTGAACGACCTTTCACGCGGATGCTCCATTGAAGATGTTTACCGCATGATAGCCATCACTGCCAACCAGGCCATCGCTGCCAAGAAGAATCAATGATCCGCGACCTCCGCAAGTCCAGGCTTTAGCCGGGCCTGCGGAACCTAATCCGATAAAAGAAACACTAATCAGTCTCAATAGCATGAAAATCTTAGTATTAAATTGTGGTAGCTCGTCTATCAAGTATAAGCTGTTCGACATGGACAGCAAGTCTGTTATTGCCCAAGGCGGAATCGAGAAGATCGGACTGCCTGGCTCGTTCCTGAAGCTGACCTTGCCCGGCGGTGAGAAGAAAATCCTCGAAAAGAATATTCCTGAGCATACCGTGGGCGTGGAATTCATTCTCCAGACTCTTACAAGTGCCGAATATGGCGCCATCAAGTCTCTTAACGAGATCAATGCGGTGGGTCACCGCATGGTGCATGGCGGCGAGAAATTCAGCGAATCTGTATTGCTGGACAAGGAAGTGCTCGAAGCCTTCACTGCCTGCAATGACTTGGCTCCTCTTCACAATCCGGCTAACCTCAAGGGTGTGCATGCCATCGACGCTATCTTGCCTGATGTCCCGCAAATCGGAGTGTTTGACACAGCCTTTCACCAGACCATGCCGGACTATGCTTATATGTATGCCGTGCCTTACGAACTTTATCAGAAGTACGGTGTGCGCCGCTACGGCTTCCACGGGACTTCCCACCGCTATGTCTCGCAGCGGGTGTGTGGCTTCCTGGGCGTGAAGCTCGAAGGCAAACGCATCATCACCTGCCACATTGGGAATGGCGGATCCATCTCGGCCATCAAAGACGGAAAATGTGTGGACACCAGCATGGGCCTTACTCCTCTGGAGGGCTTGATGATGGGGACACGCAGCGGCGACATCGACGCCGGTGCCGTGACCTACATCATGGAGAAAGAGAACCTGACACCCGCCGGAGTGTCCGACCTTCTGAATAAGAAGAGCGGCGTGATGGGCGTGTCGGGCGTGTCCAGCGATATGCGTGAGCTGGAAGCTGCCTCTAAGGCCGGCAATCCTAGGGCCGTCTTGGCTGAAAAGATGTATTTCTACCGCATCCGCAAATACATCGGCGCATATGCCGCAGCCATGGGCGGAGTGGACATCATTGTCTTCACGGGAGGCGTTGGCGAGAATCAGGCTTCTTGCCGTGCGGCCGCTTGCGAAGGCTTGGAGTTCATGGGCGTGAAGCTCGATGCTGAAAAGAACAAGGTGCGCGGCGAAGAAGCCATCATCTCCACAGAGGACTCTAAAGTGACCGTCACTGTCATCCCGACTGACGAGGAGCTGATGATCGCTTCGGATGCGATGGACATTCTTCAGAAGAAATGATTCGATAGTATACTGAAATTAGCTAATTGGTTTGTTAGGGGAAGCGGATGTTGTGAAATGTCTTCTTCCCCCTTTTTGTGCCGGATCGTCCGGCGGCATTGATACAAGATTTTAATCTGATTTTCACGGCAGACTTCTGCCAAATGTGTATCTTTGTGCCCGACAATTTTAAAAAGCGCATTAATTTATGAAACGTTTGACGTACTTATTGATTTTCGTGCTGCTGGCGGCTGTCGCTCATGCTCAGCAGGCGAAGTATGTGTTCTTCTTCATTGGAGACGGCATGGGCGTGAACCAAGTGAACGGGACGGAGATGTACCGTGCCGAACAGGAAGGAAACATCGGCATCGAGCCGCTCCTTTTTACCACTTTCCCCGCTGTGGGCATCGCCACTACTTATTCCGCCACCAATTCCATCACCGACTCGTCGGCATCGGGAACGGCATTGGCCACCGGAAGCAAAACCTATAACGGCGCCATCGGCGTAGACATGAACAAGCAGGTCCTCAGGAGCGTGGCTGAGCAGGCCAAGCAGGCAGGACGGCGTGTGGGCATCGCTACGAGCGTCAGTGTGGACCATGCGACACCTGCTGCCTTCTATGCCCATCAGCCCGACCGCAACATGTATTATGAGATTGCGCTCGACCTGCCCAAAGCCGGTTTTGACTTCTATGCCGGCGGCGGATTCCTGAAGCCTGAGACTACTTTCGACGGCAAAAAGGCTCCTTCCGTCTTCCCCCTGTTTGAGCAAGCCGGCTACACCATTGCCAGAGGCGTGGATGACTACCTGGTCAAGTCTGAGAAGGCCGAGAAGATGATCCTTATCCAGGAGGAGGGCAAGGATCCTGCAAGCCTGCCATATGCCATTGACCGCACTCCTGAAGACCTTACGCTGGCCGACATTACCAACAGTGCCATCGACTTTCTGACCAAGGGCAAGAGCAAGGGATTTTTCCTCATGATCGAAGGCGGGAAGATTGACTGGGCCTGCCACGGAAACGACCCCGCTACGGTATTCAACGAGGTGGTCGATCTGGATGAGGCTATCAGCGTGGCTTATCAGTTCTATAAGGCTCACCCCAAGGAAACCCTCATCGTCATCAGCGCCGACCATGAGACGGGAGGTCTCGGACTGGGCTGCGACGGATATACGCTCAGCTTGGAGAGCCTTCTCAGCCAGCAGCAGTCACAAGAGGCCCTGACCGCACGCATCAACAGCCTGCGTCAGGAGAAGGCCGGAAAGGTCACTTGGGAGGAAATGAAGCAGCTGCTGGGCGAGACCATGGGGTTCTGGACCAAGCTCTCGCTCTCATGGGAGCAAGAGAAGCTTATCCGCGATGCTTTTGAATCGTCGTTCGGCAAACGCCAAGCTCACTTGGTGGGCAGCATGTATGCCAAGAACGAGCCTGTGGCCGTAGCCGCGCGCCAAGTGATGTGCCAACTCGCAAAGATAGGCTGGACCTCTGGCGACCATACCGCCGGCTATGTGCCGGTCTATGCCATTGGGGCTGGAAGCAAGCTCTTCTCTGGCAAGATGGACAACACCGACCTGCCTAAGCGTATCGCCAAGGCTGCCGGATATAAGAAATGACAAAGGATTGACACCACATCAATCCTTCCGTTGAAACGTCCGCGAGACTCGGCCGGCACAGCTGCCGGAAGTCTCGCGGATCTTTTTTCTCTCTGTTATGTTTGCCTTCTATCTTTATGGCATATCTATGGGTCTGGCTGAATGCCTGCATGATTGATAGAGCGAGGCATTGCCTTTTCTTCTTGAAATCAAGTATGGGCAAGCCGGTTGAAGTTTGTTTAATCGGCCTTTTTGAGGGAGTAATCCAATTCAGACTTGGGCGTTTCCAAACGGCTGTTCAGAAGTGTCAGCGTCCGTCCGTCCGCTCCATAGAGGAAATTGAAGGTGTTTTTCCCATTGTCGGATACGAGCTGCCATACTGTGGCGTCGTTGTTGTCGGGAGTGCCGCGCAAGGTGTATCGCCTGCCCATATAGGTATAGGCCGCATCTTTGCCGTTGTCAGCTTCCAAATATGTGAGCTGCAAAAGGAATTGCCCGTCTCCGCTGTGTTCCCGATGGCGGACATACAATTGGTAGTCGATGCCCGGACAATCGGCAGCAGGAAGCAGCCCTGTGTAATGCTCCTCAATCCAGTTCCCCAAATCGCGGTTATTGTCGCTTGGAGATTGTCTGAACAGTGTCTTACCCCTTTGGCTGACTGTCCAGCATCCGTCCGCGAATCTCAGATTCTTGGTGTCGTCATCCTCGATGTTCCACGCATGTCCTCCGCCAGGCAAGGTGCGTCGCTGCAGCCTTTCTTTTGCCTCGCTGCCAGATAGGTATAAATCGGCAAATAATGAATCCCGGCTGAAGAGGACATAGGCGGAACGTTTCTCTCCGTTTGCAGATTCCGTCCGTACGCCTTCCCGGAACAGTCGCAAATCCAGACTATAGGGAGCAAGGCCGTTTATTCCCACAACCTGCAGCGTTTTATCATAGCTTTTGGCAAAGCCTTCTTCCGAATGTCCGGCATCTGTAACCTGCAATTTGGCATAAACGGGCTGTCCGTTTTTTATCCCTTGCGTGATTGAGTCATATTGCCGGTACAGGTCACCGGTCTTGTCCACAATCCAATAATCATTGGTGTCTCCTTGAATGGCCAGGCTGCGCGTTTCGTGTCCGATGGTCAATATTCCTTCCACCGCTTGAGGCAAAGCCTCGGCTTCGGCATCACTCTCTCTGCCATATGCCAGTCTCAACGACCCTTTTCTCAACACCAGACTGTCTTGCGTAAGCTTCTCGATGGCGAATGTGTCTGAGAACGCGATCGTTTGCCGGTTGCCTATGCTTTTCCCCGAAAGGATAAGCCGGTCGTTTTGCTTTTCCCAATTTTCATAAGACAAGGTAGCCATATGGACGGATGAAGCTTTCCCGCCTTCTTCCAGAACAAATCCTTGTTTCATCTGGGGCATGTCGGGAACGGGCTGCACCCATTTGCCTGCAAGACTTTCACTCTCTCCACAAGCACACAAAGCCAAAACGAGGAGACTTGCTGTAATTGATTTCATTTTCTTCATAATCCTATTTTATTATATTATCTGTCGTTCTGTTTTTCCCGGTTATAGCGAGGGCGGGATTGGTTCTGTGAAAATGTAGAGACAATGCGTCTTTCCGCACGTCCTGTTCCGCTTGAACGTTTTTTCTCTCTGCATAGTCAGGATATGATCCGCAAACCATTTTGCCTGCTTATTTTGTTTCGCTATAGCAGCCGCTTAATGTGACAAAAGCGTAAGCTGCCTGTAATAAAATTCTCGTAAATCTTTAGAAACACATCTTTTCTTAATTACAAAAATATGGAATCTTTCCAATAATCTCCTGTTTTTTAAGTAGTTTAAGAATAAAGGTGGCGTTTTTAAGAATTGATGGCTCTCATTGTTTCGATGATGAGGCTTAGGCGCATGTCGGTCGCATTTGGCGCGTTCGTTTTTCTTAAAAAAGAAAGGCATTTCATATCTTTAACTTCACCAACCTCCACGGCCCCCTCCGCGTCCCGTTTATATTCCGTACATTTGCAGCGCATTAAAGACTCTTGTTATGAACGACATTATCAGACTCGACTCTGTGGAACAGTACGGTCAGCTGTTCGGACTGGAAACGCTCAATCCGCTCGTAGGTGTGGTCAATCTTGATGAAGCCACCCGCGTTCCCGAACGCTTTGCGGTGAACTATGGCCTCTATGCCCTTTTTCTTAAGGATACCAAGTGCGGTCCCATCCGCTACGGCCGGCAACAGTATGATTACGACGAGGGGACAGTGGTGTGTTTTGCCCCCGGACAGGTGGCTGAGATCGTTCTTGCTCCCGGCGTAAGACCCAATGCGCACGGACTGCTGTTTCATCCTGACCTCTTGCGCGGAACTTCTCTCGGACGGGAGATCAAGCAATATACCTTTCTTTCATACTCTTCCAATGAAGCGCTCCATCTTTCTCAGGACGAACGGAACATCTTCATGGACTGCCTTCAGAAAATCAAAATGGAACTGCTTCGCCCCATCGACAAACACAGCCGAAGGCTCATCACGAAGCATATCGAATTGCTGATGGACTATTGTCTCCGTTTTTACGAGCGGCAGTTCATCACCCGCGCTTCAGCCAATAAGGATGTGCTCATCCGCTTCGAAGAACTGCTCGACGGCTATTTCAGCGGAGACAATGCCGAAGAGAAAGGTCTTCCGTCTGTGCGTTATTTTGCCGACCTTGTCTGCCTTTCTCCCAACTATTTCGGCGATCTCATCAAGAAGGAGACAGGACTCAGCCCGCAGGAACACATACAGCGGAAGATCGTTTCCGTGGCCAAAGACACCCTTGCCGCATCTGACATGAGCGCAAGCCAAGTGGCGTATGAGTTGGGCTTCCAATATCCGCAACACTTTACGCGGCTGTTTAAGAAACACGTGGGCTGCACTCCGCTGGAGTATCGCCGCTCCTTTCAGATGTAGGCATTCTTGCCTGCGGCGCCAATATATATGAGGAAACCCGATTAAGGCACTTTCGTAAGAATGCTTTCCAGCTCTTCGGCTGTCAGTCTGAGGTGAAACTGCCCTTTGTAGGCCACCGAGATTCCGCCGGTCTCTTCTGAAACGATGATGGCGTGTGCGTCTGACACTTGTGAGATGCCCATTGCCGCACGGTGGCGCAGGCCCAGTTCCTTGGGGATGTCCAGGTTGTGTGAGACAGGGAGGATGCATCCCGCCGCTTTGATGCGCTTTTTGCTTATCACCATGGCTCCGTCGTGCAGCGGGCTGTTCTTGAAGAATATGTTTTCGATGAGGCGCTGGTTGATGTTGGCGTCTATGAGGTCGCCCGTGCGCACAATGTCGTCCAGCGGCATGTTGCGCTCAATCACGATCAGCGCTCCCACCTTTTGTTTGCTCATGCTCATGCAGGCCATGACGATGGGCATCACATCGGAATGATCCATCTCTTTCTTCTTGCCTCCTTGGAAAAAATGGATGAAGGCGCTCACGTGCTCGTGTGAGCCGAGGGTCAGCAGGAAGCGTCGCAGGTCATCTTGGAAAAGGATGATGAGCGCCAGCACTCCCACGTTGACCAGCTTATCAAAAATATTTCCCAGCAGCCGCATCTCCAGGACTTGCGATACGATGAGCCATGCCAGGATAAACACCAGTATTCCCGTAAAGATCTTGATGGAGCCGGAGGCTTTCATCAGTTTATAGATGTAGTAGAGCAAGAGCGCTACCAGCAGGATGTCGATGAAATCTTTTAGTGTGAACTCGAAAAACATGCTTCTTCCTCCTTCTTCATTTGCTGGATGATTTTCACGGCCTCCACAGCCGGCCGAACATCGTGTACGCGCAGGATGTTTGCTCCCTTCATGAGGCAGATGGTGTTCACCACCGTTGTGCCGTTCAAGGCTTGATCTGGTTTGACGCCCAAGACGTGGTGGATCATGCTTTTGCGCGACACACCCACCAGCAAAGGCAGGCCGTGCAGCCGGAAGTTGTCCAGCGATTTGAGCAGCTGGTAGTTGTGTGACTCCGACTTGCCGAATCCGAAGCCGGGATCGAGGATGATGTCCTTCACGCCCCGTTCGCGCAGCTCTTCCACCCGCTTGGAAAAGAACAGGTTTACTTCGCGCACCACGTCTTTATACGTGGGGCAGCGCTGCATGGTGCGTGGGGAGCCTTTGATGTGGGTCAGGATGTATGGCACGCCCGTATGAGCCACCACGTCGAACATGTCCGCATCGAGTGTTCCGCCAGAAATGTCATTGATGATGGCCACTCCATACTTTTCCACACACCAGCGGGCCACTTGCGCCCGATAGGTGTCTACCGAGACCACCGCGTCAGCACTGACGTAGCGGATGGCCTCCAGCGCACGTTCCAGCCGCCCTTTTTCTTCTTCAGGAGAAACGTCGTCCGCGCCGGGGCGCGTGGAGCATCCTCCTACATCGATGATGTCCGCACCGTCGTGCAGCATTTGCCGGATGCGGCGCACCAGGTCGCGCCAGTCCATGGTCCGGCTTTGTTCATAAAAAGAGTCTGGAGTGACATTCAGAATCCCCATCACACGGGGGACATTCAGGTCAAGCAGTTTGCCGTTGACATTGATGAATTTGGCAGTCTTAAAGTTCATGGGCGTAGTCATCTTTGATAAAGTGGCGCAAATTTAGATATAAATCATGATTTATATGCCAGTGAGATACGAAAAAGTCAAGGTCACCCCTATCTTTATGGTGTGTAAGGTCGTAATGGACAAGTCTCAAAACAAATGTTTAACGGGCTTGATGCCTCCAAATGTAAAAAGCCAATGCGGATAGTAGGCGGTTTTTGACGCGTACAAAGATAGTGCATTTATCTGTATTTTGAGTGAAAACGGCGATAAAATTGAGGCCAGATGCGATGTTTCACTTTGCAGGGAACCACTGTGTCTGAATGCTTGTCCGCTGGCAACCGTTGCCAGGTGAAGGTAAAAATAGAAGCCTGAACCGCTTCTTTATCTTAATTCTTAGAGAAGCGAATGCCGGAAAAGACTTACCTTTGCGAAAAATTGTATGCGATGAATGTGTTTTGCCGGATGATAGTAACCTGCTTGCTGGGACTGCTCCCCCAGATTTTGGCCGCTCAGGCGGAAGGAACGGTGTGGGGAAGGGTGGTGTGCGCTTCGGTGCAGGCTGATGGAGACACCCTGAGGGAGGCACTGCCCTATGCCACGGTGCAGGTGGTGAGCGGGAAAGACACCGTCCAGCTGGCAGGCACTCTTACGGGCAGGAACGGGGATTTCCGTTTGCGTTTTCGGAAAGGAAGTGGGGAAGACTGTCTGCTGAAAGCGTCGTTCACGGGCATGTCCACGGCCTACATCCCTTTGGATCGGATGAGCCGCGAGGGCGAGGTCTGGCAGGCGGGCGAGATTGTCTTGCATGAAGGCATCGAGCTGGCCGAGGTGACAGTGACGGCTCAGCGGCGGGACATCGTGCAGTCGGGTGACACCACGGTCATCAACGTGGAGGCGTTCGCCGCGCCCGAAGGTTCCTATCTGGAAGAATTGGTGAGCCGCATTCCTGGCTTGGAGTATGACCCGCAGGAGAAGACCCTGACCTACGAGGGGAAAAGCATTGGCGAAATCAATCTCAACGGCGAGACCTTTTTCGGCGGAGACATGACCATGGCTCTGGAAAACCTTCAGGCCGACCTCATTGACCAGATCAAGGTATATGACAAGCAGACGAAACAAGAGGAGCTGACAGGCATGGATGATGGGCAAAGGAACTACGTGCTCGACCTGCAGACCAAACCGGAGGTGAGCGGCAACCTGATGCTGACAGGCGAGGCCGGGCAAGGCAACCACCGCAAGCGGGACTACCGGATGCAGACGCACCACTTCCTGACCAACGGCAATAACTTCAGCCTTGTGGGCAGCACCGGAAACCGCACGATGAACTCGGACTACCGGGGCAATGTGCGCCACTCGTTAGGAACGAGCTTCAGTCAGAAGCTGAATGACAAGTTACAGCTGAACGGAAACGTCAATTACAGCCGCTTCAAATCGGGAAACCAGTCTGCCAGCTACAACGAGCAGTATCTCACCGCCGCCAACCAGTACAGCCACTCCACATCGGAGAGCGTCAGTGACAATCGCAGCCTTTACGCCCAGCTCGGCGCGAACTGGCAGCCCGACAAGCGGACCCTGCTTTACCTCAACGGAAGCTTCAGCCTCAACCGCTCGGGTAACGGAAGTGAAAGCCGCAACGCCACCTTCAGCCAACCCACGGGACTGGACGTGGCTCGTCCTTTCGACGGACCGGACCTGCCCACCGACAGCATCGGCATCAACCAGAACCGGCGGCAAAACTCCTCTTCCAGCCATCGGCGCAGCTATTCCGTCAGCCTCACCGCCTCCCGCGTATTGAACGAGCATGGCACCTCCCTCAACCTCAACCTGCGCCATTCTGCCGGAGACGGGAGAGGGGAGACTTTCAGCCGCTCGGCTACCACTTATTACCAGCTCCAAAGCAATCAGGGCGGAGACTCTCTGCTCTACCGGAACCAGTTCCAGGAAAGCCCCAGCCACAACCGCACGCTCAACGCCGGCCTCTCCCTCACGCAAGGCTTCGGACAGAAGATGCACCTCATGCTGGGCTACACCCTGACCTACGACACCCAGCACAACGACCGAAATACGTTTGACCTCACGGCTTTTGGCGAGAGCCTGCCTTGGCTGGAGCTGCCTGCTGGCTATGCCTCCGCCTTTGTGGACAGCCTGAGCAACCGCAGCCATAGCCGCACGCTCCGCCACGATATAGCCGTCGCCTTTACCTGTAACAAGGAGCCTTGGAACGCTTACCTCAGCCTGACCGTCAGACCCGAACGCCGCACCCTCCGCCAGAAGACGGGGCTGATGGAGGGCGACACCACGAGACGGTCCACGGGCTTTGAGCCTGTTGCCCGCCTCTCCTGGCAGCGGGAGGAGACTGCCGTTGAACTGATTTATATGGGCAGTACCGACCAGCCTGACCTCTCCAGCCTGCTGAACCTGACGGACAACAGCAATCCGCTCTACATCACTCACGGCAATCCCGATCTTAAGCCGGGCTACAGCCAGTCGGTGCGGCTCGCCTTCCACAGCCCTAAGCTGGGGCTGCACGCCGATGCCTCTTGGCGCAACGAGCTGAACACGCAGACTACGGCGGTGATCTATGACTCGCAGACCGGAAGCCGCGAGACCTTTCCCACGAACCTTAACGGAAACTGGGCCGCTAACGGGTCGGTACACTACAACAAGCGGTTCGGACAGTTTGGCCTTGACCTCCGCACCGAGGGAAGCTATGACGAAAGAGTGGGACTGCTCAACGACGGATCCTCCCGCCTGCCTCAGCGCAGCGCCACGTGTACGACTGGAGCCTACGCCCGCATCCGCCTGAACTACAGGCCGAAATGGGGCAACTTTGACCTGTCGGGCGACTGGAACTTCCGCCGTTCCACCAATTCCCTGCAGGGAACCGCCGTTTACACGCGCAACTACAGTTTCCGTGCCCGTGCCCATGTGGATCTTCCCGGCAACCTTCGGATGATCACCGATGCGGAATACTCCTTCCGCAACGGCACCAATATCCGTCCGGGGGAAGACGATCAGGCTGTGTGGAATGCCGAACTTTCCTGGCGGTTTCTCCGCAAACGTCAGGCTGAGTTGAAGCTGCGCTGGGAGGACATCTTGAGCCAGCGGAAAAACTACACCCGTTCCACCACCGCCACAGGAATGTATGAATACCACACACGGCAGATCGGCAGCTATTTCCTCATCTCCCTGCGCTATAATTTCAGCCGGCCTCTTAGGAAGAAAGACTAAGGCAACCGCATCAAAAAACAGAGCGCGAAACCGGGATAAGCCGCCATCAGAAAGCGTCCGTCGCTTTTTCTGCCCCGGCGTGTACAGGCGATTGACTGTCAGCAGAATCCCCGTTTTGCTGTCATAAAGATGGGGATCTCCTGCATTCGCTTACAGCATACATTTTCAAAACCGTCCAAACAGAAGCGTTGACTATATAAATCCTGCATAAAGATGCGGAATAAGCCGTATCGGGAGGGTGATTTGCGTGTCACAGGAGGACAGATGACGCATGGGAACGATGCCGGGACACGCGTGCGGCGGCTCTGGCTTATGCGTGTGGCGTGTGGACGATGCGCGTGCGGTGAGACCGCCGTATGCGTGCGGTGGAAAAGGCGGGTGGTTTCGCGGCCTTTGACGGCAGGGAAAGACAGGGGGAAAACGCTCTTTCAAATGTAAGTATTTCGCTATATCGTTGAAAGATAGCCGACTGTGGATTTTCGTTTCGTTTTTTGAAGCCATCCGGTCATCCGGACGGAAACAAGCGATTCTGAGGCGGGTAGAAATGCAAAGTGTCAGATTGTAACCACAGACAGCCGGTTCGCCAAATGCCTGAAAAGGCGGTTGGAATGTTGATGCGGTTGCCCTGAAGAAAGATAGTTGAGGCAGATGATCGCTGAATCACTAATCGCTGAAAATGGAACCGGCGTATGGGAAAAAGCCCTATCTTTGCCGCCGGTTCAAATAAATCTGTGAAAATGAGAAACGAAAAAAACATGATAGACATTCATACTCTTTATCAGACATTCCTGGCCTCCACGGGCGTGACGACCGACAGCCGCCGTTGCCCTGCAGGCTCCCTGTTCATTGCCTTGCGGGGTGAGACGTTTAACGGCAATGCTTTTGCGGCCCGCGCGTTGGAAGCCGGCTGTTCTTACGCCTTGGTCGACGATCCGGCATACGCGCCCGCCGGAGACCCGCGTTACCTTGTGACCGACAACGGCCTTCTCACCCTTCAGGCTTTGGCGCGTCATCATCGCCGTCAGCTCGGCACCCGCATTCTGGGCATTACCGGCACCAATGGCAAGACTACGACAAAAGAGCTTGTGGCCTGCGTCCTTTCGCAACGCTACCGCACCCTTGCCACCGAAGGCAATCTGAACAATTCCATCGGAGTGCCTCTCACTTTGCTGCGCCTGCGGAGCGAGCACGAGCTGGCCGTGGTGGAAATGGGGGCAAGCCATCCAGGCGACATCCGCGAGCTGGCGGATATTGCCGAGCCGGACTGTGGCTTGATCACCAACGTGGGAAAGGCCCATTTGGAAGGGTTTGGCTCGCTGGAAGGTGTGATCCGCACCAAAGGAGAACTGTTTGACAATCTTCGCCGCCGCGAGGGAGCTTTCGTCTTTCTCCACCGCGACAATCCTTACCTGGTGCGGATGGGCGAGGGGTTGAAACAGGTCACATACGGATGTGATGAGGCTTGCGACATACAAGGCCGGCTGGCGGCATGCTCTCCCTGCCTGTCGTTCGACTGGCGGTGTGGCGCTACTGGCAGTTGGCATCATGTGAGCACCCGGCTGATAGGCAGCTATAACCTGCCCAATGCTTTGGCCGCTGCGGCCGTGGGCTGCCATTTCGGAGTGGAAGAGGCTCTCATCTCTCAGGCGTTGGGCGAGTACGTCCCCCGGAACAGCCGTTCGCAGCTGATGCGGACTGCGGACAACACCCTCATCATCGATGCCTACAACGCCAATCCCACCAGCATGAGAGCCGCCATTGAGAACTTCGCTCAAATGGAGGCTCCCCACAAGATGCTCATCTTGGGCGATATGTTGGAGCTGGGGAAAGAAAGCCTGTCCGAACATCAAGAAGTGGTGGATTACCTTTCAGGGCAGGGCTTCTCGGATGTCATTCTCGTAGGCGGCCAGTTTGCGGCAACGCGCCATGCCTGTCCCACCTATCCGGACGCTCCGTCCCTCATCGAGGCGCTGAAAGCCCGTAAGCCTGTGGGGAAAACGATTCTCATCAAAGGCTCAAACGGAGTGAAGCTAAGCGCGGTCGCCGCTTATCTCTGATCTCCTTTTTTCTTCAGCCTCGCTTTGCGGAAAAGGAACTGCCCCACAGCCGAAGCCAACAGCACTCCCACCGTATTGGCGGCAAAGTCCAGCCAGTCGCCACTGCGGTTGGTGGTGCAATAGGCTTGCAGGAGTTCCACCAGCCCGCTGAACAGGACGGGGCAGACACAGGCTCCCAGCCAAGCGTGCCATATCGGCGTGCCGTCCTTGTGGTGTGCCCGCAGAAACTCCAGCCACAGCATGCCCGACATGCCCAGATACATACAGATGTGTACCACTTTATCAATGTTTGGCACATCGTTCAAGTCCGTGGAAGGCACCGTAAAAAAGGAAAGATAAACCACTGCCGCAATAATCAGCAAGGATACCGGATAGCTCTTGATTAAACGAATCATACGCAAATAATTTACAATTGGCATGCAAAAGTACGGAACATTTTCTATATTTGCGCAAAATTAGTATCATTAATTGCGAATTGAAAGATTTATCTGTGTTTTATGGGCAGAAATGACAGAGCCAGTTTTGGCAGTAAATTGGGCGTGATCCTTGCTTCGGCAGGGTCTGCTGTGGGGTTGGGAAATATATGGCGCTTTCCCTTCGAGACAGGCAATCATGGAGGCGCGGCCTTCATCTTAGTGTACATCGGTTGTGTGTTGCTGATGGGCATCCCCATCATGATCGCCGAGTTTGTCATCGGGCGGCGTTCGCGCGCCAACACGGCCCGCGCTTACCAGATCCTGGCTCCCGGCACCCACTGGCGTTGGGTGGGACGGATGGGTGTGTTGGCTGGCTTCCTCATCCTGAGCTACTATTCCGTGGTGGCAGGCTGGACCTTAGAGTTCATAGGCGAGGCTGCCACCAACAGCTTTGCGGGCAAGACTGCCGACGGCTTCATTGCCGCATTCAACAGCTTCACGGGTCATCCTTGGCGGCCGGCGCTCTGGCTCGTCGTGTTTTTGCTGGCCACTCATTTCATTGTGGTGAGGGGCATAGAGAAAGGCATCGAGCGCGCGTCGAAGATCATGATGCCTATGCTGCTGTTGCTGCTGCTCATTCTGGCCGTCTGCTCCGTGTCGTTGCCCGGTGCGGGCAAAGGCATTGAGTTCCTGTTGCGTCCGGACTTCAGCAAGGTGAACGGCGATGTGCTGCTGGGCGCCATGGGGCAGGCGTTCTACTCGCTTTCCTTAGGAATGGGCTGTCTCTGCACCTACGCTTCCTATTTCCGCAACGACACCAACTTGCCTAAGACAGCCTTCAGCGTGGGATGTATCGACACGGCAGTGGCTGTCCTGGCAGGCATTATCATTTTCCCGGCTGCCTTCTCGGTGGGCATACAGCCCGATGCCGGCCCCAGCCTGCTGTTCATCACCCTTCCTAACGTGTTCCAGCAAGCCTTTGGCGGCCTGCCCGTGGTGGCAGTGGTGCTTTCGGTCATGTTTTATGTGCTGCTGGCCTTGGCCGCATTGACTTCCACCATCTCGTTGCATGAAGTGGTGACAGCTTACTTGCATGAAGAGTTCAGCATGACCCGCAACCGGGCTGCCTGGCTGGTGACGGGCGGCTGCATCGTGCTGGGGATTGTCTGTTCGCTTTCGTTGGGCATCGGCAAGGAGTACACCCTGTTCGGCATGACGCTGTTTGACCTGTTCGACTTTGTTACGGCCAAGATCATGCTGCCTGCCGGCGGACTGTTTATCTCTCTCTTTGCCGGATGGTATCTGGACAAGAAGATCCTGTGGGAAGAGATCAGCAATCGGGGCACGCTGAAGGTGAGCGTCTACCGCATACTGGTTTTCATCTTGAAGTTTGTCTCGCCGGTAGCCATTGCGGGCATCTTCATCAACGAACTGGGTTTGCTGAAATGAGCTGACCGGCATGCTTGACAGGATCCGATCAATCTTTCATTTTTCCGGAAGGGACCGGAAAAGTGTTTTCGCGCTGCTTGCACTGATCCTTCTGTGCGGCGGCGCGAACCGTGCCTATCGCCTTTGGGCAGACAGGCAGGCGGCTGACGCTCTTGACATGTTGTCGGCAGAGAGGAGGAGGCTGCTGTCTGATTACCGCTCTTTTGTCGACTCCATCCGTCGGCAGGAAGCGTCCTCGCCGGCCTTCTCTTATGATGCCGTCTCCCGCCGTTCCCGGCCTTCTTCCCGCTCTTCTTTTGTGGAAAATCTGCATCCCATGCCTTTCAATCCCAATACGGCCGATTCGCTCACCTTCCGCCGCTTGGGGTTGCCGGACTGGATGGCGCGCAACATCTTGCGCTACCGCGAAAAAGGCGGAAAGTTCAGGCGGCCCGAAGATTTCCAGAAGATCTATGGACTGACCCAAGCGCAATACGAAGCGCTGGCTCCTCATATCATCATCGAGCCGGAAGACACAGCCCGCCGGCTGTCTTCTGTCCCTGTCCTCTACATGGCTTCCGTCGCGGCAGACAGTGTGGAAAGCCCTTCTTCCGCTTTGCCCAAATATCCGGCAGGCACTGTGATCGAGCTCAATTGTGCCGACACTGCCCAGCTGAAGAGGATTCCAGGCATCGGGAGCGGCATTGCCCGCATGATCGTGAACTACCGTCAGCGTTTGGGAGGCTTTTACGATCTGAAGCAGTTAGAGGAAATCCACATCAACTACCGTCTGCTGACGGAATGGTTCAGCGTTGATCCGCAGGCCATCCGGCGCATCAATTTAAACCGGGTGAGCGTGGACAGGCTGCGCCGGCATCCTTATTTCAATTTCTATCAGGCTAAAGCCATTGTGGAGTATCGTCGGCAAGAGGGGGAATTGCACAGTCTCAAGATCTTCTCCCTGCTGGATGAATTTTCGCCGGCAGACTTGGAACGCATGGCTCCATATGTTTGTTTTGAATGAGAAGGACTGAAATAAGCCTCGGACTGCGCTTCCGCGAAGGGAGGCAATCCGAGGCCAGAGATTGAGGATCGGATAATCTGATTGTCTCACATTATTGCGCGAAAGCGTCGGATTGAGCTTGGACAGCCGGAGAGTTGTAAGTCCGTCCGTTTACTGTCAGACCGGCGGCTTGGAAATAAGGAGCCATGGAAGCGCCGATGATCTCTTCGCCTGTCTTGGCGTCTCTGATTTTTCCTTTAATGTCCCGTGTCGTTGCGCTTGTTGCGATCAGCAGCAAAAGAGGGAGATAAACAACTTAATCCTCATCTCTTGTTTAAATTTTGGCGCAGAAGTAGAGGAGAGAGGCTACATGCTTGTTGCTGTTTGGCTACAAATGCGTTACAAGTTTTGCAAAGCCTCGTCGGCCGTGCCGCCAGGCTTGAACTCGATAACCATGAAGATAGACTTGCATCCGCATGTGCAAGCCCCTGGTATTATTTCACTTCTCAAGAGTCTTACAAGTGTGATATTTTTCTCAAAATGACTTCAAGAAATTCCTTAAAGAAGAAGCCTTACGGGATATTCCAATCTTTTTCTCCAAGATGTTATAGCCTTTTCTATAAACAGAATCGCGGGAGCATCCCAACAGAAACCGCAAATGTGAAGTGGAGAAATCCGTCAGGTACAAACAGCAGACATGAATGTCATCTACTGTCAGATCATACTTCTCCTGCAGACGCAAAGTGATGTTACCCCAGCGCATGTCTGTCTCAGCTACCAATTGCTTCCAGTCTTCCTCCGTGAGCCTTTCATCTGAATTTCCCGATGTACGGCAACACCGGATGATCCTTTGCATCTTATCATAGACTTGCGAATGCTGATAAGCGTCTTTCATTAGCGTGTTACGCTTACGCTCCAATATTCTCACCTCTTCCTGCAAAAAAGGACGCTCTGAAGAACGTGGCGTTTGCGGCAGCCCAATATCTGGCCGCTGTTCTTCATCCACCTTTGCAGGGCGACGAATAGGAAAATATCTTACCGCTAAAGCAAAGGACACAACGGCGGCGACTAAGATAATCCAATAACCGTTGCCTGAAGAAAAAGATTTTTTATTGTCAATTGTATTTCCCAGACGGGTCGCCTGGAGTATATCCACACTTTGCAGCGACTGTTGTGCGGCATGCAAATTTGACGAATACAGCCTCTCGTATTTAAGCGACAGTGCCGTATCACCCTGCAGCATTGCAATATCCGCCAAAAGCATATATGAATCAGACTTGATCCTATGGCTATTGGAGGAAAGGCTTTTCCGCAAGAAGACAACGGCTGAATCATACTCGCCTGTTTGATAATAGCCGTTCCCAAGCAGCATGTATCCCCGATAATTATAAGGGCTTTTCCGTAAATTCCAACTGCGCTTTGCATAAGATAGCGCTTTTTCCCCGTCTTTCATCCAGCTGTGCAATGTACTTAATGAAGCAGATATGTCCTCTTCCAATGACTTTGCATCCAAAGATTCAGCTATTGCCAATGCGCGAGATAAGAGTTGGCCGGCTTGCGCATATTCATTCTTGTCCGTTTCCATCTTGATTCTTCCGCGCTGCGCCAAAGCTTCGGCCAACAAGAAACTGTCTTGCCGCAACACCGCTACCTCCTCCATCCGCAAATAGAGAGAGTCTGCTATGCCGTTCAGGTCTTCACTATAATAAAGCATGGCCATGTTATTATAAAGGACACCCAATTGTTGCAAGTCATGGCATTCTTTTGCCAAAGAAAGAGCTTTCGAGTATTTTTCTATGGCCTTTCCGTAAGCGTTCAAATCCCTGAACACCCCTCCCCACAAATAATAGACCCGTGCCTGTCTGTCTGTTTCGCCGGTTCCGTCAAAATACTCCGCCGCGAACTTTATCAACGAGTCATGACGGTGTCTCACATAGTTTTTGTCACGGGCTTGGGTTAACAACAAGGCATAATACGCACTGTCCGCCCGTGTGTGCAGGTCGGCAACAGGAAAGCTTTCCATCAAGGCCAAAGCACTGTCCGGACAAGGATTCATCAAAGAATCGGCCCGCATCAAACGGGCATCGTATTTCGGGCGGATGCCGCAAGCACTTAAAACGACACATGCCGCACAGGCCAACATTAAGATCAGACCATATGAGTTGAGTACGTTTTTCATCGCTGACACGTTGCCATCCATCTTCTATTTAAAAATCGCGTAAGTCTCGTATATACAAACATAGCATAAGAACAGTCTAAAGAAATTTGATAATCCAAAGATTATCATTGTGTTAGCATGTCCGAACATAAACATGACCCCCTTAAGCCATGGACAAAAATAGACATATTAGAGGTAAACTCCAAGAGTTTTTTTACAAATAACGGATTTGTTTCGAGACAGCCAAGAAGCGTTTTCCGAAAATAGCGCCCCTTCCGCACGGTCTATTCCGCCAGTGCCAGATTCCCGTACAGGCGGTAGCCGTCCTGCTCCTTCACGATCTCCATCCCCGCCGCGTGAAGCGAGGAGCGCAGGCGGCACACCAGGGTGTAGGTGCGGTCCTGCAAGGCGTATGTGTCCGCGTCCTGCGGCCACAGGCTCAGGCCGATGGAGGGGACGGACAGGGGCCGCGTCTCCGCTTCCAGAAAGAGCCTCAGCAGGAACGCCTGCTGCCTGCTCAGCCCGATGACC